>JAQUYN010000027.1:0-9470 GCA_028691835.1 Alphaproteobacteria bacterium | reverse complement strand
TGGTGGCACAGTCGGGCAAAGGGGTTTGCCTTACGCGGGGCAGCACCTTTGACAATAAGGAACACTTGCCTGCTCGCGTGCTGCAGCAGTTGAAAAAACGTTACGAAGGCACGCGCCTTGGTCGGCAAGAATTAAATGCCGAGCTTTTAGATGACATGGAAGGCGCGCTTTGGCTCCGTGATCAAATTGATGCGTGCCGTGTGAAAGCTGCGCCAGAGATGGCACGGATTATTGTTGCGATTGATCCCGCCATGAGCAGTGGGGCCAAGAGTGATGAGACGGGAATCGTGGCCGCCGGACGCGGTCTTGATGGCAACATTTACATATTGGCCGATTGGTCGTGTCGCGCTTCGCCGGAAGCATGGGCTCGCAAGGCCATTCGTTTATATGAGGAGGTAGAAGCGCAAATGATAGTCGGTGAAGTCAATGCAGGCGGTGATCTTGTGGAGCGCATTTTAAAACAGATTATGCCCACTATCTTTTTTAAACCCGTACGTGCTTTGCGCAGCAAGATGGATCGTGCTCTGCCAGTCGCGGCTCTTTATGAACAAGGCCGCGTTAAGCACGTTGGATCATTGCCAAAGCTGGAGGATCAAATGACAAAGTTCACGCCAGCTGAAAATAAGGCGAAGTCGCCGGATCGTGTGGACGCGATGGTTTGGGCCGTTACCGCGTTGAGCGAAACAGGGCGGGGTGAACCGAGGATACGGAGCATTTAGGAGGCTCCTAGCCCCTAGTCCTTTTCATCAACACAAACAGGAGAAGACCAACATGAGATTACGCGATCTCGTGACGCGATGGGTGCGTCCGCAAGAAATAAAGATGAGTGCCGCTGGCCCTGTGATTGCTTGGAGCCATACAGGGCGTCCCAAATGGACGCCGCGCCGTTACGACGCGCAGATTGATGAAGGTTATAAGAAAAATGTTGTGGCGTATCGCTGCGTGTCTTTGATCGCCAGCGCCGCCGCCAACATCCCATGGTTACTTTACACCGAAGGAGGTGATGAACTTGATGAGCATCCGCTCTTGGATTTGCTTGCGCATCCAAACCCTATGCAACATGGCGCGGCGTTGTTGGAAGGCGTTATATCAATCTTCTGACATCTGGGAATGCCTATGTCGAGGCTGTTCGTCCACGAGAAGGGCAGAAACCAACGGAGCTTTATGCGCTTCGTCCCGACCGTATGAAGGTCATACCCGGCCCCAACGGTTTGCCACAAGGCTATGAATATAGCGTCGGCGGCAAGGTGACTCGTTGGGCGTGCGATCCGTTGACAGGTGAAAGCGCCATTCTTCATATCAAGAGTTTTCATCCTTTGGATGATTGGTATGGAATGGCGCCGCTTGAAGCCGCGATGGTTTCGATTGATCAGCATAATGCCGCTGGCGCATGGAACCAAGCGCTTCTCAGTCATGGGGCGCGGCCTTCGGGGGCTTTGGTCTTTTCGCCAAAGGATGGCCCCACGACGTTGTCGGACGATCAAGTCAGCCGTTTACGCGATGAGATGGATCAACATTACCAAGGCAAAGGGAATGCTGGTCGTCCGATGGTTTTGGAAGGCGGTCTGTCTTGGCAGGAGATGAGCCTGTCGCCCAAAGATATGGATTGGCTGGACGGTCGCGATGCGGCGGCGCGTGATATTGCGCTGGCCTTTGGCGTGCCTGTTCAGTTGATCGGCATTCAAGGCGCACAAACTTACGCCAACATGAAAGAAGCGCGGTTGGCTTTGTATGAGGAGACGGTGTTGCCGTTATTGTCTCGCGTCGTCGCCGCATTTGATCACTGGCTTGTGCCAGCGTTCGGGAATGAGTTGTATGTGGATTATGACCGCGACGAAGTCAGCGCACTGACGAGTCAACGTGACCTGTTGTGGGACAAACTCGTCGGGGCAGATTTCCTGACCGAGGATGAAAAGCGGGCCGCGTTGGGCTATGGGCCGAAGTAGGAGGGGGCAAGCGCGTAGAAACAAAGGAGACCCCTCACCAAGAAAAACTAAGACTTGCCGAGGGGCAAGCCTAAGTTGTTCTGTCCTCTCCCGCAGGGGGAGAGGGAAGAAAGGCGTCGGCCCCCTTTGGGCTGACCAATCCGGCTTCGAGCCGGAACCCGAAGCCATCGGCTTTACCCGGTGGTCGTTCACGGAGAGGGGAAGTGTTAGGGGCAAGCTTCCCCCTTGAATGACGGCTCTTTTGATTACCTGTGCTTCATCATTTTATTTTGGATCAGCTATAGCTCCGTATAACAAACAAAGGATAACAATGAATATTCAACATATGACACAGCCATTGGCGGTAAAATCGCTGGCGGCTGATGGGCTTTTTGTGGGCTATGCCAGCGTTTTTGGTAACGTTGATAGCTATAACGAAATCGTGGCCAAGGGCGCTTTCCAACGCAGCTTGGCCGCATGGCAGGCCAAGAATGCGGCACCAGCCATGCTGTGGATGCACGATCCCACAATCCCTATCGGGTTGTGGGTTGCGATGGCCGAAGATGAAAACGGTCTTGTGGTGCAGGGGCGGCTCGCCCTTTCCACGCAAAAAGGACGCGAGGCTTATGAGCTTTTGAAGATGAAGGCCCTGACCGGGCTTTCCATCGGCTATCGCGTCGTTACCAGTAAAATCGATGGCAAACGTAAAGCGCGTGTGCTGACCGATGTCGAGCTTTTTGAAGTCTCGCTGGTGACTTTTCCGGCCAATGATGCGGCCCGGATCAGCGTTGTGAAAACTGTAACGAAACGTCCTTTGTCTAAGGCGAAGGGCAAAACAGACACCGTTGCGACGCGGGCCGTCGTTGCACGGTTGAAAAAAGCGGCTCGTGTTTTGAAAGAGAAAAACCCAAGGAGGAATAAAGGATGATTGATATGAACGAAGTTCAGTCGGCTTCGGAAACGCTGGCTCGCGCTTTTGAAGAATATAAAAGCGTCAACGATATGCGTCTGAACGAACTTGAACGCAAAGGTACCGTCGATGTAGTCGTGTCGGACAAGCTGGGCCGCATGGACCAATCGTTGACCAAATTGCAAGACGAGGTTTCATCGGTGAAGACAGTTCTTCGTCGTCCGGCGATGGGGTTTGCCCAAGGCGGCGAGGCTGTGCTTGATGATGGCCAAAGCGAGTATAAGGCGGCCTTCATGCGTTATCTGACAAAGGGCGTCGAACCCGATGCCGACATGCAGATCAAGGATATGAGCGTCATTGCCGATCAGCAAGGCGGTTACATGGTGCCATCGGAAATGTCGGATCGTATTGTCACGCGCCAGTTTGACACAACGCCCATGCGACAAATTTCGACGGTGATGAGCATTTCATCGGAAGCCGTTGATATGTTGCGTGATACCAATGAGGCCGAGGCTCAATGGGTTTCGGAACTTGGAACACGTGCCGACACGGATCAAGGCGCTATTGGGCGCATTCGGATTCCTGTGCATGAGCTTTATGCTCAGCCCAAGGCCACGCAAAAGCTTTTGGATGACAGCATCGTGAATGTCGAGTCGTGGCTTGTCGATCGCGTCGCGTCAAAGTTCTCTCGTCGTGAGAACACGGCCTTTGTCAGTGGTGATGGTGTCGGGCAACCGCGTGGGTTCCTGAGCTATAGCACCGCTGCAACATCAGATGATGCACGCACATGGGGAGTGTTGGAGCATGTGGCGACTGGGGTTGATGGTGCGTTCGCGTCAAGCAATGCGGCGGACTCGTTGATTACCCTGATGAATAAATTGCGCTCAGGTTATTTACCCAAGGCGAGTTGGTTGATGCCGCGCTCGGTCGTCGATGCGGTGCGTAAGTTCAAGGAAGGTGGCACAGGAGCCTATATCTGGCAGCCAAGTTTGCAAGCCGGAATGCCCGCCACGATTCTTGGCTATCCGATTGTGCTGGCCGACGATATGCCTGCCATCGCATCCGGTTCTCTTTCGGCGGCGTTCGGTAATTTTGCGGAAGGCTATACGATTGTAGATCGCATTGGGTTGCAGACTTTGCGCGATCCATACACCGCTGCGCCGTTTGTAAAGTTCCGTTGCAGCAAGCGTGTTGGTGGCGACGTTGTAAACTTTGAGGCGATCAAGGTCTTGAAGTTCGCGACTGTTTGATCATTAGCCAAACGAAAAAAACGTCATGTAATCCCAGCCTTCGTTGGCACGACGTTTTTTAAATGGGAATTGATATATCCAAAGGAAGGGGAGAGAAGAATGACAGTGAGAAATCTTTATCGAAACACAAAGCCGATGCCTTCATTGGCCCCGGTGGCGCGGGTAACAGGCACGTTGAACGGAACAGGAGTTGATTTGCGTGGGTATGACTCGGCGTCGATCATCGTATCGTTCGGCGCTTATACGGATGGCACGCATATGCCCTCTGTTGAGCATTCAACAGATAATGCGACATTTACCGCTGTTTCCGAAAGCGATCTCGACGGAAGCTTTGCCGTTGTGAGTAGCGCGGCCGGCGCCAACACGGTGCAAAGCGTCGGCTATCTCGGTGCTCATCGTTATGTGCGCGTTGTCATGACGGTCGCAGGTGCAACAACGGGGGCGTTGAGCGCGGCTCAGGTCCTGATGGGGCATCCGAGAATGGCCCCTGTCGTTTAAAGGGAGCTTTGTGAGGAGAGAGAAGGCGGGGTGTTCGCAGGAGGCGGACACCCTTTTTCTATTTTTGGGATCAAGGAGGATTGAGAATGAAATCAAGCAGATTAATCACGCCCCCCGTCGTGGAGCCTGTGACGCTCGACGAAATGAAGGCGCATGCGCGGATCAACGACGACGCCGACGACGAGTTGTTGAGCGCATTGCTTATTGCTGCGCGGCAGTGGTGTGAAACTTATACGCGCCGCGCTTTTATCGCGCAGACGTGGGCGCAGTATCTCTCATCGCGGCCTTCGCAAGATCGTATTCGTTTGATACGTCCGCCGTTGATTTCCGTAACAGCCGTGCGGACCTATGACGATCAAGATCAAGAAACGCTGTGGGAGAATAATAACTATTTTATCGATGCAGCCAGCGAACCAGCTCTGCTTGTTTTGCGTAATGGCAAGACGTGGGCCAATTTTGAGCGTGCCGCTAACGGTATGCTGATTGAGTATATCGCAGGCTATGGCGTCGTGGCCAGTGATGTGCCCGCCCCATTGCGCCTTGCGATCAAGCAGTTGGCGCTTCACTGGTACGAGCATCGCGGAGAGGCTTTGTTGGAAGGGGCCACAGCAAAGGTGCCTTTGGTCATTGAAGGCTTGTTGCAGCCCTATCGTTTGCTGGGATTGGGGGCCGCATGAGAACAGGACGCATGAATACGCCGTTTCTTGTGCAGAGCTGTCGTCTTGTTGCAGATGGTCAGGGAGGGCATGTTGCGGAATGGAGCACGATTGCGTCACTCTGGGGCGCCATTGAAGATATTTATGAGCGGCGAGTTTCGGTGGCTCAAGATGACAGCACCCATATCGTGACGACGCGGCCTCGTGATGATTTGGATTTGACAAATGAACTGCGGATGACGTCGGGCGAGCGTGTTTATACGATCAGGCAAGCCCGTATCGTCGGACGCGGCAAAGGTCGCATGAAGTTGTTTGTGCATGAAACGCAATATTTGAATTAGGCGTTCAATTAAGGAAGGAGAGATGGAAATGGCATTTGATGAAGTGCGATTGCCTTTGCGCGTGGCTTATGGATCACAAGGTGGTCCCCAGTTTATGACCGAAGTTGTGAGTATCTATGGCGGTTATGAAAGGCGCAACCAGTGTTGGAGCCAGGCGCGTCGGCGCTTTGATGCACGTACAGGGATCGTGACCGCTGCGGATGCCAGCGTGTTGTTGAGTTTCTTTTTGGCGCGGGCAGGACGTGCGCGTGGGTTTCGTCTCATCGATTGGGGTGATCATACAAGCGCGAGTGACGGCAGAGCCGAGCCGACGTGGGCTGATCAGATTATCGGCGTCGGGGACGGCATCAAAACGCAGTTTCAGTTGGTCAAGACATATGGTAGCGGCGGCGTTTCGTTTGTTCGCGATATTCGAAAACCTGTGGCCGGTACGGTGCGTTTCGGGGTTGATGATACGGAATATACAACGTCATGGAGCGTGGATGCGACGACGGGGGTTGTTACGTTGTCTCAGGCTCCAGATGTTGGCGCAGTGGTTAAGGCCGGATACAGTTTTGATGTGCCCGTGCGTTTCGATACGGACAGGTTGCAAGTGCAGGCCGACACTCATGTTGTGAATGAAGCTGAAATACCGCTGATCGAAGTGAGGGTGTGATGAAAACAATCAGTACGCAACTTGCCACACATTTGGGTTCGGACCTTACGACGCTTGCCGAACTTGTGCGGATCACGCGCACGGATAACGTGGTTGTTGCGTTCACGTCGCATGATGTCGATCTTAGCGTTGAAGGTTTGACCTATTACGCTGATGGCGCGTTCACATCGGAAAAGTTGATCCAGAATACCGAACTGAAAACAAAAGATTACGAAGTTGTCGGGATTCTCGACAGTGCATTGATTACGGAAGGCGACTTGCAGGCTGGTCTTTACGACCATGCGCGTATCGATGTGTTCGTGTGCAACTGGGCGGACCTTTCGCAAGGCATTGTGCATATTCGTCGCGGTTGGCTCGGTGAGATTGCCTTAAGCGGTGGACGTTATGGGGCGGGCTTGCGCGGGTTTCACGATTTGCTAACGCGTAAGGTTGGCGAGACGTACACGCCAGAGTGCCGTTTCTGTTTTGGCGACACGCGGTGCGGGGTCGATCCAGACGCTTATACTGTAGCGGGCAGCGTTACAGCCCTTGGCGACGCGCGGACCTTTTACGATGAGGCGCGCACACAAGATACGGGCCAGTTTGATGAGGGGCTGTTGGTGTGGACGGGCGGCGCGAACATTGGCGCAAGTTGTGAGGTGAGCTCGTGGAAGGTTTCATCTCATTTATTTACGCTGTGGATACCCTTGCCTTACGAAATATGTATTGGCGACACATACAAGGTAACGGCAGGCTGCGATAAACGTTTTACGACGTGCAGAACGCGTTTTTTCAACGGACTGAATTATGGTGGGTTTCCCTATTTGCCGGGAATTGGAAAAATCTTGGAATATCCAGAGGCTTAATTAAAAAACGAGGATGCCATGAGTAAGATTGATTGCCTTATCGAGTCAGCGCGGGCGTGTTTAGGCACGCCTTTTCATCATCAGGGGCGCTTGCCCCAAGTTGGGCTGGATTGCATCGGCCTTATCATTGTTGCGTTGCGATCTGTTGGGCTAGCTGTTCACGACCGAACGGATTACGCGCAACGTCCCGATGGCGTTTCGTTGATCGCGGCCTTGGTCGCGCATGGGGCCGTGCCTGTCACGACCGTCGAGGCCGGTGATGTTCTTGTCTTTCGGTATGATCAACAGCCTCAGCATGTTGCTTTGGCGGTGACCAGTGAACGTCTGATTCACAGTTTTGCCCCGGCTGGCAAAGTTGTCGAAAGTGAAATCGGCGCGTATTGGCGACGACGACTGGTCGGCATTTATCGTTTTACGTTTATTACAACGGATTAGAAAACATGGCATCTATACTTTTATCCAGTGTCGGCAGTTCGGTCGGCAATATGATCGTCCCCGGTTTGGGCGGCAAAGTTTTGTCGTCGCTTGCCCGCAAGGTCGGACATGTTATCGATCAGGAAATCGGGTGGAGCGCGTCTTCATCCGTAACGGATGGTGCGCGGCTTGAAAACTTTAAGGTGCAGGACTCGCGCTATGGTCTTGCCATACCCTTGACCTTTGGCCAGGCGCGTGTCGCGGGAAATGTCATATGGGCTTCGGACTTAATAGAAACGTCGCACGAGACGGCGGTAAGCGGCGGGAAGGGTGGCGTGATTAGCAGCGCCTTTAATCAGACGCGCACAACTTATACGTACAGTATCAATTGCGCCATCGCGATTGGGGAAGGGGAGATCGGCGGCATTCAAACAATTTGGGCCGATAGTAAAGTGATTTATCAAGACGGTGTGTGGTTGTCGGGAGTCGTTGGAAGTTCAACGATGCATCTTGGTGCGCAAGACCAGCCTGTCGATCCTCTTTTGGAATCGTGGATCGGGGCAGGGTTGACTCCGGCTTATCGCGGTGTGGCCTATCTTGTTTTTGAAGGGTTGCAGTTGGCCAAGTTTGGGAACCGTTTGCCCAACATGACGTTTGAGATTGTGCCAAAGGTCGTTTCGAATGAACCGACATGGCTGGGGCAAATTGATCCGAATGTTACGCATGCTGTTGTGACAAACAAGCAAGGCGGCATGCCGCCGTTAGTTGTTGAGGGCGGTGCTGTGAGCGCCCGTCAAATGCTTGTTGGCGGGTACGCAAGCGATGGCGAGACGGGCCAGTTTATTGTGACGACGTACGATGTGACGGGCAGCGCACCTGTGGAACTGCGCAGTGATGTCAGTGAAAGTTTCGTTTGTGAAGATGTCGGTGATCATAGCTGGGCTTTGGCTCCTGATGAGCGTTTCGTGGCGCTTGGGTTGCAAGATGGATCAAGCGAATTGCCCTATCACACCGTGATCTATGACACGTTGACCAACAGCTTTGGTGCGATCTTGAGCACAAGTATGTTGAAGATGGAGTTGCGGCAGATTGCATGGATCGATGCGCATCATGTCGTTATCAATGATTACCGGGGCACATCTCGCGGTGTTCGCGTGCTTATGCGTTCTGGGACCTCACTTTTAGATTGCGGATTTGTGGATGTGTGGGGTGCTGGAACTTATGCCAACCGTGTCGGCGTTGCTTATACGCAATTTCGTTCATTCGGAGACGGAATGCTGACTTATATGGGGGATCTCTCGCTGAGTTTTACCACGCTCTATGCGCGGTATCTATGTTGGACGGATAATAAGTTAGAAGTTGGCGCGGCGTTCACTGTCTCATCCGGCCATAATCTCGGCAGTGGCAGTGGGCCTCAGGTTACGTTGCGTAAAACGGGAGACGATGAATGGACTCTGTTTTATTTGACGTTGATTGATCTGCAAATGATGTCGTTTGTGCCAAGTCAAACAGGCGTGACCGTTACGCGTCCATGGCAAACGTTCACAAGCGATGTTTTTACATCATCGGCGAGCAATGTGCCCGTCGTTATTGGCAACCACGTCGTGATCGTTCATCGACCGAGTACGGAAAATATCTATCGTATGAGCGAAATCTTGCTGGATGAGGGTGTATTCACACGACTGACAGATGCGTTGCCTGTGGCTGATTTTGTCTCATCGGCGCTCTATTTTAATGCCGTGCGCGTGAGCGCTGCGCGACTTTTAATCTGTGGCAATATTGGGTATGCCGGACGGCTCGGCCAGCTTGGGCTGCTCAAGCGGCATGAGACAGGGGACACGCTTTCGAATGTTGTCGCCAAGTTGCTAGAGCGTTCGGGCTATGCGGATGGCGATTATGATATGTCTGCGCTTCAGGATGTTGTCGTCGAAGGTTATACGTTGAGTGAACAAGCAAGCGCAGCGGCCGCTCTTGAA
>JAQUYN010000100.1 GCA_028691835.1 Alphaproteobacteria bacterium | reverse complement strand
CATCCTGCGAAAGTCCTTTCGCATTCCTTATCCGGCGCAGATTGGCTGCAAATGTTTCCCGCAAGTCCATGCGGGGATGACACAACAGCCGTTAAAAATAAACACCTCGATATATTGAACAAAATAATGGGCTGTGCAAGGATGAATTATGCATCAAATGCTTGCCTCTTTGTCCGATGCCATATCCCGCTTAATCGCGGCGGGTTCCCTGCGGCCAACTCTGGCCTTGGTCGGGGCGGTCATCGTGGCTATGTTATTGAAAACTCTATCTCGTCAATTGAAAACACGACGGGGTGTGCAGACAACGCGCCTCCTTAAAAGGCCGATCCTGACGGATAATGAACGAGAATTCTTTGATCGTCTTTGCCGTGCGCTGCCAGATCACCATGTTTTTCCACAAGTTTCGCTGGATGCCTTGCTTTGTGTTTCCGGTGGACAGCCCTATGCGGAGCAAACGGCGCTGCGAAACAGCTATAGTCAAAAGCACCCTGATTTCGTGGTTTGCCAACGCGGGACGATGGAAGTCGTCGCCATTGTGGAATTGGACGACAAGACGCACAAAGCCGAAAAGGATCAAAAGCGGGACGCCATGCTAACGGGCGCGGGGTATCGGATCAAACGCTTTCAGTCACGGGCAAAGCCGAGCGAGGCCGCAATCAAGCAAGCTCTTGCATAACGATAAATCTTCATATCCATCTACGGATGTCTTTTCATCGCTTTTTTGCTCGGCTTCGCAGCGCTCTTTTTCGGTTGCTCCGGTTGTGCGTTGTGCGGGCAATTATCGTTGATCGTGACAGGCCCATAGTAGTTTGTTGTATTGTTAAATTGCATCACAGGCGCAGGGGGAGCCTTTTCTTCCTGCTTTGCAGGCTTGCATAACTTGTCGGCGGCTGGTTGCAACAGCGTCGTCACAAACGGCGACAGCACACAGAAAACCGTGCCGACCGTCACAGACACAATAAGGGTAGATTTAAGGCGCGTATTCCCGTCGATCCGTGCGATCCGTTCATTTTCACGGGCTTTTGCCAGTTCACTAATATAATAATTCAGAAACTTTTGTTCTTCTATGATATACTTTTCGAAATCGGACTGATCACCAAGAATTCTATTTGCAGCATCAATGGGTAGTTTTTCTTTTGCCCCTGGAACAAGATTGTTTGCAACGTTTCTGTTAAAATTTGCATGGGCTAACAGGATGGCAAGGCCTTCAAGAAGGTCAAGACCTGCCCCTTCTTCATACAAAGATAAAAATTTTGCATCGGAACGATCAAGAATATCCGTGATCTGATCTTTAAGGGAAGGCTCCTTGCTTTCAGGAGGCACCTGTTCACTTTGTTCTTCGGACATAGAAATCCCTTTCTTAAAATCACTTTTAAGAGCTGCAAAATCTGAAACTACTGTTTAACTTTGCCGTTATGCTAAAACGGCAGCGAACCAACGCCCCACAATGCCTCGCTTTTTAGGAGGAATAGTTGGTTTTTCAACAACGACGGGCTCTCCGCGAGCAATTTTAAGGAGAATTTTGCTGGTTTGATCATCCAAAACAGCCCGCACCTCAGGCGATTGAAGATCCTTGAAAACCTGTCGGACAAGCATCTGCCCCTCTGACAAACCTTCTGGAAGTTCGTCAGACCTTTTTTCTTTCAATGAAGCCGCAACGTTTGAAACAAACTCGGCTTCCTCGGGAGTTAATTCTCTTCTGGGCATATCCGCCATCACAGGGTGTGGTGTGTTTTGCCGATCAGTATAAAGCATTTTTATCCCCTGTTCCAAAAAGTTTCGTGGCAAATAGCCCTTTCAACAAAAGAAACTTATCATGCCGATCACCCAAAAATCAAATACAACAATACTTTCAACAACTTAGCGTTAAGAATGCGTTAATGTTAATCCTTTTATCCAGCAAAAGCACGAGGTTGATAAAACGCCCTTAACCATGTTGCCGCTGTCCCGCTGTTGCCGATTGAGGGGCTTGCTCTAGCGTTTCCCCTCTTTCACGAATGAAAAGCGATCTATCCGCAAGGGCTGGTGGTGCCGTAGCCCCACGCTGTCCCTTGCCCGCGCCAGCGGCGCGGGTCGGCGGGTTAAACCCCGTCGAGGACGTGGGGCGTTGCTTTGATGGTGACGCAAGAACCGGTTGCTTTGCTTGCTGTCGCCCCGCTGCTGATTTTCGGATGCGTCGTTTGCCGCAAACCTCCCCAGCCGCGCCGCTTTCTCTTCGTCGCAAATAGGGTGCGGGCGGTGCCGCTGCGGAGGCTCCACGCGCCTTTGGCGCGTGGAGTGCGGAGCGGAGAGGCCGCGCCCCAAAGCCCCCCGTTCGTATAACATGGGGGGCTAGACGGAAAAGGTGGCTTTCTTGGAAAAAGTCCTTGCCAAGGAACACGGCGTGTCCTATGTTCCTGCCCATGACCAACGTCACCTATTCACACGGGGAACTAGTCCCCCGCCTTTCTGCATCCCAACGCGATGCGGATATGAAGTTCGTTTCTCGCCAGATCAAACATTGGACGAGCAACGACTTGTTGCGTCCTGTCGGCGACAAACACACGGGCATGGGGCGGAGCCGTCAATACCCAGAACAAGAAATCATCGTCGCCGCTTATCTGCACGAGCTTTCTAAATACGGCGTGACCATCGGCAACCTTAAAGCCTTTCGCAAGTTCTTCGATACCGCGATGAAAACTTCTGATAGCGCGAATGCGCTTATGGGCAAGACCGATAGGCAGGGCTATGGCGGCTATATCATTTATTATGGCCTTTCTGATCAACCGAACAAAGGTTCGGGATACCAGATTGTCCCGATTGGCAGAATATCGGGCGACGATGTCTTCACGCTCCACGACAGCAAGGCCAATAAGGACTTTAACTTCAAGAGCGGCTTGGTCATTAACTGCGCCGATGTCGTGGCTCGGCTTAACCTTCCATAACCCCTTTTTTTGACCCAATAGGAACATCGCATGTCCCATGATCATACGGAACCTTTCAGATTTCTAGCCTCGGGCATTGATACCCTTGAAGTCTGCTACTACCTTCGCGCCGTGGTCAAATCAGATTTGGACTTCACGGCTTTGGTTGCAGAGCGTGACGCTTTGCGCCGCCAAAAGGGAAAGGCAACAAAAGTTGTCGCTCTTGGCTGCGAAGAATTTCTTTTATCAAACCACGGGACGAATAGCGGCTATTCGCTCTTCATGGAAAATAAATCTTTCCAAGTCGCCTTTGGCGAATTTATTCAGCCGAATTTTCACGTTAGGTTTCCGGCATCTGCTCTTTGGCATGAAGGCTGGGAAGCTTGTCATGATCGTTTTCGGAAATGGGCGGCCTCTGTTGGGTTGCGTCCCTATAAGGCTGAAAGCGTTTCTCGCGTGGATTTTGCGGCTGACTATTTGATCCCGCAAGTCGATTTCAGCCTTGAAAACTTTTCCTCTGCCGCCAAGACCGACAGGCTTCATCGAAGCATGGGCGTTAATCAGACGTTCGATTTTGGGTCGGGTGATGTCAAGATGCGTTTTTATAACAAAAGCGACGAAATCCGCGAGGCCAGCGGGAAAACTTGGTTTTATCCGATCTGGGGCGGCGAGACTGACCATGTGTGGCGCATTGAATGGCAGTTCCGCAAAGCGCGGTTGCAACAGATGGGCATCAGGACGTTGGATGATCTGCGCGATAGACAAGGCGACCTCCTGCGTCGCCATGCGTCTGATCATACCTCGCTGCGAGTTAAAGACGCGATGAAGCCCATTAAGGATTGCCCGTTGCATCCTCTCTGGCAAGACTATCTTCATCGCATCGAACAAATGCCCGCAGTTGGCGTTGTTCGTGAATTGGATGAAGCGGGCGTTTCAGAGGAAAGGTTTTTGCGGCTCCTTATCATCGTTTTAGGATACCTTAAAAGGGTCGGCGCACTTCACGCCGTCAAAATGAACCTTAAAACAATCAGCCTTGCCGATGTGCTGTTGCTATTGCGCGTTCGTTTGCACGCTCTCTATGATCCGTTGGACTGGGAAGATGGCGTTGCCCAAAGAATGCGTGAAATGGGGTTCCAAAATGACTGAACGTGACCTCGTTTTAAGCCTTGTTTTCAGGGACGGGGCGCGTCCCGCAGAAATCCAGTTGCTTTTGGCCTATTTATCCGAGATTCTTAAGGAAATGCAGATTGCAGAAAGCGAAGAAGAAAATGAAAGTTGCCCTTTATGCGCGGGTGTCAACGACACGCCAAGCGGAGAATGAACTGTCCATTCCCGACCAGTTGCGCCAAATGCGTGACTGGTGCAAGCGCAACGGCCACACCGTTGTTGCCGAGTATGTCGAGGCAGGAGCCACCGCTACAGACGACAAGCGGCCACAGTTTCAAGAAATGATCGCGGCGGCGGTGGAAAAACCGACGCCGTTTGATATTGTTCTTGTCCATAGCTTCTCGCGTTTCTTCCGCGATTTGGAACAAGCCCTTTCCTATAAGAAGCAACTTAGCAAGGCGGGCGTTGATCTTGTCTCCATCACGCAACAGCTTGGCAATGATCCAATGGCGCACATGCTGCAAAGCATGTTGATGATGTTTGACGAATACCAAAGCAAAGAAAACGCCAAGCACACTTTGCGCGGCATGAATGAAAATGCGCGGCAGGGTTATTTTAACGGTGCAAAGGCTCCCTTTGGCTTTCGCACGATTGAAGCGGGACGCACGGGGACGCATGGGCGGCTGAAAAAGAAACTGGATATTGACCCCGCCGAAGCTGAGATTGTCCGCGAAATCTTCACGCTATACGTCCATGGCAAAGAAAGTCCGCGCATGGGCATGAAGGAAATCGCCAAGAACCTGAACCAACGCGGCCTTTTGATGCGCGGCAAACTCTGGCGCGTTCAAAAGGTTTTTGAAGTGCTTTCAAGTCTCACCTATATGGGGCTGCACGTTTTCAACAAAGTGGATAGCAAGACCCGCCGAACCAAACCAGAAAGCGAATGGGTCAAGGTTCCCGTTCCTGCCATCATTGATGCAGTCTTGTTTGAACAGGCAACCAAGCTGCGCAGCGCGTTTTCGCCCAAACGCTGCGTTCCTCGCCGCGAGACTTCGCCCCATTTGCTGACAGGTCTTTTGAAGTGCGGTTGCTGCGGTTCCGGCATGACAATCGTCACGGGCAAAGGTGGAAAATACCCTTATTATAAATGCACAAACAGGATCAGCAAAGGCAACGCCTCTTGCCCGTCACGCAACATTCCAGCCGACAAGCTGGAGGAATTGGTTTTGGATGCCTTCCGGCAGAAGGTCTGCACGGCTGAATATTTGAAAGGGCTTTTGAATGACCTTCGCGCCGAAGTCGCCAAGAACGGCAGTTTGGACAAAGGGCAGATCAAGAAGCTGGAAGCCGAGCTTAAAGCAGTCGAGCAAGCCCAAAACAATCTTTTGCAAGCCATAGAGCGCGGCGCGTTGGATATGGACATGATCGGGGATCGGGCGCACCAGAACAAAGCCCGCAAGGAAAGTATCCTTCTTGAAATTGCTGCACTCAAGCGCAAGCAGCAAATGCCGCTGGACGGCATATCTCCCCAGAGGATCGAAGCCTTCAGTCGCGTGATCCGTGACCGCCTAACGGTGCCTTCAGCGTTCGCCCGTGCCTACCTTAAGGTCGCCGCAAGCGAAATCAGGATCAAAGACCAAGAAATGACAATCCGAGGCGCTCGGTCGTCCATGGTGGGGCTTATCAATAACGGGGGAAACATTAACGTGGGCGAAGTGCCCACATTCATACAAGAATGGCGTCCCCTACGGGATTCGAACCCGTGTTACTACCGTGAGAGGGTAATGTCCTAGGCCTCTAGACGAAGGGGACTTGAGCCGGATAGCTTTTATATGGATGTTCCTCATAATTCAAGCAAAGCTTTAGGCCGCTATCTTAAGGCTTTAATTTATATTAATAACCTCAAGGCTGCGCATGTGGGAGGCTAGGTTCTTGTAGTGGCTGTCAAAATCGCTTCGCATGTGGTCCCCATAGCCACGCATAAAGGTCATGCTCGATTTGACCTCATTGTCGGCGTCAGCTCGTTCGTGGAGTTTGCCTAGCGAGAGGTCGTCATATCCTCGGAACACGGTGCTTAAAGCGGTTTGAAATTGGCAAAATCTCTGTTCCTCAGGGATGATGCGGATTTCTTCGTTGCGAGCTGCTGCTTCGGGTATCTGGAGTCCTACGGCTATATCGTGCTGTATCTGATGGGAAGG
>JAQUYN010000099.1 GCA_028691835.1 Alphaproteobacteria bacterium | reverse complement strand
GGGATAAGGACGATGGTGCGCAAGTAAAGGCTGGGAGCTGAAAGTAATACTAATAAATTTGCCCTTTTTCTTGCCTTGGAAGCCTTCATCTGCCATAAGCTGGCCACACGAGGAGTGTTTCACTGCCGGAGTAGGTCTGTTGTTCGATGAGGTTAGCGTCTTTGTACGTGGTCTGGTTTTAGGCGTTATCGTGGCGGCTCCTGTGGGGCCTGTCGGGTTGCTTTGTATCCGCCGGACAATCCAAAAAGGACTGGTGATTGGATTTGCCACGGGGTTTGGGGCGGCTTTTGCCGATGCTTTTTTTAGCGCGGTGGCTGCTTTTGGCATCTCGGCCATTACGGTTGTGGTTCAAGCGCATCGTGATGCGCTTCATGTGATTGGTGGGGTGATCTTACTCTTTATTGCGTGGCACATGTGGCGAGATAAGCCTCGCCAAGCTAATGCGGAAGAGGTTGAGACAAAATATTTGAAACGGGCGCACATCAAGATAGGTGGTGCGCTTATGGCTTTGACAACAAGTTTTGTGATTACGCTGACCAACCCGGCGACTTTGTTTGGTGTGTTGGCTGTTGTCGCGACATTTGGCGGGTTGAAAAGCAGTGCAGAGGCGAGTGTCATTATCCTCGGCATTTTTTTGGGATCTTCGTTGTGGTGGGCGATGCTGAGCGGCGGCGTTTCTTTGCTGCGTGGGCATTTCACCGAAGAGCGCGTGATGACGTTGAATAGAGTAACGGCCTTTGCTTTAACGGCGATTGCCGTTTGGGTTATGATCGTGGGTGTTTTACGTTTTGCGGGATACGAAATTCCGTCTGTGTCGTGAGATCTAGAGTCTAAAGAAAGTAGAAAAGAGTAAGAAAATGGAACTTCGTAATATTGCAATTATCGCGCACGTCGATCATGGGAAAACAACCCTTGTGGATACCCTTTTCCGTCAATCCGGTCAGTTCCGCGACAACCAACAGGTTGCAGAGCGTGCGATGGACAGCAACGATCTTGAGCGCGAGCGCGGCATCACCATCTTGGCCAAGTGTACGTCTGTTGTGTGGAACGGCACACGTATCAACATCGTTGACACGCCAGGGCATGCCGATTTTGGTGGCGAGGTTGAGCGCATCTTGTCGATGGTCGATGGCGTTGTTTTGCTTGTGGATGCCGCTGAGGGCCCCTTGCCACAAACAAAGTTCGTTGTGTCGAAGGCTCTGGCGATTGGCTTGAAACCCATGGTCGTCATCAACAAAGTTGACCGTCCCGATGCTCGCGTGAATGAAGTTCATGACGAAGTCTTCGATTTGTTTGCTGCGCTTGACGCATCCGACGACCAGCTCGATTTCCCCACATTGTTCGCTTCTGGCCGTCAAGGCTGGGCCGTTGAAAAGCTAGAGCAAGCTGCCAACGAAGAAAAAGATTTGACGCCCTTGTTCGAATTGATTGTTCGTCATGTGCCTGCGCCGAACGTTGACGCTGATGCGCCTTTTTCGATGTTGGCAACGCTTCTTGAAGCGAACCCTTATCTGGGTCGTATGCTCACGGGCCGCATTCAGTCTGGCCGCATCAAGGCGAACATGGCTGTGAAGGCCTTGTCAGGTGATGGCACGCAGATTGAAGCAGGCCGCATCACGAAGATTTTGGCCTTCCGTGGTTTGGAACGTGTGCCTGTTGAAGAAGCTGAAGCAGGCGACATCGTCGCCATTGCGGGGCTGAGTAAGGCAACCGTGGCTGATACCATTTGCGAACCCGCTGTTACTGAAGCCTTGCATGCGCGTCCCATCGATCCGCCAACTATCGCGATGACCTTTTCGGTTAATGACTCGCCGCTCGCTGGCACGGAAGGCGACAAAGTCACAAGCCGCATGATCCGTGATCGCCTCATGCGTGAAGTCGAAAGCAACGTTGCCATTCACGTCAAAGAAACAGATCAGAAGGACAGCTTCGAAGTCGCCGGTCGTGGCGAATTGCAGCTTGGCATCTTGATTGAGACGATGCGCCGTGAAGGCTTTGAGCTGACGATCAGTCGCCCACGCGTTTTGTACCAAACAGATGAAAACGGTGTGCGCCTCGAACCGATCGAAGAAGTCGTTATCGATGTGGATGAACAATTCTCTGGCACCGTTGTCAGCAAAATGTCCGAACGTAAGTCTGAGTTGACCGATATGCGTCCTTCAGGTGGCGGTAAGGTGCGTTTGACGTTCTTGGCTCCGGCTCGTGGTCTTATCGGCTATCATGGCGAGTTCTTGTCTGATACACGTGGCACAGGCATGATGAACCGTCTTTTCCACGGTTATGCGCCGTACAAGGGGCCCATCCAGTCGCGCCGTACGGGCGTGATGATTTCGAACGCCAAGGGTGATGCCGTTGCCTATGCGATGTGGAAGTTGCAAGATCGCGGTCCGATGCTTATCGTGCCCGGGGCAAAGGTGTATGAAGGTATGATCATCGGCGAACACAGCAAGGAAAATGATCTTGACGTGAATGTCCTTGAAGGTAAGAAGCTGACGAACGTTCGCGCCTCTGGTAAGGATGATGCCATTCGCCTCACGCCGCCGTTGTTGCTGACGCTTGAGAAGTCGATTGCTTACATCAACAATGATGAACTGGTTGAAGTCACACCGCAATCCATTCGTTTGCGCAAGCGTTACCTTGATCCGAATACCCGCAAGCGTATGTCGAAGAAGGTAGAAGAGTAAGAAGCCTTTAGTATTTGGCATTTTGCATTCGGGGAAGGGCTTGTATAGTTCTTCCCCTAAATGCTAGGAGTTAAAGACCAAATGTGTTTCTTTGTAGGGGGCCTATGCCCATTCTCCCTTTTCGCTCCACCCATCCCCAAATTGATCCCTCTGCTTTTATTGCGCCGCAGGTTGTGATTATTGGTGATGTTGTCATCGGGCCCGAGGCTTCAATCTGGCCGGGCTGCATTCTGCGTGGTGATGTGGGGCCTATTCGCATTGGCGCCAAAACCAATATTCAAGATGGAACCATCATTCATGTGACCTATGGTGCGCAAGGCACGCATATCGGTAACGGTGTGACCGTGGGACACTGTACTTTGCTGCATGACTGCACGGTTGAAGATGGTGGGTTTGTCGGCATGCGGGCGACGATGCTCGATGGAGCCCGCGTGGCAGCCGGCGGGATGCTGGCCGCCGGGGCCTTGCTGACATCCAATGAGGTTGTTGAAACGGGTCAGGTGTGGGCTGGTTCGCCAGCCAAATACTGGCGTGCTATCACTGAGGCAGAACGCGCAGAGTTCGCCGCCCGTGCCGATGAGTATGCGCAGTTAGCGCGTGGGTATAGATAGAATTGCTGGGGTCTTTTAGCCTCGATCATAAAGCCTGTTATAGCGCCCATCTGGCGCATAGACTTTTTCATATCGATTGGGTTCAAAACGATAAAGGTGAGGGCGCCAAACGCCTTCGGTATCGAAGTCACAGAGAACAATATTGAGGCCAGTAAGGCCATCATTGGCTACGCTTAATTGTTGAAGTGCGCAGCAAAGATTTTGATAGCCGTCAGATTCGGGCCCATTGGCTAGCGGCACCATCGCACCCGTGAGAATAACAACTTTCCTGTCGAAAGCTGTATCATCTTTCATTTTGGCATACAGAAAATCTGCCGTTTGAATAAGGCTGTCTGTGCCGTGCGTCATCAGGACCTTTTCTTCGGGGGCAGATCGGATCACATCAAGAAGCTTCTCGCGATAGGCGTTATCGATAGACCATGAATCGCGGAGGCCAAGGGAGAAACAACGCGTTCGAATGTTTCTGAATGTCGTTTGAATAACATCCTGAACTATATCGCATCCATCTTCTGGAAGCGTACATGATTTTGGTGGATGGATCGGGTCACGATAGGGGACCGCCCCTATCGTGCCACCTGTTGTGATGACAAGAATCGTCATCCCCGTTTACATCACGCGTACGCGCACATAGCTTCCGGGAGCATCTTCGATAACGTTCGGATTTTTCGCCGGATCACGCGCTGGAACCATCTCACCCGCATATTGCTCAAGCCATTTGGCCCATTCAGGCCACCATGAGCCATCATGTTTTTGTGCCGATTTCAGCCACGCTTCTGGGTCGGCGGGACATTTAGCCGTGTCGTTCGTCCAGTAGCCATACTTCTTTTTGGCCGGAGGATTGACGACACCGGCGATGTGGCCGGAACCGGATAAGCAGAACGTCACAGGACCCGAATAAGTCTGTGTGGCCACGTAAGTTGAACGCCACGGTGTGATGTGGTCTTCAACTGTGGACAAGCAGAAGGTCGGGATCGTGATCTTGCGCAAATCAATAGGAACGCCCTTCATGGAAAGTTTGTCCGGCTTGATGAGGTTGTTTTCCATATACATATTGCGCAGGTAATAGCTCTGCATCGTCGCAGGAAGGTTTGTCGAGTCAGAGTTCCATGACAACAAATCAAATGGGAACGGTTCACGCCCCATCAGATAGTTGTTGATGACAAAGGACCAGACAAGATCATTGGCGCGCAGCATGGCAAAGGCTGTCCCCATAACGGAGGCAGGAAGATACCCATCTTTCTCCATCATGGATTCAATGTGTTTGACCTGTTCTTCGTCGATGAAGACGGATATGTCGCCTGGGTTTTCAAAGTCAATCAAAGTCACGAGATACGTTGCGCTCTTGATTTCCGGCATTTCAGAGGGCTTCTTGTCGCCAAGCGCCGCAAGCCAGCCGAGCATACAGGACAGCAAGGTTCCCCCAATGCAATAGCCGATGGTGTTGAGCGTATTTTCACCTGTGATTTTTTTGATTTCCTGCGCCGCTGTGACTGGCCCCATCATCATATAATCGTCAAACCCAAACTTGGCATGACGGCCATCAGGATTGACCCATGAAATGACATAGACGGTGTGGCCTTGATCGACCAAGAAACGGACGAACGAACTTTCGGGCTTCAAATCTAGAATGTAGTATTTGTTGATCCATGGTGGCGTGATTAAGATAGGTGTTTTGTGAACCTTTTCTGTCAATGGCGAGAATTGGATCAGTTGTATTAGTTCATTTTGATAGACGACTTTGCCTTTGCTTGATGCGATGTTTTCGCCAAACTTGAAGACGGTGTTATCACTCATCTTAATGAGCAATTGGCCATGTCCGCGTTCAATATCATCAAGAAGATGAGACAAGCCGTTGACGAGGTTTTCGCCTTTTGTTTCGATTGTTGCGCGCAAGACTTCCGGGTTCGTCATCCAGAAGTTGGTTGGAGAAATGGCGTCGATCATTTGGTGCGTGTAAAACTCAATCTTGTGGGCGACTTTGGGGTCGATGCCATCAACATTATCGAGAAGGTTTTGTGCCCACCGAGCTGTCAACAAATATGACTGCTTGATATAATCAAAGAGCCAGGCTTCTTGCCAAGCTGGATCTTTAAATCGTTTATCGGATCTATCCGGTGCGATGATGGATGGCATCGCGTGACCCGCTGATGTCGATGACTCTAAGGCCCCCTTCATCAGTTTGACATAATCTTGCCAGAACGCGATTTGCGCTTCGACAAAACGATTGGGGTTCGAAAGAATCTTGGATGTGAAATCCATGAAGGCTTGGCCCAGATGTGCCGGGTCCATTTCCGGCATTTTGCCCATCGTCGTTTTGTTGCGCTCCAAAAAGGTGGCCAGAAGTTTTTGGCTTCGCGTCGCGATTTGCATGATTTTGGCGCTCATGTTATTGAGATCAGGCAATTGTATTGCGGCGTTGTTTTCTGGCTTGGTTGCAGTGGTTTTATCTGTCATGATTTTTTCTACTGGCTTGGATTTTGATTGAACATGCAAAAGAAGATTGCACGGTGAAAAGGAGAGACTTTGTTCATAACATGAAACATATAAAAAAATCAGCAACTTTTGCCCTGCGTGCCTTATTTTTCCTATCACTATGTTTCTTGAGCAGCTGTGCAGATGTGCCCGTTCCCAGTTGGTTGACGGGTGAGCCTGGCCCAGATGTTCTGTTGGCACCGCGCGTTGTGCGCACGCCGACAAACGCAAGCGACAAAACGTGGCCCAATCTTGCAGATGTTCCTGAAACTAAACCCGTTTTTACTTCCGAACCTATTCGTTCGGGGCGTGCAGAAGAGATGAATTCAGAGCGCCTGAAAGCGTTAGTTGAGATAGAACGCTTGCGAAATATTCAACTCAATGGGCATGAGCCTGCTGACACGGGTGTGTCTCAATAGCCTTTTTCTTTTTCGGTTCCCTACTCAAATGAGGAAAAATGACAACACAAATTCAATCTAAAAAAAGCTTGCGTGTGGCTCTGGCGGGA
>JAQUYN010000098.1 GCA_028691835.1 Alphaproteobacteria bacterium | reverse complement strand
GATCTCTCTCCCGAATTCAAGCTCGACAGTCTCAAACGCAGTTCCTGGGTTGAGCCCAGGGCTTTCACATCTGACTTATCGAACCGCCTACGCACCCTTTACGCCCAGTAATTCCGAACAACGCTAGCTCCCTTCGTATTACCGCGGCTGCTGGCACGAAGTTAGCCGGAGCTTATTCTGTAGGTACCGTCATCATCGTCCCTACCAAAAGAACTTTACAACCCGAAGGCCTTCATCATTCACGCGGCATGGCTGGATCAGGGTTTCCCCCATTGTCCAATATTCCCCACTGCTGCCTCCCGTAGGAGTCTGGGCCGTGTCTCAGTCCCAGTGAGGCTGGTCATCCTCTCAGACCAGCTATAGATCGTAGCCTTGGTGAGCCATTACCTCACCAACAAGCTAATCTAACGCGGGCCCATCTTTTGGCAATAAATCTTTCCCCCATAGGGCTTATCCGGTATTAGCGTCAGTTTCCCGACGTTATTCCGAACCAAAAGGTAGGTTCCCACGTGTTACTCTCCCGTGCGCCACTCACGTATTGCTACGTTCGTTCGACTTGCATGTGTTAGGCCTGCCGCCAGCGTTCGTTCTGAGCCATGATCAAACTCTCAAGTTGAACTTGACTCTGTAACTTGCGTTACAAATATCACTTAGCTTTGTCGTCTTCATCTTGCGATGAAATCTCAAACTAAATCTTAGGGTTTTTTGTTGTTCCTTTCTTACGAAAGAAACGTTACTTAAAACTTGTCGACATAGAATGCACAGCGACAAAACCGAAAACCAATCCCAAAACTTGAGGAATTAAGATTGGCTGTTTGGATATCTTCGGCCAGAAATGCCAGACCCTAAAGTCAAAACACTTCCCACCGCAGATCGCCGTCTGCGCATCCCTTCTCATCATCATTCACAATGTCCAAGAACTAAACTAACTCACAAAACAAGAGCGACACATTCACTCGCCCCAAGCTTGCTTTTGCTTGCATTGGGCCGCTCTGACATGTCGTAGTGTCAATAAGTAAGCCTCGGTGGTCGCGGTTAACGTCCGCCGATGAGATGTAACCTAGTGCCTTTCTCTTCACCTGTCTAGAGGGAAAATAACAATTTGTTGTGGATAATTAATTTTCTTTAAATTTCCGCTACACCCCGCAGAAAACCTAGCTTTTTAAAGCGCCCAAGCACGCAGCGAGTGTCATTTTGGGAATAAATCGAACGAACATTAACGTTTTCAACCCGAAAAAATGCCAAAAATGAGTCAAAATTTCGGTTCTGAAAGGACCGAAGACGGGGCACAACGTGCACTTCGGGCACGACAAGACTTCTTGCCTGCCGCCATCTAACTGTTATGTAACGATAATGTCGCCTTTAGAGCAGCCCGAGAGCCTTAAAACTGGCAACATTATCGTGCCCAACGATAATGTGATCGTGAATGGTCAAACCCAAGGGCAAACAGGCACTTTGAATGAGGCGGGTCATGTCAATGTCTGCTTTACTGGGCGTAACATCTCCACTCGGGTGATTATGAGCAAGAATAATTGCCCCAGCACCAACCTCTAAAGCACGCTGCACGATTTCACGCGGATAGACAGGCGTATGATCCACGGTGCCACGCTGCTGTACTTCTTCAGAAATCAAACGATTGCGGCGATCCAGAAACAACAAACGAAACTGCTCTTTTGTTTCAAAGGACATCGCATCACGACAGTAATCAACAACACGCTGCCAATTGTTGAGCAAAGGCTTATCCATGAGGAAAGATCGCGTCGCACGCAACTCGATTGCGCTCACAACACGAAGCAGACTTATCGCATTTAAGCTCAGCCCAAATGAACAAAGACGAGCGGGAGTTGCGTTTAAAACTTCCCACAAGCCATTGAACTCGGACAAAAGGGATTTTGCCATGGGCTTAACATCACGACGCGGAATCGCAGCAAAAAGAAGCACCTCAAGCAATTCATAATCTTGCAAGGCGTTTGCCCCAGACTCAAGCAATCGCGCACGCAACCGATCACGATGTCCTTCGTAATGCGCCTTCGGGCGCGTTTTTTCGATACGCGCCGTTTCAGTCATGCATTGATGCCTTCATAAGGTGGGCTGTCCCAACCTTTAGGTGATTTTGTAAAAATCTCATACCCTGTTTCGGTTACAGCCAATGAATGTTCAAACTGAGCCGACAATGAACGGTCCTTCGTCACAGCCGTCCATCCATCGGCCAGAACCTTCACGCCAAACTTACCGGCATTGATCATCGGCTCAATTGTCAAAAACGTGCCCGCACGCAAAACTTCACCTTTTCCTTTTTGTCCATAATGCAGAACTGACGGCGCACAATGAAATTCTCGCCCCAAACCATGCCCACAAAAATCACGAACGACAGAAAGCCCCATCGGCTCAACATAAGATTGAATCGCATGGCCAACATCACCAAGCGTTGCCCCTGCACGCACAACAGAAATGCCACGCATCATGGATTCGTATGTCGCTTCAACAAGGCGACGCGACCTGATCGAGATCTTATCACCGACCAAATACATGCGGCTCGTATCGCCATACCAACCGTCCAAAATGACAGTCACATCAATATTTGCAATGTCACCATCCTCAAGTTTTCGGTCGCCAGGAATGCCATGACACACGACGTGATTGATAGAAATACATGTCGAACGTGGGTAGCCACGATAGCCATAGCACGCGGAAATTGCGCCATGATCACGTATAAATGCGTCACACATTGAGTCAAGTTCGCCCGTTGAAATGCCTGGTTTTACGAAAGGCGTTATATAATCTAAAACTTCTGCCGCCAAGCGGCCCGCTTTACGCATTCCTTCAAAATCTTCCGGTCGATGAATAGTTATAGCTGGGTCAATTTGATAATTATCTGACGGCTCTTGCATTTAATACTCCTATAATCCGAACTGAACGAAAATGATTCTATCGCCTATCTTATACAAAAGCTATCTTTCTTGCCCTCATTCAAGCTATTTACACATTACGAATTCCGACCTTGACACATTACGAATTACCGACAACCCTGTAACGTGAAAACATTAGAAAACCATGCTGTTGCGAGGAACCTTTCGATGAAGTACGCCCGACTTTTAGGAGAACGTTATACCCCCCTTTATTTTCTTAATGCCCTTGTGGCGGGAGGCTTTGCGGTCAGTTCGTACATGTATCTTTATTGGTTATGCAAAATCGAACTTTCGTCCCTTCCAACCTTTACTGCCATTTATACCCTCTTCTTTTACCATGGATTCCTGTTGCCGACTCTGGCTGTTTTATTCCTTGGCCTCTTTATCTTTTTTTCCATTTTGCATGTCCGTTTGTTGGTGTGGAACTTTAAAAACTTTGCACAATGGAAATCACTGGTCCCCTGCAAGGCCTTGATGGCAGCCAAAGATAAAACCGTCCTTTTAACTGTTCCAGCCACGTTGTCCGTGAGTACAATGCTCGTTCTTATGACAGGACTGATGGCTCTTCCTTTTGCACTGATGAGCCGTATTTTCCTGTTCCCACTAGTTTTTCTCTGGCTTATTTATATGACGAAACGATCCATCCAAATCTACGCACGGTTCCTTGCTGCGAAGATAGATGACCAAAACACAAACGGCGCCAACGGATCAAATCTTGGACAGCTTATAGCTGTGTTTTCCTTCATTCTTCTTGCCCTTCCTTTTGCGCTTATTGCACAAAACAGCGAGCAAACGTTGATGTTGTTCTTGTGTGAAATTGTTTCGATTTCCCTTATGTTTTTGGCAGTGCTTATCTGTTTGATCCACTTTGTTCCTAAACTGTCTTCCTTCCTTATTGCCCCCCTTTCAGCGGAAACAACGCCTCTTTTCTGGTTTTATGGAGGCATTCTGTCCGTTCTGACGGTGACCTATTTTCAGATTGATGGGGGATTAGCTAGAGCATTTAACACGAGTCAGAACCCAGCAATGGTGCTTGTTGTTTGCACACTTCTGATCGTTTGTTGTGGTTTGCTTGGGTTTGTTGGATACACCCTTTTACATCGGCAAGAAATCTTATTACCTCTTCTGCAAGGTAAGCTCTATGCCCCAGGACTTTATGGCGTGCTTTGCCCTGTTTTAGGAATAGGGCTAAGTTATGGGTATTTTTTGAATGTTGCGCTCTTACACTCCGGCTTTTGCGCCCCCTACTCGGTTGTACACCTACTCGCACATGGCCCCTTGGTCATTATGCACCTCTGGGCTTTCCGACAGCTTGTAATAATGAACAAACACCTCTTCGCACCTCTTCCTTCAAAACGGACTCAACCCACATCCAGTTCGAATCCCCACAAACAAGCTCTATGAAGCATGATCTTGAGGGTTTTTAGGCGGCCAGTTCCATCCGTTGGCACAAATGTGAGCCATCCCACGCAACGCAAACCAGCCTAAAAGCTCTTTGGCATAGGCGGTCAGCATAATAATATACCCAAATTCCGCGAGAATTCCGGTCTGGTCACGAGCGGTTACGAGGACGGATCCTCTCGACGGACAGTCCTCTCCTTTAGGCACAAGGCGTTCCGTCCGGCAAGAGGAGTGCGAGGCGCAGAGCGAGTGATTGAGAGTGGCCCTTTCAATGAGTCCGTTCATAGGCCCGCTGGTATAAGACGCAAGGTCTCCGGCCCATCGAGATGTGATTTTATAGGGAACCGACCGCCCACTAGATCGGGGACAGTGCTTCGCGATCAGGTTGACTCCTTTTACGCCAAGCGTTCGCGTGAATCTGCTCAACAAACAATAGAATAGAACTTGTTCATAGATCCGCCCATGCGCCAACCACTTCGAAAATCACTGTATTTGTCGATATGTTTAAACATTTGAAGACGAAAAAAAACGCAAGAGGGTTAGCCCTTGCGTTTTTTCTTCACGTTTCCAATGGTTATATCTTTTTCCGGCTATGTCGTGACAACATCAACCCGGACAAGCCCAACCCAAAGAGGGGAAGCGCCGCAGGAAGAGGAACAGATGGGGGATTATGCCCACAGCACACATCTCTGTGGTGGTGATGAAAAAAGAAATAATTGCTGCCGAGCTTTCCATGCGGCCTGAATGAGGCGAAAACAGGCAAAAAATCAGATCGAGAAAAATACCGTTTATGATGGCCATCGAAGCTAAAGTGTTCCTTGCTATAGTGCGACTGAATGAAATCAAATTTCGACTTCCTATCATTTTCATCATATCTACGGTGCATTGACCCCATATCGACGGGAGCCATAGCTGCCCACGCAGCGCCTGTTTGCACGAAACACATACAGCACATCAAGGAAAAAAGGACGCGCAAACTCATTGAGAATCTCCAAAAACAACAATCATTACACAACAAGTACGGTACATTACTCCGACCATGAAATCAACATACATAAAGGGAGGGGATTCAACATAACATTAACTGCCATCTATAAAACAAAAAATAAAGAGGGCCGAAGCCCCCTTTAACGATCAAAACTTACTGTCGTTTCTTACGCAACAGCACCATCGGTCTTTTTCTTGCGCAAGCGATATCCAGCAAGAGAGGCAAGCCCCAAGCCGAACAAAGGTAACGCTGCAGGAAGAGGAACAGACGAAACGTTCCAAGTCACTTTAAGACCAACATATTGATTCAAGAAAGCAATCAACGTTGTTTTAAAGGAGACGAGCTCAGCACTTAGATTCGTAATTGAAGCTGTTCCATTCGTAAATGAAGGAAGACTGGCATAAGCTGTAACGAGATTGTCAGTTGCAGAAGCCGCCGTAGGATTAACATCCGTAAACACTGTCGCGTTTATTGACGTATCTATAATCGATGACCCAATGCTCGACAACCCCATATACCCGGCCAACGGCACAGAAGCATCTGAGCTGGGTATAATGTCATAAGTAAAGGTAATCTTTGTCATGCCAGGCAAAGAACCATAATACTCTGCCCAAATTCTGCCATCAATTCCGTCATAAGTAGTCGAACCAGAAGACAATGAGTTTACTTCACCCAAGCCCACCCCTACTGTCAAGGGAGACACCGCCGCTTGCGCGGAAACGCTGCAAAGCGACGAAAGCAGTAAAAAAGCAGCTGTTAACATTCTCTTCATATGAAGATCCTTTCTCAAAGACAAATCTCTTCGCGGAATCGTTCCTACAACATTACGACAAAACCATCAACAGAGAAATGCTAAACTATACGACAAGGGCCTGCAAGACAAAAAATATGCCAGATACTTATGGCTAAAGAGTTAAAATTCACCTATTTAGCCTTATTTATACTAATCCGTCTATGAACTGACGTATTGAGAGCGCTGCACGCATTCACTCGCTCTGCGCCTCACGATCCTCTTGCCGGACGGAACTCCTTGCGCCTAAAGGAAAGGCCTGTCCAGCGAGAGTATC
>JAQUYN010000026.1 GCA_028691835.1 Alphaproteobacteria bacterium | reverse complement strand
CCTCTCCTTAAAAAGCAAGGGGTGCCGTCCGGCAAGAGGAGTGCGAGGCGCAGAGCGAATGAGTAAAAACAACGCCACCAGTGAGTCCGCTCATAGACCCGCTGGTATCATTGCGAGGAGGCCTATTGGCCGACGAGGCCATCCATCTCCCGCATTTTCAACGTAGGTCCATGTTGAAATAGTAGGAGATGGATCGCCACGGCCCCTGAAGAAGGGGCCTCGCGATGACGAGTCCTTTATGTTTATCACCGGTATCAACCCATAACTCGGGTTATATTACACAAATGGCTGGTCTGAAAATCAGGCCAGCCATTTTTATCATGATTTGCTTTAGCGGCTTATTGACGCTGTTGCAATTTTACGGGTTCAGTTCCGGGGGGATCACGAAGAACGTATCCACGCCCCCAGACCGTTTCAATGTAGTTGTCACCATCAGCAGCTTGCGCCAATTTCTTGCGTAATTTGCAGACGAAGACGTCGATGATCTTAAGTTCAGGTTCATCCATCCCGCCATACAAATGGTTGAGGAACATTTCCTTTGTAAGGGTCGTTCCTTTACGCAAGCTCAGCAGCTCAAGAATGCCGTATTCCTTGCCCGTCAAGTGCAACGGCGCATTGTTCACTTCGACTGTGCGCGCATCGAGGTTGACGGTCAATTTTCCTGTGCGGATAACGCTGTCTGAATGACCTTTACTGCGGCGGATGATGGCATGAATGCGCGCTACCAACTCACGGCGGTCAAATGGTTTGGTCAAATAATCGTCGGCACCAAATCCAAGGCCTTTGATTTTATGGTCAAGCTCAGAAAGACCGGAGAGGATCAAGATTGGTGTTGTGACCCGCGCAGCCCGTAAGCGGCGCAAGACTTCGTAGCCGTCAATATCGGGAAGCATCAGATCAAGAATGATAATGTCATAATCGTATAACTTGCCGATTTCCAAACCATCTTCACCAAGATCGGTTGTGTCAACAATGAAGCCTTCTGCTTGAAGCATAAGCTCGATACTTTTCGCTACTGATGTATCATCTTCTACTAGAAGAACGCGCATGGCCTGCCCTCGTTTAGGAAAATAGTCGTTAATCTCTGTGTTGCATCACCGTATCCGGTGACCCCTTTAAGAGACTCACCTGATGCGCTGTGTTAACCATACTTTCAATTTCTCGCTAATAAAGTTTAACAAAAAGTAAACATTATTAACAAGGAATATTTTTAACATTTTTGTGTGGTGCCAAAACGATCTCCCGTAAGGCATAGGGAACAGTAATATCCATAAATGTCATATAGATACAAGAAAAATGACAGGTTTCTTCGCGAAAAACAAACACAGCTGTACGCCGCCATAAAAAAACCGTACAATCTTCATGTATTGGAGCTTTAGCTTGTCGTGCGATGAGCTGTAGAAATATTATAGGATCGTAATGCAGACTATTAAACCAATTATACTGGGATGTTCGGGGCCAACTCTTGCGCAAGAAGAGCGAGATTTTTTTGCGCAACTCAATCCCTTTGGTTTTATTCTTTTTCAACGTAACTGTGAAAATCCAGATCAAGTGCGTCTTTTGACGCAAGCCTTGCGTGCCACTGTGGGTCGGCCTGATGCCCCTATCTTTATCGATCAGGAAGGTGGGCGTGTTGCTCGTCTTAAACCGCCCTTATGGCCTTCCTTTCCCTCGCAACGGCGGCTTGGCGTTCTTTATGAGCAAGACCAAGCTCTCGGACGAATGGCCATACATCTTCATGCCTTGTTGATCGCACGCATGTTGCGTGACGTTGGTATAAATGGCAATTGTGCCCCCGTTCTTGATTTGATGATTGATGGGGCTTCGTCAGCCATCGGTGATCGGGCCTTAGCCTTCATTCCTGATGTAGTCGCTGCGGGCGCCAAGGTTATCATCGATACCTATTTGCAAAATGGCATTTTCCCTGTGATCAAGCATATCCCCGGCCATGGTCGCGTTCGGGTGGATCCTCATGCAGAGCTGCCTTATGTCGATTGTGATTTGGCGACGTTACGCCGATCTGACTTTATCCCTTTTTCCAAGTTATCGGACGCGCCTATTGCAATGAATTGCCATGTTGTGTTTCGTGATATTGATCCAAAGAATCCCATTTCTTTTTCGCACAAAGCCCATGAAGAAATTATTCGTGGCGAGATCGGTTTTGACGGACTGCTTTTTTCAGATGATTTGGCCATGGGGGCGGTTGCCGGAGATTTAAAAACAGTTGCCTCGCGTGCGCTTGAAGCTGGGGCAGATATTGCCTTGTATTGCACCGGTCTTTTGCCGGAGATGCGTATCGTGTGCGCGGACTTACCAGACATGAGCCGTGCTGCACAGGCAAGGTGGGATCGCGCACAGGATATGTGTACAGAGACGGAATCCGTTTCGACGGCTGACGTTATGCAGGCACGGCTGGATCAGCTGTTGTCTCTTGAGCTTTAAGTTTTTGTGATCAGGTCAGTTTCCTAATCTTTGTGTCTTGCATAATGGCTTTGCTGAAATTAGCCCCAGTAATGTCTGCGCCGATAAAGTTCGCAAAGCTGAGATCTGCTCCCGTAAAGTCGGCATCGTGTAAAATAGCGTTCATGAAGTCAGAATAACGAAGATTTGCTCCCGCAAAGTTTGTTTTAAGTGTGCGGTTGCCTTCAAAGAAGAGCGGTTCAAGGCGCGCCCTTGTGAACTTACATCCGACCATCGAACATTTTCCAAAATTTGCCCCGCGCAGGTCCGCACCATTAAACAGGCAATGCCGGAAATCACTGCTTTTTAATGTGGCAGCTTGTAAGCTGGCGTGAGAAAGATCGTAGCCGTACCAGACGGTGCGCTCTGCGAGAAGCATCGTCAGATTGGTGTTATTTAATGGCGGGGCATTGCGTAGATCATGGTCCGAGAGGTCGAGCCGTTGTCCGTCCTCACCTTGCGTTTTAAGCCATATTTGATGAAGCTTGATTTTATCTTCAAGCGGAATTTCCAGTTCGCCGATGGTAAGCCCGACAGGCTTGTCTGTAAGCGCACCCGATAGATCCACGTTCTCAAGGTTTGAGAAGTCCATCATCGTTCCGGTCAGGTTCGCGCCACGTAAGCTGACATTCTTCAGCTCACACTGGCTGAGATCTGCGCCTGCAAGATTGGCCCCTGTTAGGTTGGCTCCATTCAGATTGCCTCGGATGATCGTTGATTTTGAAAGGTTGGCATCTTCAAAGTTGGAGTTGAGCGCAATTGCGCCCGACAATTTGACGGAACCAAGGTTGGCCCCACGCATATCAACGCCCCCCGTGCCCTCCTGCCAAGCCTTGCTGTCACTGGTGAAGGTCAGGCCCTTATCGGGATCATACGTTGCATAGGATCCTTCGCGAAGGTCGGCTTCTGACAAGTTGGCCCCGGCCATAATGGCCCCGCGCAAGCAGGCTCCTCGCAAATCGGCGCGGATCAGACTCGCATTTAAAAAGTTAGCCTTTCTAAGATCGCAGGCATAGAACACGGCATAATCGAGATTACAATTTTCTAAGTTGGCTTCGACCATTATCGAGCCTGTGAAGTCGGCATTCGATAAGTCGCACTTGTTAAAAGACAAGCCGGTCAGGTCATAGTTCTGCAAGCTGGCACGTACACCATTGGGGCGCCCATTCTTGAAGGCGATGTGTTTAGCAATGACATCATCAAGCTGAGCTTGATCGATAATTATCACTTCATCGGATTTATCTTTTGTCATTGGATATGATAGAGTCCACAGTTATTGTTGTTTTTCTTCAAGAGCGCGAAGCATCCGGCACATGCTGGATTCACATTCAACAAGGATTGAATCGGGGGTCTTGGGTAGGTTTTCACCCACCGCCTTGGGTTCAATACAATCAACTCTATAAATGGTTAGCGCATTCTTGCCAAGCTTCTGCTGATAGACTTGAATCTTCTTTGGCGTACAATTGTTAAGGCGCGCTGTTTCACGAACCTCGGCCGGACCTGCCCAAGTGTCTTGTGCATGCAAAAGAATGCAGAATGAAAAAAGGATGACGAGTGAGCGCATAGCCCATCCTAGCGCGAAGAGATTAAAGCCCAGTTAGCAAAAAATATCACCCCTGAGATTTAAGGGAGGTGAGGAGCTCCATGTCAATCTGTTGCGGGAATAGCGTGTTCATGTAGCCAATATATTGTTCAATCATATTGTCAGGGAGCTTTTTGCGTAAATCATCAACAATTTTAAGGCGAGATGATTCAGGTTTTTGGGGGTCAACAGGTACAATGTCGGCCAACCTGACAATCGTGTGCTTGCCCTGACGTGCGGCGAGAGTAACATCCCCTTTTTTCATGTGTGTAACTTGAGGGATAATTTCGGGGGGGAGGGCTTTATCTGGCGCACTTAAGATCGACATCGGCTTGGAAAGACGTACATCGACTCCGGGCATGGAGGCGAAGCTTGTCGCAGATTTTCCTTCGCGGAGTTGTTTGGCAATATCTTCAGCGACAGCGGCGGCTTTGGCGAATAGTTTTTCTTCTGTCCAAGCGGCAAGAACTTGATCCTTAGCCTCAGCATAAGTGCGGGTTTGGCTGGGGGTGACCTGATCGACGCGCACGACGTAATAGTTGCCTTTGCCGTCTTCAAGGACTTGCCCCGTTTCGCCTGCATCAAGGGATTGGGCCGAGGCGAGGGTGATTTCCTTCGCGGGAATGGCTTCCTTAGGCGCTGTTCCATTCGGCAGCTTACCTGTGGCATCAAGCGCGGCATAGCGCGTTAGCCGGAGGCGGAGCGTGTTGGCGATGTCTTCCAACGGTTGGTTGCCAGCAATGGCGTCGTCAAGTTGATTGATCGTCTTGGCGATCATGTCGCCTGTGCGTTCTTCTTGCAGGGTTTTGCGTAAGTCGTCTTTGGCTTGGTCAAGGGTCAACGTATTCTTTTCATGTATTTTGTTGAGTTGCACGATATGCCAGCCAAGTGAGCTTTTAATCGGTGCCGTTACATCACCTTGCTTGAGGGCAAACACGGCTGCGGAAAGTTCTGGCAGGATGGCCTTTGCATCGATCTTGTTCATTGTGATCGGCGTTACGCCTTTGGCCTTTGCGGCTTGAGGAAGGCTGCGCAAGGTTGAGGCCGTTTCGGCGATGCTCTTGGCTTTTGCTTCATCTTGCAGAACCACTTGAACCAGATCGCGGCTTTCGGGAACAACCATTTCTGCTGCACGTTCATCATAGGATTTTTGGATGTCTTCATCAGAGACGGTAATGTCTTTTGTGATGTCTTCTGATGTTAAATGAGCAATGGTGATGCCCCGATACTCAGGCGCCATGAAATCGGCTTCATGCTCTTTATAATAGGTTTGAAGCTCATCGTCTGTTGCTGGCTTAAGGCCTTTGACGCTGTCATTACGAAGGGTGATCACTTCAAGAATGCGCTTGGCCCCACGTGCTTGATAAAGTGTGTTCGTCATAATCTGGGGCGTTTGGGCGCTCGCCATGATGACGTCGGCTATCGCTTTGCGGGCTTCGCTTCGTGTTTCAAGGTCAAAAAACATTTCTTCGTTCAATCCGGCTCTGCCAAGAAGCTGATGTAAAAGGGCCACGTTAAACTTACCTTCTGGTGTGCGGAATTTTGGTTCTTGCGCCAATGTCTGAAGAATTAAGTCGCGTGGGACATTGATACCAAGCCGTGCGGCATCTTGATCGAATTGGCTTTCTTGAATCATAAGAGCCAGTGTGCGATCTAATAATCCAGCTTGGCGTGCCTGTGCGATACTGAACTCTGGCCCGAAAGCGGCGCGAGCTTCTTGCATTTCCGTTTGAAACCGCCGCTCCAGTTCTTGAACTTGGATTTTTACTTTGCCAACGCTGGCGACAACGCGTGTCGCTGGGTTGCTTCGGAACATATCGCCGATCCCCCAAATGGAAAAACTGATGACGAGCAGGAACATCAGGCTTTTGAAAATCCATGACTTGGTCAGATTGCGCATTGACTGAAGCATATAAAGGAATCCTTAAGGAGCTGGTTGATAGTGATTCTTGATTGCGGTGTAGTATGATAAAAGTCTATGCTCGGAGCAACAGGCTTTGGACGGTCTGCCTCAAATTGTTTATAATCTAGCACAGTCTTACTCATTCAATACAATAAGGGTTCATGCTATGGCTACAAGACGCAAGCTTATCGTTGGAAATTGGAAAATGAATGGTCGCTTGACCTCTGGCTTGAACTTGGCCAAAGAGATTGCCAATCGAGCCATTGAGAGCATGCCTTTAGAATTTGATGTTGCTTTGTGTCCGCCAGCCACGCTGTTGTGGCCCATTTCCGAAGCATTAATGGGGTCACCAGTTATGTTGGGCGCGCAGGATTGCCATTATGCGAATCATGGAGCCTATACGGGGGACATCAGCGCCGGGATGTTGGCAGATCTTGGCTGCCGTTATGTGATCCTCGGTCACTCTGAACGCCGTGCTGCCTATGAAGAGACGGGCGCGTTGATTGCCAAGAAAGTTGCGGCAGCTCAACTGGCTGGTTTGGTCACAATCGTTTGTGTTGGCGAAACCTTGGAACAGCGTGCGACAGGAACGACCGAAACAGCCATTGTTCAGCAACTTTCGTCATCCTTGCCCGAAAAGTTCCATTCCTCCCAGTTGGTTGTTGCGTATGAACCCGTTTGGGCTATTGGTTCTGGCGACGTTCCCGAAACAGATGAGGTGAGTTCAATCCATCGCCTGATTCGCCGTTCTCTTGGGGCGATGGGAGAAGCTGTGCAGGTTATCTATGGCGGCTCGGTCGTCCCCCATAATGCCCGCGATTTGCTTGAACAGCATGAAATTGATGGTGTTCTCGTCGGCGGGGCTAGCCTTAACAGCGATGGGTTCTGGTCTATTGCTGAAAAGGCCCGGTAGTCAGATTATACCAGCGGGCCTAAGAACGGACTCATTGAAAGGGCCGCTCTCAATCTCTCGCTCTGCGTCTCGCACCTCTCTTGCCGGATGGAGCTGCTTGTGCCTAAAGGAGAGGACTGTCCGGCGAGAGAATCCCTCCTCGCAACTGCTTGTGACCCGAACAGGTTGGTTCATCGGGCGGTTGGTCTTAGGCGATATTAACCCTTTTCGTGTCACAGTTTTTATGTTGCCGTTAAGGGGGGGGCATATTTTGTGAGATTGCCCCTTGCATAATCTTGTTTGTAACGTTATACCCCACCGTCTGCTTCTTTTGTGAGGCGGTTCCTGTCCAAGACTGCGGGTGTCGGAAAACGACTTAAAATGCCAGCATAGATGGGTTGATGCAAGAAAGTTGGGTCCCTTTGCAGGTTGACCGCTTTCTCTCAACTTTTCCCTTGGACAAGAAAAAAAGTTTTTCGTCGGTACGCGTGCGTGCTGATGTTGGAAATGTCGTATTTTGAACGTTTGGAAGATGGAGGATCTATGAGCGAAAATCTAAGTGACAATCGCAAAGCCAAAGAACAACAAGTTCAGGCTTTCGAAGCGGAAATCAAGGCTGCTCAGCTCGTCGTTGTGCTGGTGCAAAATGGTCTTGATGCTGATCAAACCTTGGCTCTGCGTCGCGCTATGCGTGCCGCTGGCGTCAAGTTGAAGGTCGGCAAGAACACGTTGGTCAAGTTGGCGATCAAGGACAGCGTTCTGGCAGGTTTGGAACCTTATATGAAGGGGCCTACGGCTCTTGCTTATTCGGCCGATCCTGTTGCCGCCGCCAAGGTTGCCGCTGAGTTCGCCAAGAAGAATGACAAGCTGAAGCTTGTTGCCGCTGTGATGGGGGATCAAGTCCTTGATGCCGCCGGCACGATGGCTTTGGCAACGCTTCCTTCGCTTGACGAACTGCGTGGCAAGTTGGTTGGTTTGCTCGTGGCCCCGGCCACCAAGATCGCTGGCATTGTTCAGGCTCCGGCTGGACAGTTGGCTCGTGTTATCTCGGCTTACAGCAAGACGGCGGCTTAATCGCTGCTTGAAAAGAATTCCGGTTTGAACCGGATAAAAAGTACAAACAAACGAAGTTTAACAAAGGAGAGAGTACTATGTCGAAGTTGGAAAAGATCGTTGAAGAATTGTCAACACTGACCGTTATCGAAGCCGCTGATTTGGCCAAGATGCTTGAAGAAAAGTGGGGCGTAAGCGCCGCTGCTCCTGTTGCTGCTGTTGCTGCTGCTGGTGCCGCTGCTCCTGCCGCCGAAGAGCAAACAGAGTTCACAGTCGTTCTCGCCGCCGCTGGCGACAAGAAAATCGACGTCATTAAGGAAGTTCGCGCGATCACAGGTCTCGGCCTGAAGGAAGCCAAGGACCTCGTTGAAGGCGCGCCTAAGACCGTGAAGGAAAATGCATCGAAGGCTGATGCTGAAAAGATCAAGAAGTCACTTGAAGCCGTCGGCGCCAAGGTTGAACTCAAGTAATCTTGAGACTTCTTATGAAGTTAAAAAGGGCGGGGGCTTCGGTTCCCGCCTTTTTTTGCGAACATAATGAGAAAAATCTATTGACACAGTGTGAATATTCTGTTATTGACAATGCTACGGACAGGTGTGTCCGCCGTTTGGCTTTTGATTTTGGCTGTCACAGGATGCGGTGGCAGCTTTTTTATGGGCTGAATGCGATAAGAATATATTTTTGACATAGTATATAATTCCTATTACATCAGTCATTTTTGCCCCAACATGATTGATTCTATGAAAAATATACTTCTTGCTTACGCTGGCTTCGCGGGCCATATTGCCCGCACAAATCACGCGTTTTACAAAATCATCGCGCCTTTTCTTGATGAGAAGGTGGGGGGTGATTTCGTTTTTGGTGTTCGTGTAAATGAACACGCACTTTTTGACAGATCTTTGAGAGGGCCCCTATGGCACAAAGTTTCCCCATGAATGCTGGTAAGAGCAGCGCGGCATATAAAAGAAATCGCAAGAGCTTCGGTCGTATTCCTGAAGTCGCGGAAATGCCAAACCTGATCGACGTTCAGCGTCGCTCGTACGAGTATTTCTTGCAAATGGATACGCCCGCCGACAAGCGTGACCGTGTTGGTCTGCAAGAAGTCTTGCGTTCTGTTTTCCCCATTCGCGATTTTGCTGAACGCGCCGTTCTTGATTTTGTTTCGTACGAATTGGAACAGCCCAAATATGACGTTGAGGAGTGCCAACAACGTGGCATGACCTATGCCGCGCCGTTGAAGGTGACTTTGCGGTTGACCGTATTTGACGTTGATGAAACAACGGGTGTGAAGTCGATCCGTGACATCAAGGAACAAGACGTTTACATGGGCGACATGCCCTTGATGACTGCCAACGGTACTTTTGTTGTGAACGGTACGGAACGCGTTATCGTCAGCCAAATGCATCGCAGTCCTGGTGTGTTCTTTGATCACGATAAGGGCAAGACTCATTCGTCTGGCAAATATCTGTTTGCTGCTCGTGTTATTCCTTATCGCGGCTCGTGGCTTGATTTTGAATTTGATGCTAAAGATTTGGTTTATGTTCGCATCGACCGTCGTCGCAAATTGCCTGTGTCTAGCTTGCTTTATGCATTGTACAGCGACGACACAGAAAAGTTGCGCTTGAAACGGGAAAAGGCGGGCAAGGGTCTTGAACTGAACGAAATCCAAGGCATGTCCAAGGAAGAAATTCTCAACGCATTTTATGCCACGGTAACGTACAAGCGCACCAAGAATGGTTGGACAACGGCGTTCAATGCAGAACGTGTTAAAGGCCAGAAGCTCCTAACCGATTTGGTTGATGCTAAGGGCGGCAAGGTCGTTGCTGAAGAAGGCACCAAGATGACCTCACGCTTGATCACAAAGTTGGTCGATGCAGGGTTGAAGGAAATCCTTGTAAAGCCAGAAGATCTTTTGAGTGCTTATCTCGCCGCTGACATGATTGATGAAAAGACTGGCGTTGTTCTGTTCGAGGCTGGCGATGAGTTGACATCGGATATTCTTGAGCAAATTGAAGGTACTGGTGTCAAGGAATTGCAAATTCTTGGTATTGATCACGTGAATGTTGGTCCCTATATCCGTAACACAATGGTTGCTGATAAGAACGTCAGCCGTGAAGACGCTTTGCTTGATATTTATCGCGTCATGCGTCCCGGTGAGCCACCAACAGTTGAGTCCGCTGAAGCTTTGTTTAAGGGCCTATTCTTCGAACTCGACCGCTATGACCTTTCACCTGTTGGTCGCGTCAAGATGAACTCGCGCCTCGGGTTCAAGACTGATGATCAAGTTCGCGTTCTTCGTAAAGAAGACATTCTTGAAATTGTTCGCATTCTTTGCGGTCTTAAGGATGGTCGTGGCGAGATCGATGACATTGATCACCTTGGCAACCGTCGTGTTCGCTCGGTTGGCGAACTGATGGAAAACCAATATCGTCTTGGCTTGCTCCGTATGGAGCGCGCCATTCGCGAACGTATGAGCTCCATTGAAATCGACACCGTGATGCCGCATGATCTTATCAATGCGAAGCCTGCGGCTGCCGCTGTTCGTGAGTTCTTTGGTTCGTCGCAGTTGTCTCAGTTTATGGATCAAACAAACCCACTTTCAGAAATCACGCATAAGCGTCGCGTTTCGGCCCTTGGGCCTGGCGGTTTGACACGCGAACGTGCTGGCTTCGAAGTGCGCGACGTTCACCCCACGCATTATGGTCGTATCTGCCCAATTGAAACGCCTGAAGGTCCGAACATTGGTCTGATCAATTCGTTGGCGACCTATGCTCGTGTGAATCAATATGGATTTATCGAGAGTCCTTATCGTCGCGTCAAAGGGGCGAAGGTCACGAGCGAAGTTGTTTATCTTTCCGCCATGGAAGAGGGCCAGTACACTATCGCTCAGGCGAACTCGGAACTTGATAAGGCCGGTAAGTTTGTTCTGGAAACGATTGTTGCCCGTAAGAACGGTGAAAACATCGTTGCTGCCGCTGAAGACATCGACTTTATCGACGTATCGCCGAAACAGATTGTTTCCGTTGCCGCTGCGTTGATCCCCTTTCTTGAAAACGATGACGCCAACCGTGCTCTTATGGGTTCGAACATGCAACGTCAGGCCGTTCCTTTGTTGCGCAACGATGCGCCGCTTGTTGGAACCGGCATGGAGGCTGTTGTAGCTCGTGACTCCGGTGTGGCCGTTGTTGCTCGTCGTACAGGCGTGGTTGACCAAGTTGATGCAACGCGTATCGTTGTTCGTGCGACGGAAAACCCGGATCCGACAGCGCCAACTGTTGATATTTACAACATGCTAAAGTTCCAACGTTCGAACCAAAGCACCTGTATTACGCAGCGTCCGATTGTGAAAGTTGGCGAGCTTGTTTCTCAAGGTCAGATCATTGCCGATGGTCCTTCCACACAATATGGCGAACTTGCCTTGGGGCGTAATGTCCTTGTGGCCTTCATGCCATGGAACGGTTACAACTTCGAAGATTCGATCTTGATTTCAGAACGGATCGTCAGTGAAGACGTGTTTACTTCGATCCATATCGAAGAGTTTGAAGTTATGGCTCGCGATACCAAGTTGGGTCAGGAAGAAATCACACGCGACATTCCTAACGTCGGCGAAGAGGCTTTAAAGAGCCTTGACGAAGCCGGTATTGTTTATGTCGGCGCCGAAGTGAACCCCGGCGATATTCTTGTCGGTAAGGTCACGCCAAAGGGTGAAAGCCCTATGACACCGGAAGAAAAGCTTCTTCGCGCCATCTTCGGTGAAAAGGCCGCTGATGTTCGTGATACCAGCCTTCGTCTTCCCCCCGGTGTGACGGGTACGATTGTTGAAGTGCGAGTCTTTTCGCGTCGCGGCGTTGAAAAGGATCAACGCGCCATTGCGATTGAGCGTGCCGAAATCGAACGTCTCGCCAAGGATCGCGATGATGAACGTTTGATCATCGAACGTGGTTATTTCGAGCGTTTGCGCGACTTGATCCTCGGCCAAAAGGCAACGTCTGGTCCAAAGGGTTTCCCAACAGGTAAAGTTATCACTACGGAAATGCTTGAGGAGTATTCACGTGGCCAATGGCGTCAAATCGCTATTAAAGACGACAAGGTCATGGAAAAGGTCGAGGCCATCAGCAAGGTGTTTGATGACCAGATCAATGCTCTGAAAAAGCGTTTTGAAGACAAGGTTGGCAAGCTTCAACGTGGTGATGAACTTTCTCCGGGTGTTATGAAGTTGGTCAAGGTTTTTGTTGCCGTGAAGCGCAAGCTTCAACCCGGTGATAAAATGGCCGGTCGTCACGGTAACAAGGGTGTCGTTTCGCGCATCTTGCCAATTGAAGATATGCCGCATCTACCCGATGGAACGCCGATGGATCTCGTTTTGAATCCTTTGGGTGTGCCTTCGCGTATGAACGTTGGGCAAATCTTGGAAACGCATTTGGGGTGGGCTTCGGCAAATCTTGGTCGTCAAATCGGTCAGGCTCTTGATGCTTATCAGTTCCAGATCTCTCAGGAAAAGAAGGCGACATTGGGTGACGTTCGCGCCAAGCTGAAAGCAGTATATGGTGACGAAACGTTTAAGGCTGATATTGCCGATATGAACGACGACGACACGATGGAACTGGCCAAGAACCTACGCATCGGTGTGCCATTCGCAACGCCCGTTTTTGACGGTGCGCGTGAAGCCGACATCGAACGTATGTTGGCCTTGGCTGGGCTTGCCACTTCGGGTCAGGAAACGTTGATCGATGGACGCACGGGCGAGCCGTTCGACCGTCAGGTGACCGTGGGTTATATTTATATGCTCAAGTTGCACCATTTGGTTGACGATAAGATCCATGCGCGTTCGATTGGTCCTTACTCGCTGGTCACCCAGCAACCTCTTGGTGGTAAGGCTCAGTTCGGCGGTCAACGCTTCGGTGAAATGGAAGTCTGGGCCCTTGAAGCTTACGGTGCCGCTTATACCTTGCAGGAAATGCTCACGGTTAAATCCGATGACGTTTCCGGTCGTGCCAAGGTTTATGAGGCCATCGTGCGCGGCGAAGATAACTTTGAGTCTGGCATTCCTGAATCCTTCAACGTTCTTACAAAGGAACTGCGTTCCTTGGGTCTGAACGTCGATTTGGAACTCAAGAAACTGCTGGTTGATGAAGTCGAACAGTTGGAATCTTTGCCGGAAGCGGCTGAGTAAGAATGTAACGTGACAGTACACGCGAAAAGCGGGAGTCGATGATGAACGATCTTATGAATATCTTTAATCAACAAGCTGCGCCTCAGGCCTTTGACCAGATGCGTATTTCGATTGCGTCGCCAGAGCGTATTCGCTCTTGGTCTTTCGGCGAAATCAAGAAGCCGGAAACGATCAACTATCGTACGTTCAAGCCTGAACGTGATGGCTTGTTCTGCGCCCGCATCTTTGGGCCGATCAAGGATTACGAATGTTTGTGCGGCAAGTACAAGCGCATGAAGTATCGCGGCATCATCTGCGAAAAGTGCGGCGTTGAAGTTACGCTTCAAAAAGTCCGTCGCGAACGTATGGGCCATATCGAATTGGCATCGCCCGTTGCACACATCTGGTTCATGAAGTCGCTGCCTTCGCGCATCGGTCTTTTGATCGATATGACGCTCAAAGAAATTGAGCGCGTTCTGTATTTTGAAAATTATATTGTCACAGAGCCAGGCCTCACGCCTTTGAAGGATTGCCAACTTCTGACTGAAGAAGAATATCTGAACGCTCAAGATGAGTATGGCGAAGATACCTTTACGGCAATGATTGGCGCGGAAGCTGTCAAGCATTTGCTATCCGGCATTGACTTGCACGAGGAAAAGTTGAAGTTGCGCGATGATATGCGTGACACAACATCGGAAGCCAAGCGCAAGAAAATTGTCAAGCGTTTGAAGTGCATCGAGTCGTTCATTGAATCTGGCGCACGTCCTGAATGGATGATCTTGGACGTTGTTCCCGTCATTCCACCAGAACTTCGCCCTTTGGTTCCTTTGGATGGTGGCCGTTTTGCGACTTCGGATCTCAATGATTTGTATCGCCGCGTCATCAATCGTAACAACCGTTTGAAGCGTTTGATCGAACTTCGCGCGCCTGACATCATCATCCGCAACGAAAAGCGTATGCTTCAAGAATCTGTCGATGCGTTGTTTGATAATGGTCGTCGTGGCCGCGTTATCACAGGTGCAAACAAGCGTCCGTTGAAGTCGTTGTCTGACATGCTCAAGGGCAAGCAAGGTCGTTTCCGTCAGAACTTGCTGGGTAAACGCGTCGATTATTCCGGTCGTTCTGTTATCGTTGTCGGCCCCGAATTGAAATTGCATCAGTGCGGTTTGCCAAAGAAGATGGCACTCGAACTGTTCAAGCCGTTTATCTATGCGAAACTCGAACTGTACGGTATGGCCTCCACGATCAAGGCCGCCAAGCGCATGGTCGAAAAAGAACGTCCTGAGGTCTGGGATATTCTTGAAGAAGTTATCCGCGAACACCCCGTGTTCTTGAACCGCGCCCCGACGCTCCATCGTCTTGGCATTCAAGCGTTTGAGCCGACCCTTATCGAAGGCAAGGCTATCCAGCTCCATCCGCTCGTTTGTACGGCCTTTAACGCCGACTTCGACGGTGACCAAATGGCTGTCCACGTTCCGCTTTCGCTGGAAGCGCAGCTTGAAGCTCGCGTGCTGATGATGTCCACCAACAACATCCTTTCACCAGCTAACGGCAAGCCTATTATCGTACCGTCGCAAGATATTGTTTTGGGTATTTACTACATTACGATGGATCGCAAAGGCGAGAAGGGCGAAGGCATGGCCTTTGGCGATATGGCGGAAATTGAACAAGCGATCAACGCCGGAGCCATCACGCTCCACACCAAAATCAAAGCGCGTTACCATGGCGTGAATGCCAAGGGCGAGGATGAAATTGTGCGCGTCGAAACAACGGCTGGTCGTATGATGATGGGTGAGATTCTCCCACGTCATCCAAACGTGCCGTTCAGCACGGTCAATCGTTTGCTGACCAAGAAGGATTTGACAAACGTTATCGACGTTGTCTATCGCCATTGCGGTCAAAAAGAGACGGTTATCTTTGCCGACCGTTTGATGGGCCTTGGCTATCGCAATGCGTGTCGTGCGGGTATTTCGTTCGGTAAGGACGATTTGGTTATCCCTGTCGCTAAGCAAAAGTTGATCAAGGGCGCACAGGATCAAGTCAACGAGTATGAGCAGCAATACCAAGACGGTCTCATCACACGTGGTGAAAAGTACAATAAGGTCGTTGACGTTTGGTCATCTTGCACTGAACGCGTTGCTGAAGAAATGATGAAGGGGATCTCCGACACCGGACATGGCCACATCAATTCTGTTTACATGATGGCTCATTCTGGTGCTCGTGGTTCGGCTGCGCAGATTAAGCAGCTTGCAGGTATGCGCGGGCTGATGGCCAAGCCTTCAGGTGAGATTATCGAAACGCCGATTATCTCGAACTTTAAGGAAGGTCTTTCGGTTCTTGAATACTTTAACTCAACCCATGGTGCTCGTAAGGGGCTGGCCGATACGGCTTTGAAGACTGCGAACTCTGGGTACTTGACACGTCGTTTGGTCGATGTCGCGCAAGATGCGATCATCACAGAAAACGATTGCGGTACGGAAGGTGGTTTGACGGTTAAGACGATTATCGACGGCGGTGAAGTTATCGCGCCTTTGTCGGAATTGGTTTTGGGCCGCACAGTTGCTCAAGATGTTGTTGACCCAGTATCGGGCCACGTCATTATTGCCAACGGCACGTTGATCGACGAACAACTGATGGATCAAATTGACAAGACGGGTATTGATACCTTGATGATCCGTTCTGTTTTGACATGTAAGTCTGAAACTGGCATTTGCGCCAAGTGCTATGGTCGTGATCTGGCTCGTGGTACGATTGTCAATATCGGTGAAGCTGTCGGTGTTATTGCTGCGCAGTCAATCGGTGAACCGGGTACACAGCTGACCATGCGTACATTCCACATTGGTGGTGCGGCGCAACGTGGTGCGGAACAGAACTCAGTCGAAGCCGCTTTTGATGCCAAACTGCAAATTAACAACAAGACAGTCGTTGTGAACACCGAAGGCAAGTTTATTGTCATGGGCCGTAATTGCGAACTCGTTCTACTTGATGAGTTTGGCCGCGATAAGGCTCGCCATCGCGTTCCTTATGGTACCAAGCTGCTTGCTGATGATGGTCAAATGGTCACGAAGGGCCAGAAGTTGGCCGAATGGGATCCTTACACATTGCCAATCATCACCGAGCGTGAAGGTGTCGTCAACTATGTTGATTTGATCGAAGGCCTGTCTGTACGTGAAGTCATGGACGAAGCGACAGGTATTTCCTCAAAGAAGGTTATCGATTTCCGTCAACAACCTCGCGGCGCTGATTTGCGTCCTCGTATCATGCTGCAAGATGCCAAGGGCAACCCCATTACGCTTTCGAGCGGCATGGAAGCGCGTTACTTCTTGCCAGTGGATGCTATTCTCAATGTCGAAAACGGTGGCAAGGTTCGCGCCGGCGATGTTTTGGCTCGTATCCCTCGCGAAGGGTCAAAGACACGCGACATCACGGGCGGTCTGCCACGTGTTGCTGAGTTGTTTGAAGCTCGCCGTCCGAAGGATTTTGCGATCATTGCTGATGTTGATGGCCGTGTTGAGTTCGGTAAGGATTATAAGACAAAGCGTCGCATTGTTATCCGTCCGCTTGATGAGACCCTTGAGCCACGCGAATATATGATCCCCAAGGGCAAGCATATTGCCGTTCAAGAGGGGGATTTGATCGAGCGTGGTGATTTGTTGATCGACGGCAACCCTGTGCCGCATGACATTTTGGCCGTTATGGGTATCGAGGCTTTGGCCGCGTACATCATCAACGAAATCCAAGAAGTCTATCGTCTGCAAGGCGTTAAGATCAACGACAAGCATATCGAAGTTATCGTACGGCAAATGCTGCAAAAAGTTGAAATCTCTGAACCCGGTGACACGACCTTCTTGCTCGGTGAGCAAGTGGATCGCACCGAGTTCCTTGAAGTCAACAACAAGGCGATTCTTGAGTCTCTGCGCCCAGCGCAGGGCCGTGCGGTGCTGCAAGGCATCACCAAGGCGAGCTTGCAGACACGTTCGTTCATCTCTGCCGCATCGTTCCAAGAAACGACACGCGTTCTGACCGAAGCCGCTGTGGCTGGCAAGGTTGATACGCTTGAAGGCTTGAAGGAGAACGTGATCGTTGGTCGTCTGGTTCCTGTCGGAACGGGTTCGGTTGTCAATCGTCTGCGTCGCATTGCCGCAGCGCGTGACATTGAAGGTGATCGTTTGGACGCAGAGCAGGCTCGTGAGAAACAAGCCGCTGCCAAGGCTGCGCTTCTTGAAGCACAAATTGCGCAGGCTCAACGAGAGATTATTAGCGAAGCGTAATGTTTTGTTGATTATCCAAGAACAAAACGGCAAGATGGGAAACTGTCTTGCCGTTTTTTTTGAAAAGGAGTGATGATTATGTATACCTTTTTTGAAAAAGGTACTGGTGCGGAGTTAAACCCCAAGCTTCCGCAGGAAACACGCAAAGCATTTCAAGATCTGTTGGCGAAGAATGGCGAAGGGAGTGCGCTTGTTGCTTCAGACTTTATTGAAGCTTTGAGAATCGAGGTCATTAACGTGGCCAACATGAATTGTCGTGGCTTGTCTGAAACGTCAGGGGCAGATTATCCGGCGGTTCAGCTCCCCGGCCACGATGTTATTCCCGCGGACCCTCATTCTGATGCACACTGTATTGTTTATGACAAGCCCGATGCGTTGCCGTCAGACATGAAGCTGACTCTTTGGCAGTCTCTTGCTTGTGGCGATCATGCGTTGTCCAAAGAAGCACTTGAAGATGCTCGTGTCGTTCTTGGGCTGGGCGTTTATCAAGTTAATCTACCGAGTGGTATCAAGAGTTCATCCGTTGGTATCAAATTGCACATTCTTGGTTAGATCATAGAAATCTATAGGAACGATTGACGATGGGGTTGCCATCTACTGCACTTCTTGCCTTGAGCATGTCTGCCGATGCTTTTGCCGTGTCGGTTGGTAAGGGCGTGAGCATGGACAAGCCACGTTTATTGGACGCGGCGAAAACGGGGCTGGTGTTCGGGTTGACGGAAGGTTGTGCCCCGTTGGTGGGCTGGTTATTTGGAAGTTTTGCGGCATCATTCATTCAAGCCTATGATCACTGGGTTGCGTTCGTGATTTTGACTCTGATTGGCCTTCATATGATTGTTGAAGGTGTTCGCAATCAGAATTGCGAATTGGAGATTGTAAAGCCCAAGGATCAAAATCTTTTGATGCTCATCTTGACTGCGGTTGGCACAAGCATTGACTCTGTTGCCGTCGGTGTGTCCTTGGCCTTTGTTGCTGCTAATATTTGGGTTGCCGCAATCTCAATTGGCCTCGCGACGTTCAGTATGTCGACTCTTGGCATTATGATTGGGCACAGGGTGGGGTGTAAATTGGGGCGTTATGCTGAGATTTTAGGTGGGGTGGGGTTGTTCGCTATTGGTGCGAAGATACTCTTCACGCATCTTGCGGAATGATCGCATACTATGTTTTATACCAGCGGGCCTATGAACGGACTCATTGAAAGGGTTGCTCTCAATCACTCGCTCTACGCCTCGCGATCCTCTTGCCGGACTCTCGCCGGACAGAAGAATCCAAGAAGAACAAATCTTTCTGCTCGGTAAGTGGCGGGTGAGGCGCAGAGCGAATGAGGTGGGTTGGCGGGACGACTGGGATTTTAGCGGATAAAGAGTATATGAGAACCCGAGTTATGGGTTGATACCGGTGATAAACATAAAGGACTTGTCATCGCGAGGCCCTTCTTCAGGGGCCGTGGCGATCCATCTCCTACTATTTCAACATGGGCTTACGTTGAAAATGCGGGATATGGATGGCCACGTCGGCCAATAGGCCTCCTCGCAATGACACCGTTCTTATTTTTATCAGTGTGTTATACCCATAACTCGGGTTATATTACAATTTGGGTTGGTTCCTTTGACAAAAACAGAAGCCAAACCGGATTCCGGATTAAACTTTCTTTCGTCTCTCAAGGCGATCTAAACAGAAAGTTTCTCCGGAATAACGTTTTTTTTTGCAAGATTCGCTTCGAACTTTTATCTTGGGTCAGGATTGAAAAAAAAGAACAACGCTTGAAGTTGAAACCGTATATTTTTTAAAGGAGAAGTGTATATGATTATAGAATTTTTCTGTACGAACCCATATTTTGCCAAGAAAAAGCGTGCCTGCGAGACGATGCTCACAAATGTTCGCGAGGTCTATCAGCTTAATGGTCGTGTTGCCCCCGATAAGGCGGCCTTGTTCATTACGGCCTATAATCTTCACCTTGTTCGATTGTTAGAATGGGCTGATGTGCCCGAAGGTAAAGATCCTTATAAGGGCACGCTTCGTTCCTTCGACAAGCTTCCGGCTTATCCCCTGTGTTTGCGTAAAAATCTTTACCGCTCGGTTATGCGCGGGATCCCCATGCCGATTGAGACCAAGGTTTCTGCTTTGCGCCATGCTTTGGGGTTACAAGATGATGCGTCCGATCCCTGTTGTTTTTCTCGGCTGCCGATAGAATCAAAGACGATCAGCAAAATGCTTCAGACATGTATGCCGGTTTCATCGTATAAGGCCCGTTTATTGAAGAGATTACGCCCGAGGCCCAACCCGACCCGAACCTTATGTTTTGATGTTTCCGGGCCTGTGCCATAAGGCCAAAGAAAAACCCTGCTGTGTCGTTGCCAGCGGGGTTTTTCTTTGGAGCGTGTAGGCGTTATCTTCTATCGCCCATCAGGCTTAGCAAGAACTGGAAGGCGTTGATAAAGTTCATGTAGAGGCTAAGTGCGCCCATGACGGCGAGCTTGTTGTTGGCCTCGCTGCCCCAGCTTTCGCTGTAGTTACGCTTGATATTCTGCACATCATAGGCGGTGAGGCCTGTAAACACGCCGACACCGACGATGGAGACAATCCACTGCAATCCGCTTGATTGCATGAACAGGTTGACAATCGAAGCGATGAACAAGCCAAGGACGCCCATGAGAAGGAACGAGCCGAAGCTGGCCAGATCTTTCTTGGTGGTATAGCCCCAAAGGCTCATCCCCGCGAAGGTTGCCGACGTTATGAAGAAGACCCGCGCTATGCTGGCACCCGTAAACACCATAAAAATGGATGACATAGAAAGGCCCATCAGCCCGCAAAAGACCCAGAACATGGTTTGCGCTGTTGATGCCGATGCTTTTTGCAGTTTGAAACCCATAAACATAACAAAGGCCAAAGGCGCGAACATTGCCGCATAAGCCGTCAGTTTGCTGCCAAAGATAAGGCCAGCCAAAAATGTGTTGGCGACCAAGAAGGCAATAAGCCCCGTCAGGGCCAGACCGCCCCCCATATAATTGAAGACCCGGATCATGTGAGCGCGCAGGCCTGCATCATAAGATACGGCGCTTGAAGAGTCCATCGCAGCTGGGTTACGGAAGAAGGGATCAACCATGTATATGCCTCGTGAAAGAGTTACGTTAAGGTACAATATGGAGAGATATTTTGTTTTTTCAAGGGCAATCGAGTAAAGTAAATGAGATCAATGTGTTGTATCCCTTTTTTCTCTTTCATTTGTCTGGTTCATACTCTTATCATGCCGTTGACTCATTTTTGCCCTGTTTGTGTGGTTGACAAGAGAATAGAAAATGTAAAAGTCCCCCCGTACGGATGGATGCCCCGCCAGTTCCTTTAAAGGAAAGTCGTTTGATGTTGCTGCAATTTGGACGTGTTTTGTTTTTTTGTTGTGTCATGTTTTTTGTGCATGCGGCTGGCGCTGTGCCAATGCAGGCGAAGTTATCTCCAACGCAAGATCAAAACGCCATTATTCCTTCGGCTGCCGAGATTGGCGAACAATTCCAAGCCTTAGTTGGTGGTGGGGAATCCATTGCAGAAATTGAGCCGCAAGAAACATTCGGCACGCGTGCGCTTGGGTTAATTCTCGATACGTTTAAATTGATTGGCAGTGAAGGCAGCGCGTTTGTCATGAACTTTGCGGCGCTTCCTGATCTTTCTGTGTGGGTTATTAAACAGATTTCTGATCCCGTTTTGAGCGCCCGCTGGATTGGGATTGGCGAACTGATGCTTCTTATCATCGTGTCGTCAATAGCCGCTGGCTGGTTGGCCGATGTCGTGCTGTTGCCTTTGCGTAGGCGGATTAATAGAAAACACTTTATGTCGGCATGGTCGCGGTTTGGCGGCATTTTTGGATGGTTGCTCCTTTCTTTCATCCCGGTCGTTGTGTTTTTAGGCGTCGCTCTTTTCATTATCAGCTATAACGAGCCTAGCAAACTTGCTCGTTTCATGGTGATGACCGTTGTTTATGCGCTGGCTATCTTTCGGTTGGTTCGTGTTTGTTTGCGTTTTTTCTTGTCGCCCAGCATTCCGACTTTACGCTTTATCCCGCTCTCGACAGAAAATGCCGTTTATATCCAAAGGTGGGGAAGCTGGTTTGCGGCCATCATGATCGCTCGGGTTTTTGTTGCCGAGATGGCTCGCGTTGTGAAGGTGCCAGAGACGGCTATCACCGGCTTTACAAGTCTTGCGGCGCTGATTGTTGTTCTTATGACTGTCATGGTGATCGTTCAAAAGCGCTCACCAGTTTCTCTTTGGTTGCGTGGAGGACTTTCTGCGGCGAGGGCATCGTCTTCACTGATTGACAGTGTTCGCTTGTGGTTGGCTCGCACATGGCATGTGCTAGCGATTAGCTATCTTGTCATTGGTTATGTCGTGACCATGTTGGGCGAGCAGGGCGGTTTTGTCATGATGATGCAGGGAACCGTTGGCACATTGCTGGCCCTGTTTACGATGCGGTTGTTCTTTTATCTGATCTCTAAACTTTCTTATCACAAGCGTGAGATGGAAGTTACATCTGGTATTTATCGCCCTGTTTTGGCGGTACTTCTTAAATTGATAACTTGGGTCGTTGGCGCCACCGCCGTCCTTGCTTCATGGGGGGCGGATGTTATTGCCATTGCTTCGAGCGCGTGGGGGCAACGCGTTCTTGGCTCTTCTTTCTCTATTGCTTCAACCGTTCTGTTGGTCGTGTTTGTCTATGAGTTCTTGTCACGCATGATTGAGCGCAGGCTGAATCGTTGTGATGCAAACGGCCAAATCATTCAAGTCAACTCACGTGCGCGCACGCTTTTGCCCATGGTTCAAAAAGCGGCCATTATGGTTTTGACGGTGATCGTTGGGCTTGTGACTTTGTCTGAGTTCGGGATTAATATTGCGCCGCTTTTGGCTGGTGCTGGTGTGCTGGGTGTCGCTGTCGGTTTTGGTTCACAGACGCTTGTGAAGGATTTCCTGACAGGTCTGTCCATTATTCTTGAAGATAATATGTCCGTTGGCGATTATGTCTTGATCGGCGATAAGGGCGGCACTGTCGAAAATCTTTCGATCCGCACGGTTCGTTTGCGAAATTTTGACGGGGCTCTGCACATTATTCCGTTCAGCGATATTACGACGATCACAAACTTGTCCAAGTCATTTGCCTATGCTGTCATGGAGGTTGGTGTTGCCTATGATAGCGATTTGGACCACGTTCTTGAGGTCGTCAAGGCTACGGGAAATAAATTGCGCGATGATCCCGTTTTGAAACAGTATATTTTGGATGACATTGAGGTTTGGGGAGTCGACTCTTTGGGGGATTCGTCAATCAACATCAAAAGCCGAATCCGCACGGTAGCCGGAAAGCATAATGATGTACGCCGGGCGTTCTTGCTCCATATTAAAAAGGCCTTTGATGCCGAGCATATTGAGATCCCGTTCCCGACCGTGACGCACATATCAAAAGCAACAGTCCCATCCACAGAGACACAGTCTGCATTAGAGCCCTCGGACACACTTGAGTCCCCAGTGGAGCTTGATTCTCCAACGGTCATAGAGTGATCCAAAATCAGGTGGAATCAAGCTGAGTGGGTCGCCTTTGCGAGCGTAGCGACAAAACCAAGAACATCTGCGGTTAGGCCATCGCGTGGCTTGTAATCTTCATCGAGATTAGCCGTGATGCGCTTGACAATCGCGCTTCCCACAATAACGCCATCGGCGGCCTTAGCCATGTCGCGAGCTTGATCGGGTGTGTTGACCCCGAATCCAATCACGATGGGAAGGTCTGTTGATTTGCGCAGGGTTTCGACCGTTGTGTTCAGATGGATTGGGTCTGCGCTGACGCTGCCTGTAATACCAGCGATGGAAACGCAGTAAAGGAATCCACTTGAATCCTTGAGGACCGTTGGCAAGCGCTTGGCATCAGTTGTCGGTGTGACAAGGCGAATAATATTAATGTCGCGATCTTTTGCCGGAAGGCGGAATTCGGCATCTTCTTCCGGGGGAAGATCGGGAATAATAAAGCCGTCAACCCCAGCCTTGGCCGCATCATCAAGAAAACGCATGATCCCGTAACTGTAAATGGGGTTGTAATAGCCCATCAAGACAATCGGAGTCTCGTTATCTTCTTTGCGGAAGAGCGTGACAAGTTCAAGAACCTTGGCAAGAGTCATCCCCTCTTTCAGCGCCTGCACGTTTGCTGCTTGAATGATGGGGCCGTCCGCCATGGGATCACTAAATGGGAACCCGATTTCGATCAGATCAACGCCGGACTTGGCTTGGCCCATAAGGATCTCGGCATAGGCTTCAGGGTTTGGATATCCTGCCGTAACATAGGTGATAAAAGCCTTTTTATTGGCTTCTTTCAACGAGGCAAAACGTTTTTCAATACGATTGGGCTTACTCATCAGATTTCAACACCTAAACGGTTGGCGACGGTGAAGATGTCTTTATCTCCACGGCCAGAAAGATTGATGACCATCAGATGGTCCTTGGGGAGCGTTGGCGCGATCTTTGCGACATAGGCCAACGCATGCGCTGGTTCAAGCGCAGGGATAATCCCTTCAAGCTTGCTGCACATTTGGAACGCTTCGACGGCTTCGTCATCTGTGACGGATACATAGAAGACGCGACCATTGTCGTGAAGCCAGGCATGTTCAGGCCCGACGCCGGGGTAATCCAGCCCCGCAGAAATTGAATGAGCCTCTTGGATCTGCCCATCTTCATTCTGCAAGAAATAGCTTCGCATGCCATGCAAGATTCCAGCACGTCCGCCTGTTAAGGCTGCTGCATGCATACCTGTTGCGATCCCATGTCCGGCGGCTTCTACTGCGTGAATGTTTACACCCGGTTCGTCGAGAAATTCATGGAAGAGGCCCATTGCATTCGATCCGCCACCGACACAGGCAACAAGCGAGTCCGGCAAGCGGCCTTCTGCCTCCATCAGTTGTTCGCGTACTTCACGGCCAATGATCGATTGAAAATCACGGACCATTTCTGGATAAGGGTGTGGGCCGCCAACTGTACCGATAATATAGAACGTGTCCTCAACGTTACTGACCCAATCGCGTAGGGCTTCGTTCATGGCGTCTTTGAGTGACTTCGAACCACTTTTTACGGGGCGAACTTCAGCCCCCAAAAGACGCATGCGGAAGACATTAGGGCGCTGCCGTTCCATATCCAATTCGCCCATATAGACGACACAAGGCAGATTGAACAGAGCGGCAACGGTTGCCGTCGCCACGCCATGTTGGCCCGCCCCTGTTTCTGCGATAATGCGTGTTTTCCCCATGCGTTTCGCAAGCAAAATTTGGCCCATGCAATGATTGATTTTGTGCGCGCCCGTATGGTTCAGTTCTTCGCGCTTCAAATAGATTTTTGCACCGCCAAATTTTTCGGTCAGGCGTGGCGCGTAATAAAGCGGCGAGGGGCGACCTACGTAATATTTGAGGTAATAATCCAGCTCTTTTTGAAAGGAGGGATCTTCCTTGCTGGCGTTGTAAGCCTTTTCAACCTCAAGGACGAGCGGCATCAACGTTTCAGCAACGAAACGCCCTCCGTAGGGGCCAAAATGTCCATGCTCGTCTGGAACGCAGCGTAGAGATTCTGAATGTTCTAATTTATTTTGCATAAGATTGTTTAGCAAAACTTGACAGCTGGATAAAGCAGAAACAGCCTATACCCGTATAACCTTTGTGATCTTTTCTGCGGCGAGTTTGAGCCCTTGGGCGAGGTCGTCCTTGCTGTTGAACGTATAGGCTCCAAATCCAATTTGTGGCTTTAAATTGGGGCCCCACAGATCACAGAGCGCGTCATATAAAATGGTGGCGACTTTCTCTCCTTTTTTGACTGCATTTTCGTTATTACAGCGAGGTAGGAGAATGCCAAACTCATCGGGCGAGAGACGGCCCAAAACGTCACTGCGGCGAACTTGGTTAACGAGCGTATCGCTGATGCACCTAATGGCAGCCTCAACTAACGGACTGCCATGACGATTTTTGATGGTATCCAGATTTTCGATATTAAAATATAAAACGCTTGAAATACTGCCATATCGTTCATCAATGGCAAGCATACGGGCAACTTCACGGTTGAAATCCGGTCTGTTCATCAGGGGCACCGCTGTGCTTTCGGGCAGCCCGTCTCGGTCAAGTATTCTCAGGCGCGTTTCAAGTTCTTGAATTCGTACGCGGGCCAAAACCAGTTCAGCGCAAAGGTCCCGCCAGACGACGCGTTGGTCAGGCGTAAGGGGGGCATCGGCCAAAGAGTCGGTTAACAGATCTAAAGGCGAGGACAAGGGGGTAACCGTGGTGTGAAGGGATGATTCTGTCGATAAGTATGAACAATATTCTAGGTTTTTCATAAAAAAGTTATTAACCTACGTTTTTCGCTCAACGAGAGGATTCTATTATGGCGGGTAAAGCAGTGAAAGCTAAGGAAATCAAACAGGACATGACGCCGCTTGTTGGCATCATTATGGGGAGCCAATCGGATTGGGCTACCATGGAAAACGCTGCCAATGTGTTGGATAGCTTTTGTGTTCCTTATGAGAGCCTTATCGTTTCAGCGCACAGAACGCCGAATCGTCTCTTTGCTTACGCTCATGAAGCCGCAGCGCGTGGCGTCAAGGTTATCATTGCCGGCGCAGGCGGCGCGGCCCATCTTCCCGGGATGGCGGCTTCGATGACGACCGTTCCTGTACTGGGCGTTCCTGTTATGAGCCGCACGCTTGAGGGGCTGGACAGCCTTTTGTCGATTGCCCAGATGCCGGCTGGTGTGCCTGTTGGAACTTTGGCTGTTGGAAATGCCGGGGCCGTGAATGCGGCTCTGCTTGCCGTTTCGATCCTTTCTTTAGAAAACAAGGATCTATCAGCACTTTATAAAGAATGGCGTGAGGTTCAGACAGCCTCTGTTGGCATCTTCCCTTTTGCTGAGGACGAGAAGGAACCAAAGCCTAAAAAGAAAACGCCAGCAAAACCCAAAGCCAAAAAGAAGTAACAGCCGCCCATGAAAACGCTTTTAGCAAGTTCTGTGATCGGTATTTTGGGGGGAGGGCAACTGGCCCGCATGACGGCGATGGCTGCTGCGCGTCTTGGATTTTCCTGCCATGTCTATTGTCCTTCTGAAGAGGAGCCTGCTGTCGCTGTTTGTGCGGCCCATACGCAAGGTGCCTTTGATGATGTGGCGGCTTTGACGCGCTTTGCCAAAGCCGTCGATGTTGTGACGTTGGAGTGGGAGAACCTACCGCTTGCCGCCCTTGACGTGATCGCAGCGGTTACGCCTGTTTTTCCGAGTGCAAGCGTTTTGCGTGTTGCGCAAGATCGCGGTCTTGAAAAACGCTTTGCCCGTGAGGTTGGTGTTGGGACAACAGATTTTGTTATTGTGAAATCTGCCGATGATCTTCAGAGCGCAATGGCACATTTTCCGTTGCCTGCCATTTTGAAATCGACGCGTCTGGGATATGACGGTAAGGGGCAGATCAAAATCGAGCCTAAGATGGCCGCTTCAGAGGCTTGGGCGGCCATTGGTTCCGATGAAGGAATCTTGGAGGCTTTCGTTGATTTTGACAAAGAAGTTTCTGTCATTGTCGCTCGTCGTGAAGACGGCGCAACCACAGCCTTTCCTGTCGTTGAGAACATTCACCGCAATCATATTCTTGCTGAGACTTACGCCCCCGCCGAGATTGCTCTCGACGTTGCGAAGGAAGCGACAGCTTTGGCAACGCAACTTGCGACCCAGCTTCATGTCGTTGGGCTTTTGTCAGTCGAGATGTTCGTTTTAAAAACGCCGAATGCCAAAGGGCAGCGTGTTTTGATGAATGAGATCGCGCCGCGCCCTCACAATTCTGGCCATTGGACCATTGATGCCTGCACGTGCAGCCAATTTGAAATGCTTGTTCGGGCTGTTGCGGGCTTGCCTTTAGGCAGTGTTGAGCCACATAGTAAGGCGCTGATGCTCAATATTCTTGGCGAAGATATGGGGCGTTGCCGTTCATGGGTTGCTGACCCCGCCGCTTGCCTGCACCTTTACGGCAAGAAAGAATCTCGTGACGGGCGTAAAATGGGCCACGTGACATTCCTCAAGGGCGCTTGGTAAAGGACGCTTGGCAGCTTTTAAGCCCCACCCATTAACCACTTGATGTCGTCTTGACTGAGCGCAGCGGCGGCAGAGGGATTGGTGCCGAACAGTGCGCCTGCCAAGTCGGCCTTGCGTGATTGAAGTTCAAGAATGCGTTCTTCGACTGTCCCCTCGGCAATCAATTTATAGACGAATACGGGTTTTGTCTGGCCGATACGATGGGCCCGATCCGTTGCCTGATTTTCAACGGAGGGGTTCCACCATGGGTCATAATGGATAACGGTATCTGCAGCTGTGAGGTTGAGCCCCGTGCCGCCAGCCTTGAGGCTGATAAGGAACAAGGGGACTTCGCCAGCTTGAAACCGTGTGATGGGCGTCACGCGATCTTTTGTGGTGCCGCGTAGCTCGACATAGGGAATTTCTGCTTCTTTCAGTGCGGGCTTAATAAGATCAAGCATGCTGGTGAACTGTGAAAACAGTAAGATCTTGCGGCCTTCTTCAATCAGCATCGGCAACATGTCCATCAGCTCTTCGAGCTTTGCCGAGGAATGAACTTTGTTTGCGGCCTCAAGCTTAACGAGACGAGGATCACAACAAGTCTGACGCAGTTTGAGAAGGGCATCGAGTATGACAATTTGACTGCGCCCTAGACCTTTGGCCGCGATTTCTTCGCGAACACGGTCATTCATAACGTGACGGACGGTTTCATAAAGATCGCGTTGATCGTCCGTCAGTGTTACGCGACGGATGATTTCTGTTTTGGGAGGAAGTTCCTTTGCAACTTCGGTTTTGAGCCGACGTAAAACAAATGGGCGCAACCGTCGTGCCAGCAAATCTTTTCTGTCCGGGTCTTCGCCTTTTTCGATAGGATTGCGATAGTGGCGCGTAAATTCTTTGTGATCGCCCAAAAGACCCGGCATCAAGAATGTGAAAATAGACCAAGCTTCGCCTAAATGATTTTCAACTGGCGTACCTGTGAGGCATAGGCGCTGTTTGGCTTGAAGCTCACAGGCTGCTTGTGTCATTTTTGCGGATGGATTTTTGATTGCTTGCGCTTCATCGAGAATAATAATCGACCATTTGAGTTTGCAGAGGTCATCTTTGTCTCGTGGCAAAAGCGGGTATGTTGTAAAGATAAGGTCATGGCTGGAAATTTTCTTGTGGTTCTTTAACCGATCCTTACCATGTAGTGTCATAATCTTCAGATCGGGAGTAAAGCGCGACGCTTCCGCCTGCCAGTTCGCAATGAGGCTGGTTGGCATAATGATGAGGGCCGGGTCCTCAAGGTTCCCTTTTTCTTTTTGATGCTGGAGGTAGGTGAGTGTCTGGACCGTCTTACCCAGACCCATATCGTCAGCTAATATTCCAGACAATCCATAAGATCCCAAGAAGTTCAACCAATGATAGCCTTCGATTTGATAATGTCGGAGCGTGGCCTTCAGGCCCTTGGGCAGCGCAATTTTTTTAATGCCCTCAAAGTCGCCAAGTTTATCTACGATTTTGCGAAGCTGGCCTTCGCCAAGCCAGCGTTTGCTCGTGATGGCTTCAAGTTTGAGAAACGCAGCCGTCAGGTCCATTGAAACGCGAAGCTGACCGTTTTCATCAAGGGCTTTATCGTCGAAAAGTTCAACGAGCGTTTTTAAGATCGTATAAATACGTGCTGCGGGAAGGGCAACGTGACGACCATCAGGCAGGGGCGCATAGCATTTGTCTGTGTGGAGGAGATAGTCAATATCGGAGGGCGATTTGATCTTTTTGATCATGCCAACAAGAACGGGTAAAAGCGGTACGCGCTCGCCACCGACGGAAATCCCCAGATCCATGGAGAACCACCAATCGCCCTTTTGCGTAAAATCTGCGTCGATTTCTTGCGAGTCGGGTTCGATAATCGCGGCTTCGAGGTCGATGTCCGCTTTGATCACAAAACCTTGTGCTTTCAGGTTTTGACTGGCGCGGTGCATGAAATCAAACCAAAACCATGGCGAGTTTGATTCAATCGGCACCAATTTTGTGCCTGTGTGGTAGAGAGATTTTTCTTCAACTTCAAGAATAGTGAGGCCAAGTTTTTCAAGTTTCTCAATGGCAGCCGTTTCGGCCTTGATGTCACGTTTGTAAAGTAAAAGGGAGTCCTCGCTGGTTTGTGCATAATGCGGACTTGCATCGGTTGGCAGAACGCGGGTGCCATTATAGTCAAATGAAAGACGTGCGGTGGTAATGTAATCCGTCTTTTCTGTTCCAGCTAAGCACGTTTGAGAAATGACAATATTGGGGATAGGCGCTGCGGGTTTGTTTTTGCCTTGTGTAATGGAATACGGCGCAGGTATCCGGGCCTGACCGTGTGAAAGACGCTTGCGCACAATAGTGGCTTCTTTTTCTGTTACAGCCGGTGCGCTAAGGAATTGAGCGATGATTTTGGGTTCTTCGTCACAAAGGAGAGGCCCCGTTTCGCCTGTTGTTGGGTCCAGATACCATGGGCTGATCATTGCGAGAATGACAAGTCCGCTACGCGTGGGTTTGATGGTCGCTCGTTGCGTTCCGTTGGCCTGAAGTTCCCACGAAAGAATGCCCTTTACAGGCTCGCCGCAGGTCAGAGGTTGCGCGCAATCTTCATCGTAAAAGGCCCGTCCCGTTTGAATGATGCGTTGGAGATAGTGCGTAATGGTCGGCGCATCTTGTGGAAGTTCCCAAGCAACGGCTCCGCCCATGAATTTTGTACTGTCAATTGCATTGAACAAGGCACGGTCATCTTCGGTCAGAATGCGAGGGCTTTGTTTGAGGGTGATAAGTTGGCCTGAGGTTAAAACGCGTTTGCGGCTCCAATTGCCATCGCGTAATTTATGCTGAAGCGCAGGGAAAATGCGTACGCTGCCCTGAATTTCTTGATCGATCATAATATGATAAATGATGCGATCATCCAGATTAGGGGTATCGGTTGTTTCTTCCTTTTCAAATTGTTCAATCCACATAACTAATTTGGGGGAAAGTGTAGCCGCCGTTGTTCTGACGCTTTTAGCCCCAGTGCCACCGATGCGTTCATGCTGTCGATTTTCTTGGGCGATGGCTTCATAAAGGGCCGCGACGGCATGCTTGCACATATAGCCTACAGGACACGTACACTCGGCTTCAATTTCAATGACGCCATGAAGACGTTCGACGTTGACAGTGACTTGATAGGGAGCGCGTGCTGTGCCTTGAACAAGGGCCGTGATTTTGGCACCATTTTTGGCAACCTGAATATCTTTGACATTGCCTTGAGTTTGGACGATGCGGCCCCGATTGGCGTCGCGTGCGTCAAAGTTTCTGGCAATGTCTTGGCTGTTGAAAAACACGATACTTCTATCCTTAAAATGATGAACGGCGCAGAATACTTGGCACAGACCATCATTTCAAGGGAAGAGTCTCAAAAAATGATATTACTTGGCTGATCGTCCTCAAGTTGTCCACAAACCGACGCGGTTCTTGATGTCGAGGAGGTTTTTCTGTGTCAGCGCATTGGCTTTTTCAGCCCCCTTGTTCAAAATACTGTCAATTTCAGTCGGATCGCCCATCAACTCGCGCATTCTGTTAGTGATCGGAACGAGCTTGGCGATGGTGAGATCTGCCAGATCTTTCTTAAAGGTCGAGAATTGCGCCCCGGCTTTTTCTTGTAAAACATCGGCAACCGTTGAGTCGTTCATCGCAGCATAGATGGATACAAGGTTGTTGGCTTCGGGACGTTTGGTCAGATCCTCAACTGTAGAGGGAAGTGGTTCGGC
>JAQUYN010000097.1 GCA_028691835.1 Alphaproteobacteria bacterium | reverse complement strand
CAGACTTGCATAACGTCAATCCACTGGGCAATGTCTGCCGTTGTCTGAGGTTCGCTACGTAAAACCAGATCCAGTGATTGAAGAACCCCTTTCATCGGCAACGGCGAAACCAACATGACAAAGCCCTTCCCCGGCTTGCCAACGGGCAAAGCATAATCCTGATTAGGCTCAACAACGACCTCCTGCTCCGTCCGCACAGCTGCATGATCAGCGCCAGCATAAACAGACCAAGCTCGCGAAACCGCAGACTGCCCATTACTTCCAGCCAACGTCAGAACCAGATCGCCGTCAGCGGGCTCACGCACAGTGAAAAAGACCACAGGAAGAACCTTCTTCTGTCCCTTTCGAAGCGTGACCGTCCCTGTCGTTTTCCCGGACAAAAGAAGGCCTTTGGGCGCGTTAACGGTATAGGCGAACGTCGCGATTTGTTGCGCATAATTTGTCAAAGAAAAACGTGCGCTTCTTTTGTCGCCAAGAGACAAAGCGGAAGGAATGTCAGCCTCGATGGCCAGCGCCGGATGCACAGGCAGCTCCGTGACCAACTCACCTTTTTGCGTGTCATTCCATGCTATAATGGACAAACGCACAACACCTTCAAACTCCGGCAAGGTCAGTCGCAAATCAGCCTTACCTTCGGCATTTACAGGCACACGTTCCAGCAAGACCGGAGCAAGCGAGGCACCATCCGCAGGCTGAGGTGTAGCCACAACACTGACGAAAGAAGGCAGGTTCCTCTGCGCTTTCAAGATTTGAAGAGGCAAGATAACTCTTTTTCCTGTCACAAGCGGCGCAGAAGTCAATATTTTAACCGTCAAATCATTTGCGGGCACATGAATCATCATTGTCTGTTGAGCGACGACCAGCTCAAAAGACCTCGGAGATTGAGCCACGGCGCGGACAAGAACCTGATGCCCCCAACCTTCTGCTGGCGTAATTTCAATAGCGTTCATCCCCGCTTTCATAAAACGATGCTGTGTATCACGAATGGTTCCGTCCGTGACCAAAAGAGACACCATAGACGGTTCAGAAAGGAAAAGATTAACGCTGTTGGCGCTTTTCATTTCAAGAATCTGTGTCGGGTCTGCAAAATGGATTTTGGATTCATCTTGTTGAAGAACCTGTTCATCACGGCGACCTACATCAAACGCTGAACGCGATAAGATTTCTCCGGCTGCGGTGGTCACTTCCAAAACATAATGTCCTGATGTGACGGGCCAACGAATGCTATTTTCTCCTGATGCTGAAATTGTAAAAACGCCGCCGCCAACCCGTCGATGATCGGGACGCTGGCGATAATCCCAATGACCATCGGACGGCACCCACTCAAAGCTGCGGCCCTCCTCATAGACCAGATAATAGAGATCGCCCAGCGCACGACGCTTTCCCGCAGCATCAACGGCAATCACATCAAATTGCGCCACGCTATTTTCTGGGAAAGCCCGTCCATAAGAATGCAACTTGACGCCGACCAAAGCATCGCTGCGAAGACGAACAGGCAGCGTAACAGGAGAAGACGCGCTCCCATTATCAAGCTCTGCAACAAAGCTGAGTCCCTCCGTTCCGGCAAGCCCCTCTTGTGCATGAGAATCGAAATCGACGGTCACCCGTGCCGTGCCATCGCCCCCCGTCGCAAACGGAACGCTGTAAATCTGCCCCCCTGTTTGAGCTATCACATCGCCAAAATGATAATCAAGCCACCCACGCACCTCTGGACGTGCGGTGCGCACGATAAGCGTTCCATTTTGTGCGGCAACAGGCTTCTTGGCGGAATCAACCGATTTGATGGTGATATATGTTGGCGATTGCAGATCAATGCTCGTCCGGTCGATTTCAACGCTTAGGTTTGTTACATCTCCTTGGGGAGAAATAACGATAGGCTTCTCGGCCAGAAGACTTCCATCTTTTCTAAGCCAAGAAACAAACCATGTGCGCATAATCCCCAAATCCGGCAAGGAGAGCTTGACCAAATGCAAGCCGACTTTGCCTGCGGGCACGATCTTTTGACTATAAACCTTCTTTGTTGATGTTTTGAGCTGAAGAAGGCTTTCGCCAACAGCCTGAGCCTCCCCTGTTGCGTTTTCGGCACGAAGAGTCACAATCGATGACGCTCCAGATCGATAGACAGAACGGTCTGTTGTAATAAGGGCATTCAGCGAAATGTCATTGGTTGCAACAATCCTGTCCGATCCAAGCTCAAACAAATCAACATCGCCGGAACTCATTTGTCCGGTGACGACAGCCACACGCTCCAGATCGTTGGGCGAAAGGGGAAGAAAGGCGGTTCCATCTGCGCTCGTCTTGGCCTCGGCCAGCGGTTTCCCCGCCTTGTCCAAAGCCGCAACAAGAACGTCTGGTTGTACTTGTAAAGTTTCACGTCCTTGTGACGTCGAAATTTTGATCCCGTTTCGCACACGGGCAGCGCCAAGTCGTAAATCCGAGACCAAAAACCACTGCCCTGCGAAAAGGCCAGGGTTCGATCCGCCCTTCCCACGCGGTGTGGCGGCAAGATAATATAAACCCGACGCCAATTCTTTTTCGGGCGGCAACGGGGCCACAAGCATTTGATCCTGATTGGGCGACTCGCCAAAGACAAGGTCACTTTCAAAAACAATTTCTCCCTTTTCTCGGCAAAAATAGAGGCTTTCAGAAGGCGAGAGATTAATCTGCTTAAACTGTTGCCAAGCTTGGGGAAAGAGCTTGCGATCCGCGACTTTATACAATGTCAAATGCGTCGCCATCACATTTACCGAACGAACAACATGAGCCACGCCTGCGCGCATCAACTCGTCATCAGCCGTATTCTGATCCAGCTCTCGCACATGACGCGGTAAAACAAGCCGACGACTATCGCCCACAAAGGTTAAAACAGCTTTGCGATCTGGAACTGTCATCGTCACGCTGTACTTTTGAGCCAACTTTTTGCCATCAAGACTCTGCAAACGCTGCAGCACCAAAGCATAGGTATGACGATGATCTAGATTTTGCAAACACACATCTTGCGGCGTCAAGCTCAAATCCGTGGGGCTGATTTTCAGCTTTTTGCCATCTTTTTTCGCATAGAGAAAAGAAGCAAGACGCGCCCTGTCGCGAACATCTATCGGTCGGCTTAATGTTAGACAAATCTCGGCATGCGGAGCGTCGGCATGAAGCGCCGCGCCAGTAACTTCAAAAGGAATGGGTTTGGGTTTATCACTTTTCTGATTTTCCGCCAAGGAAGCGGCCCGGGATTCACCACAAATCCCGACAAAAACAAGAACAACAAGAAGGATCAGTTTCAAACGCTTATCAATCACGAACGGCCTCATATGATAAGATAACGCCTTATGCGCTTTCATCAATGAAAGCATGCAGAGAAATGATGGCAATACCATGATGCTTACAGCCCATTTTACGCCCCCACAACGGAAAATTCGGGAACGTCAGAGATTAATGCCCTTGGCGCGAACCAAGTCCTTAAGGTCGCCTTGAGCACGCGGGCCATAGTGACCGATAACTTCGGAGGCAACCACGGCCCCGATCCGCCCAGAGGTTGGCAAATCATAGCCATGGGTCAACCCAAAAAGGAACCCAGCAGCAAACATATCGCCAGCCCCCGTTGAATCAACAGCTTGGGCCACAGGATCGGCCTCAATGACATAGGTTTGATCTGCGCTTGCAATCACAGCCCCCTTCTCGCTGCGCGTGCCGACGACAATTTGACAATGCGTACGCGCTTGCGCCATCGCCTCTTCAAAGGAGGAAACCTGAAAAAGGCTCATAAGCTCAAACTCATTAGCAACCAAGTAATCAACCTGATTCTTCACAAGGTCCATAAACCCATCCCGATGACGATCAACACAAAACGTATCCGATGGCGTCAAGGCCAGATGGCGACCAGCTTCATGAGCTATTTTCGCAGCGACATAAAACGCCTCTTGCGCCTTCGGTTTGTCAAACAAATAACCTTCCAGAAAAGTCACCTGCGCATTTGCAACAAGCTGCGGATCAACATCATCCGCACAAAGATCCGCGCAAGCCCCAAGGTACGTATTCATGCTGCGCTGCGCATCCGGCGTCACCACGATCAAGCTACGTGCGGTTGAAGGTCCCTCAGTGGCTGCTTGGGTCGGAAAATGGACGCCCGAAGCCCGCATATCATGACGAAAAATCTTGCCGAATTCATCACTCTTCACCTTACCAATATAAGTTGGCATGCCGCCCAAAGCGGCAACGCCTGCAACCGTATTGGCCGCCGATCCGCCAGAGGTTTCGATACTAGGCCCAAGATTCTTGTAAAGAAAATCCGCCCGCGTTTCATCGACCAGATTCATAGCCCCCTTCGTAATCTCATAAGAAACCAAAAAGGCTTCATCACATTCGGCGATGATGTCAACTATGGCATTCCCAACAGCACAAACATCATAAACAGCAGGAACTGGATGTTGACGAAAAGGGGACATGATCATCGGATGACACTCCTGAAAAAAGAAAAGACCTTATGGCTCTGCCAAGACTTACCTCACCCAGCGCCACGCCACCAGACTAAAGTGTTCAGCCTACACCATGTTCTTGTTGTTCTGTCACCAAACATCGCTCATCAAGCAAAAACGCTCATTTCCTACCTTTTTGATTCAACGAAATGAATCGAGTTATCCCCATAATCCACGTTTCTCACCGACCCAATTCGCTTGCTTGAAAAGCTGTCCGCATGGTAATGGCTGAAGAAGGGGAACTTGCAGACACGCCGCGAGTCGCCCTCACATCAAAGGATTTTTACCGCTTGTTTCGAAGGGGGAACATAATGTTCGGACGCAAAGACATCGATGGAACAGAAACAGAAACCACCAATCCAGAGGCAACGGCTCAAGCCCCACAAACAGCAGCGCCAACACCACGCGCTTCGATTGAAACATCACGCATGGGTCCTTCAGCCGGACTTCCTGGTCGTCGCGATCACACGCCGCGCCGTTCGTCGGCTCCCGTTGATCGCATGGGCAACACAGAAGAACGCAAACTGACCGTTGGCAAGGGATTGTCCCTCGCCGGTGAAATCAGTGCCTGCGACATATTGGTTGTCGAAGGTAAAGTCGAAGCCAAATTGTCTGATGGCAAGCTTTTGGAAATCACAGAATCTGGCCAGTTCCGTGGCAGCGTTGAAATTGAAAATGCCGACATTGCTGGACGTTATGACGGCGATCTCACGGTCCATGGCCGCTTGACCCTTCGCGGGACAGGCCGCATCACAGGCATTATCAAGTATGGTGAGCTGGAAGTGAACGCCGGGGGCCAAATCATTGGTGAAATGCAAGTTGTTGGCGGCGGTTCAGTGGCGGCCACACCGAACGGCCCAAGTTTCAAGAGTGCGGCAAAGTTCACGGCAGCACTTGATGAAGATGATGCGCCACCTTTTTCGCGTAAGACGGCGATGAACGGCTAAACAAGATTCCACGGTTTGATGACGAAAAACGGCGGCCTTAACGGGTCGTCGTTTTTTATGGGGAACCGTTCCGCCAAAAAACTCAGCATTCCGGCAAAAACCAAAGGGAGCCAACCACTTCGAAAACCGCTCTAGCTATCGGCCTTTTCCTGAAGTCTTTTTCTTTTAACATCCTCCAGCACGGCTGCCTTATATTTACTGTCTTCTTGTGGCAACGGGGCACCGACAACCTCAGACAATCCGACGAGAAGGTCCTGACACATTGTGATCTCACGCCCTAACTTGATTTTTTGCGCATTTGAAATCTTTGCGCTTTGCCGCATAAAATGAACCCTAGCCTTAGCCGCATAAATATCTTTGGCCAAAATAGTCAAAATACGGGAGGCCGGAATCTTACCCGACTCATCGATGTCCTTCAGCTCTTTTCTAGCATCGCGCAGATTCAAGATGAGACACGCCAAGAGCGTAGCCGGGATTGTCGTTGTTTCCAAATCCGCGAGAATTTTCTGCACGGCTTTATGAAAATCCTCATCGGAAAGGGCTCGCCTCACCTTCCCTGATGCAGAAGACTCGGATAAAGACAGCACGTAACTTTGCATATAGTTTTCGGCCTTGCCATAAAGCATGACCTGCGGATTTATTTTGGTCCTAGGTTTATTCCTTCTTTTATTTGAAATCGGAGTCACAATCCGCGCCGCCGCCGCCAGCATCTCTGTGGCCGCGTCAATTTTTGCGCCGACACAAGCACTCAACGCGATCTTGTTGCCAAGCGAATGAGCCATCTGCCGCACCTGAAAAAGAAGTGCTGTGCTCGTGATAATGCCCAAAGACTCTGTTCCTCTCTTTTATCGTGACATCCATTTTAGATTCTTTCCAGTCGGGACTAAAGACCTTCTTTATTTTCGTGCAAAGCCTACTTGGCTCCTGCGCACAATAAAAATCTCAACCCCTTCATTTCACTCAAATAAACCAATTATTAGCGCAGCACCATTATAATGAACCTCCTTTCGCGCCATGACCAAAAGACAAAGCAGT
>JAQUYN010000096.1 GCA_028691835.1 Alphaproteobacteria bacterium | reverse complement strand
CCACTAGATGCTTTTTTTTCTTGTCGATGGCAAAGTATCCGGCGTGGGTTAAAGCAGGTTCGGTACCCTCCAGATGCTTGCGCCAGTCGTGATGGTCCAACACCAGCGTCTCCAGATATTCCTGTTTCGCATTCTCGTATTCTTCCTCGAAGATGCGGGCATATTCGCCTTTTTCGTCCTCGCGGCTGTAGTCGCGGTATTTCACTACTTCGTCGATAAAGAAAAGGGAGAGAACTTTGATTCCCTGATTGAATAACTCGGCTTCTTTTTCAAGATGCGCCTTGATGGTCTCGCGAATTTGAATGCGGCGAATGGCGGCTTCGGTTACATCGCCAGTGGCATCGCCAACTGTCAGGACTTCGCCGTTGGTAAATTCAACGGTGTCTTGCGTGTAGTCGATTTGCGAGATGACGAAGCCTCTATATTGGTCAAGGCCACCTGAGAGGTCGTAAAGGTTGTCGCTTTTGCCTAGACGTTTGACAACCCGCTTGATGCCGCTCGCCTGCTTGATTTCCATCTCTACCTTGGCGACGGGCGGGGCGTTCTTCGAGATTTGGATGGATTCCAGATAAAGGTAGGCATTCGTTCCCGCCAAGCCTCTAACAGTAAGGCCGCGCACGGCGATCTTCTTGACTAGCTTTTGGTTATAGGCGTCCAGAGCGTCCAAGCGATGCACCTTATTATGCTCAACCTTATGAGTAGCCGAATAGCGTAGGATCATAAGCGGCTTGAACTTTGGCAGGGCATCCATTGTTGCCTTGCCGCCCATCTTTTGCGGTTCATCAAGAATCAGGATCGGGCGATTGCTGGCAATAACATCAATGGGCCTGCGCGACTGAAAGTCGTCCAATTCATCATAAATACGTCTGTTATCTGCTCCCTTTGCATTAAACGCCTGAATGTTGATGATCATGACATTAATGCCCGCATCGGAAGAGAAGCTCTCCAGATGGTGCAGCTGCTTGGAATTATAGATAAAGAACCGCACCTTCTTGCCATAGCTTTCCGTGAAGTGATCGGCGGTGATTTCAAATGATTTATAAACCCCTTCGCGGATGGCGATGCTAGGAACCATGACGATAAACTTGTTCCAACCATATCGCTTGTTCATCTCGAAGATGGTTTTGATGTAGCAGTAGGTTTTGCCCGTACCTGTCTCCATCTCCACGTCGAGATTGATTTTGCATCCAGCACTGACCGCAAGCTGGTCGGACAACGGCAGGTTTTGCCGTTTCTGCACGGCATGGATGTTCTGGATCAACTGCGTTTCGGTCAAACGGAGGTCGGCGTTTCTGAACCCTTCATATTCGGACTCTGGCCGGTAATGCTCACCTTTTTTAATGATGCCGGGGTCTATGCGATAGGATGCGCCTGTCACAAGTGGCTGCCCCGCAAAGCAATCCACCACGGATTCCACGGCATTGGTCTGATAGGGTTGGACTTTAAATTTGAGTTTCATGTTTGACAATCCAATGGGTTCATAGTTTCCAACGTCTTTTCGGGGGCTTCTGTTTGCACAAGTCAAGTAATTCAGAGAAGCGACTTGGATCTATGGCTTGCCGCACTATCTCAAAAATATATTTTTGTTGTTTCCTTGTTCTCTGGAAAACAAGAACGCAGGGGCGACTTCTGTATTCAAGTTCGCTGATGGAAAGACGAGCTGTAGAGTTTTTGTTATGGGTAAGTGTTAGTGAGCGCTGCTCTTTCGTGAACATGTTTTCGAGCGTCAGTTGAATCGAACTTCCGACATCGCTGCCTAATCCAAAGAACCTTTGTGCGGCATCCAATGGAATTTGAACCTGACGCCCCTCATCACTAGTTTCCCTAGGCATAATTTCCAGAATCAATTCTCCGCTACTGACCTTCGTGATTCGCTGGCCACGGCTAGTGGTGGATGACTTGGGTTTCTTTTTTCCACTGGTTCGCATTGACCATGTAAATGTCCCACCCTGAGAAATTTTTGCCCGCTTTGCGCCGTGTTTTTCCTTTTCAGTCCTGTAACTCTTTAGTAACTGGGGAGTGGCTAGCTCGCTTGCCTTATGAATTTCTTCATGCCAGCGCAGGAGATTGATATCAGCCTTGGCAATTTTTGTGACAGAAGCAAACTCGATGTTGTTCGCTAATCCGTCTTCTGTCAGGTTGTTGCTTCCGGCCAGAATAGTGCTGCTTGTTTTTCCCGAAAACCAGATGACTTTAGGATGGAATGTCCCTGTGTAGTGGCGCATAAGACGAACTTCGATACCGTCCCTCTGCATGGCCTCTACCGCATCGGCATCGGTAAGTGCGTGGTCGGTTCCGATGTATGCCGTGATGGCCCGATTGTTTGCGGATTTATGCCATCTCAATATGCTGCTGCGAAGTTTCCTCCACCCAGCGACAGTTACGGCATAAAAATACAGTCTCAGTTGAGTCGAGCTTGTTTCCGTACGACACAAATTAATAGCCGCATCAAGAAAATCTGTCACAGCCCATGCCGCTGTTCTCATGGTAGGAGCTGGGCTTGGTAGATCCAAGAATTTGTGCTTAGCAATCATATGACTTTGACCTCTGTGGCAGGAGAAAGCTGCTTAAATATTTGGTCAACATTGATCTTCACCGCATCACTGGCAAAGCCGTTGTCGCGGAAAACCACTCGCAGCGGCTTGCGTGCGGCCAGCTCCTTCACAAAGTCTTCAGAAATGCCTGTATCAAAACAGGCGGCCAGCGCATTGCTGTCCACGAAATAGACTTGCTTACTCAAAAGAGTTTCTCTCGCAATAGGTGCGGTTAGAAGATGTGCACTTCCCCAATCAACAATTACCTGAAAAAGCAAGTCTTCCGGTGTGCGGTCTGCCTTAACGTAGCCCGTCGCGGCCACAAGCAAATTCTCCTGTTTCCAATCGTCGGCAACTCGCTTGTAAAAAATATCATCCATGTTGGAAGTATCGATTTTTAATACGCGAAACCCGATATCACCCTTAAACAGTGGATTTTCTCTTTGAATTTTCTTCCCTGCTCGGCGAATTCTTTCCTTAGAAATTTCAGCAATATTTTTATAGCCAGCCTTGAATGCTTCAGACTTTGGGTCACATTCCTCCTGTAGCTGAACCATTATGAATTTACGATCACCTCCATCCTCCGCATTAAGCCTAAGGATAGCATGGGCCGTGGTGGACGATCCGGCAAAGAAATCCACTATTATGGCATCCGGAGTATCGTAAGTAACTGCCTTGCAGAGAACCTGAATTAGGCTGGATGGTTTTGGATTATCAAATAGCACTGCCCCCAATAGACTTTCCAATTCAGAAGTTCCATCTTCATTTGTTCCTGATTGATATGTTTCCGGGCTGAGAAGGTTATGCATTTTTTTTACATCGCCTCCTGCCTTAATGTGATTTGGACGAAATGGTGCTTTTGATATTGTTATGACTTCTCCTGCACGAATAATCTCATCAAGATAAGTTTGACTGTATCTAAATTCTCCTTCTAAACGAAATGTGTCGATATTCAAGTTGTCGAGTACATCGACCTTATCCAATAAGCGTGTAATGATATTCCCCTCGCTCATGTCTTGGGGTTCATAAGATGCTAGTTTCTCAGAAAACCTAACTGATTTCGGCGGGAATGTAAGAACACCTATTGAATTGCCCGCATTATTGAGAGGGTACTTCTTCCCAGCTGTTGTGACATCCACTGAGAATGGAGGGGCAAAGGCTCTGTTTTTGGCTACGCAAACAACGTACTCAAACATAGAGCCAACATTCGAATGTAAAAAAGATGGTTTCTTTTTCCGTTGTCGAAGAAATGTTGTTACAAAGTTTTCTTCTCCGAAAATTTCCTTACACATTTTTAGCAGGTTATCTATTTCTTGCTCACCGATGCTGATAAACAAAACACCATCATCTGATAATAAGTTTCGTGCAAGCCTTATGCGCGGATAAATGAATGACAACCAGTCCGAATGGAATCGGCCATTGGTGTCTGAATTCGCTACCAAAGAAATGCCTTCTTCACTCTTCTGATTGCTGCGCACCTTAAATTCTTCTACGTCCTCCGCAAAATCATCCTCATAGATGAAATCGTTCCCCGTATTATACGGCGGGTCGATATAGATCATCTTGATCTTGCCCAGATAGGTTTCCTGCAAAAGCTTGAGGGCTTCGAGGTTGTCACCTTCGATGAACAGGTTCTTGGTGGTGTCGAAATTGACACTTTCATCGCGCACGGGGCGGAGCGTTTTGGCGATGGGTGCGTTGGCGGTGAGCAAAGCTTCGCGCTTGCCAGGCCAATTGAGATGATAGCGTTCCTGCGGCCCTTCCACGATCTGGCCGGAGAGTTCCTGTTTCAGCAGGTCAAAATCCACGGCCAGCTTGATCACGCCTTGTGCGTCTTTCGCCTCGGTCACGCAGTTCGGGAACATCTCACGGATACGGGCGATATGATCCTGCGTCAGGTCGGGGGTGTGCATTTTCAGTTTTTCCATGTCTTCATTCGCTCCTTTACGTCTTGCCCGTCAAATCCGCGATCTCTTGCTCTATCGTCCGGATATTGGCATTGATTTCAACCTTGCGGTTAAACTGTTTCTCGCGCGTCATGCGCGCTTCGGCTTTTGTGACTTCCTTCTGTCGCGCGCGGATGGCATCCACCCGCGCAATATGATCTTGCAAGCTTTCCCCCTGTTTTGCCGGGTGGGGGATGATCGCCCGCAGCAATTCGGCATACAAGGCAGCCAGATCAAGCATAAGGGGCAGAGCCGCGCGCGGCGCATCTGCTGCCAGCCATGGCGTTTCAAAATAGACACTTAAAACCCATTTCGTACTATCGGCCTCACTTGGGCGTTTGTAGCATGCCACGGCCTTGACTTTGCCGTCATAGGCCAGCTCAAACAGGATGGGGAAAGGGATGGCCTTGTCGATACAGCGCAGAACATCTTCCTTCAGCTCACCCGTCTTGAGGGCGATAGTGAAGACCTGAATCTCCGGTACAGTCTTGGTGGCTTTGACGTTGATCGTCTCCGGTGCCAGTTTATACGCCCAGGCGACTTGATCCACCTGATCCACAAAAAGCTTTTTCATTGCTGTGCTGGGGCCAGCATATTGGTAGATTTTTGTTTTGGGCAAAACTCGCCCAAAAGCGGCTTTCTGCGGATAGGCGAAGAGCGTCATGCCATTCCCTCCTGAATAACCAGAAAGGCGATCAGCTCAAAATCATCAAGGCCTGAGATGGCATTCACAAGTGCCGTAGTCTTGCCACCGCTGAATAGGCTGTCGAGGTCTTTTTCTTCCTTGACCTCGATCATCGAGCGGATGGCCGCACCTAGAAGGTCAGAATACGGCTTCATGTTTCGCCCGTCGTCGGTTTCGCTGTTAAACAAGCGACAGACGGTGGAGATTGGTTCGTCATACCCTTTGCTGCTGGTGCGCACAAGGTCGAGCAACTTTTTGGCCTCGGTATGGTTGGCAATGATATCGCCATCCTTGGCGATATAAATCAGATAATACGGATGCAGGCGGTTTTGCTGATTGATATTCACGCCGTTGTTGCGGTTACGCAGTGCAAAAATGACGCCTGGCTTCAGACCAAGCTCAGGCTCGGCAGGAACAACGGCGTGCATGCCCTTGGGTGCGTCTTCCAGATCGCCATGCTGTTTGACGTAGTTGATCAAATCCATGCGGAAGTCGTTGAGGCCAAGGTCGGTGATGGAAACGCCTGTTTTCAGGTCTTCCAGCTCGATTACCTCTTCCTGCAGACGGCGGAGCTGTTCCTTGCGATAAGCAATCTCGCTGCTCTTGGCGGTCAGGACGTTATCGTCGCCCGTGGCCGTCACGTCGGCGATGATCATGCGGTTTTCTACCCGCTCTTTAAGGTTTATGTATTCGTCGAGCGAGATGTCCGGCCAGTAATTGACAAGCTGAATGCTGGCGTTGGGAGAGCCGATGCGGTCAATGCGTCCAAAACGCTGGATGATGCGCACGGGGTTCCAGTGAATGTCGTAGTTGATCAGATAGTCGCAATCCTGAAGGTTCTGGCCTTCGGAGATGCAATCCGTGCCGATTAGGATGTCCAATTCGCCCTTTACTTCGGGCATGATCAACGCCTTTTCCTTCGCGCGCGGGGAAAAGAGCGTCAAAACGGCTTGAAAGTCGTATCCCGTGCCCAACGTCGTTTTAGGCGCACCTTGCCCCGTCACCACGGCAACGTTGATGTTGTTCTGGATGCCCGCGATGTTTTTATAGAGGTACTGAGCGGTATCGGCGAAGGCCGTAAAGATCAGAATCTTTTTGTTGTTCTCGTTGATTGGATTTCTAATTTTTTCCTTGATGCGGGTTTTCAGGTCTTGGAGCTTGGCATCATCCTCCGGCGTGATCTTGCGCATGGATTCCAGCAGCGCCTGGATCAGGTGTAGGTCGCGGTGGAGGTCGTCTTTCCAGAACGGCACGTCCATGTCGGACAGACTGATCTTAACCTTGCCGCCGACGCTGTTGCCATCATCCAATTCGTCGATATTGTCCTCATCACCTTCCAGACGTTCTTCGACCCCTTCAGTGAAGTCGGTAAC
>JAQUYN010000095.1 GCA_028691835.1 Alphaproteobacteria bacterium | reverse complement strand
CTTCCGTATGCTAGGCGATATGTCGCTGGATAAAGAACAATTTCGCCATTTTTAAGCATGGTTTGAAGCCTTTCACCCGGTATCTCTATGGGTTCGTTTGAAAGGTTTACGAGAACAAATGCGTAAAGTTCAGGGTACTTATCTATCGCTGCCCATCTGTCTGACTCAATCTGAAGAGGTTCTTGTTCCAGACAATGTTCCTTGAGCCAATAGTAACGAATGATCTGCCCTGCAGCGGTTCTCATTTCCCAGGGGAAAAGAGCATCAATAGCTTTCTCGATCCATCTTCCGTCCTTGTGACAGAACTTCTCTTCACCATCTTTTTGGAAATCCATTACTTGGGCAAAACGTTCGATAATTTTTGGCTTAGGCGGTTTGGGATGATGCTGGTGTTTCTGTTCTATGATATCAACATCATCAGGATTCACTTCGACATCCTCAAAAGGTTCTTCTTCAACTGGAGCTTGGATTGTCAATCCAATATCGGATTCCTTAGCTGTTGCTATGGCTTCATTATCATCAATCGTATTGCTATCCGAAAGCCCTCGATCAACTGACCTATCTTCCGCTTTATATTCTCTTGAACCGACAGCAGATTCATCGACTGCTTTATTATCGGTGGTGTATGGCGTTAATTTGAAGTTTTCTTCGATGTATTCAACAATTTGCTCAGCCGCCCTCTCATAGCAGTAATTCAGTGCCGCACTAATATCATGCCTATTAAAAAATTTGCCCAATGATTCGGGCACAAGCCGTGCGAGTTTGGCCTGCGACAGGTTACTGACATAAAGCACTTGATCAAGCCACAAAACTTCAGTACGTCTTGTTGTTCCCGCCGGCGTCCCATTGATGTAAGGAATAATTTCAAGGTTCGCCGTTGTCTGCCATTCGGTATTTGAGAGATCTGCTGCTAATGCTCTGATACGTTCAGTTTCACTGACGTCATCAAGTTCGATTCGACGCAATTCTGAACCCACTTGTTTCAACCAAATTTTTTGCTCGGGTTTGCTCGGTCTTTGCGGACTACTATATAGTTTATCCTTTATAACAACAGCCAAAGCTGGAAGATCGCAAAACGGGTGAGATTCTATGATTTCTGTGGACAACCTTTGGAAATCCGCTGTTTGCTGTTTTAGCCACTCGTGAAGATGGCTCCAAGGTATTAAGGTCTGCATCGTCAGCGCATAATGAAGTGAGGATGTTGGAACCCATTCATTGGACAGATTCAGCCAATGGCCACATTCATTCCAAATTCTCGCAGCATGGCGCGGCAAAATTGCGCGGACGCGTTTTCCTTCGTCTTGCGATAAAGTTTTTCCAGAAGTTAGACCCATTAACCACTTAATGGCTAAATCGGCTGTTGGACGTTCTGCAACACCTATCTTTCGCCAGAGTGACAGATCGCTTACCGATGTTCTAATCACCGCTGCGCCTGGAACATCATCCTCGTTAGCTGTCAAAAACACATTCGACGCTTTTGACCAACCCATGGCCGCAAGCAGGATTATATCTTCCCCATAAAATGCCTTCTTGATGCTGTCATAATCATTGGTTGAGCAGTATTGAGACATCTGGTCGAGACGACGATACCATTTTTCAACTTCATGAATCGGCGGCTCATTTGTTTTCGACAACGCCCGCAGACGGTTCAGGATGCTGGCAGGTCCCGTTGGTGTATCACGAACGCCAAGCAACTTAAGAAGTGGTCGTGTGGATTCCGTATCGAAACGTCCGTGTATGAAAGGCTCAACATCTATAAGCGATTCCGTTTCTGGAGTTCGCCGCAGTAGCTCAGCAGGAATATGGTAAAAGCCACGTGTATCGGGAAGGCACGGCAGGTTGCGCAGCTTCATTATCCATGTGGGAAGTATCTCCTCGCCGGTAATTGCTCGCACGCTGCCTGTTGTTGCAACTTGAAGAACCCGGGCGCTCAATGATTTTGACCAGTATGTTTCCGGCTGCATCAGGATTTGTTCGACTAAACAACCCCACAGGCAGTCCTCATCCTTATCCTCATCGATCATCCGCCAGTAGCTCCAAAGCTTGGCGTCGAAGTCCCAATCCTCGATTTGAAAATGCGTTCTCGCGTAAGGAAAGTAGAGCGCGCCGGTAAAACCTCGTTTGTTTAATTCATCATTCAGGTTTTGCTTTCCCCAAATTGTCTGCCTGGACAGATCGAGAGGAGGAAAAGTGGAAATTCCTGAGCGACCTGACGAAATCCACTGTTTCCACTCATCCGCCGTACATGAATAGAATGACTTTGTGTAATCGCTATGCAGGAAATGTTTTGCACACCAATCTTCGGGCACATGATCTTCCATGCTACCGTCTGCATCAAACAATATAACTTCTTTAATACCGCGAAAATGTCCATCTCGTGTTATGAATTGAAATGAATCACTTATACTTACACCCAATTTGCAGGCTATTTGAGTAAACTGAACACAAGAAGATAATGAAACCTTACCTTTGTTGCTGAAAAAATCTATCGCAGCCCGTTCAAGAATTTTACTGACGTCACTCGTCTCTTCCAGGCCAATGGCCTTAAATGCTTTATAGGCGGCATTTACCTGTGTCTGGAGATTTTTGTCATTAGTTTCTTCAGCGCTTCTGCGTTGCTCAGCAAGAAAACGAGGCCAATTCTGATTCAGTACCAGTAAATTTGCCGAAAGGAAGTTCCAGTCTTCTTCCGACTGGAGCAATCTTTTTTCACCGATCCGTACGACTTCGCTCGCTGCATACATGTAATCCTTACTCTGCACAGGAATGATGCATAATTTTTTACTATTCTCAGCCTGGCGGTATAGAGTATAGTCAGATTCCAAGTAAGACCAAAGCGTAAGTAGGCCTTGCCAATGTTTTGGTTTAGGCAAATGTTTATTTTGTAAAACTTTGATGATTTGATCTTTACTTATTTCTTCGACAGCACCCCAATGATAAAGTTTATTTTTGTCATTTTCTGAAACATGACGCGAAAGCGCTGTGCGAGCAGATTCATCAAAAAAGTGAGACGCTTCGTCAGCCGGCCAAACATCAAACAGTGTTTCAGGGATAACCACGCTCTGGCCAGACGCTTTCAGTCGGCCTTCATCGGTTAAAAGAAAAGGTTTGCCTTCTATTGTATCCCTAAAGGACTTTTCGACAGTTGCGGCGCACATATCTTCCAGTGTGTTGTCATCGTGATCCACTTCAGGTAAAAGACTATAGGCATGCGCTTTATCGGCAACACTTTGGATATGCATCAGCCACTTTAACATGACGGAAGCGGCCAGAGATCCAATACGTTTAAGCAGCCAACGATTTGTGAATGAGGTTTCCGGATCCTTAATCTTCAGTCGCGCCGGATCCTGAATAAAAGGTGCGTTGCAGGCAAAGGGGAGCGGTGTTTCGACGCCTGTCGGTAATACAACATAAAGGCGTCCTTTTGCACCAAGCACGATTTCAACCTTACAGGGTGGAAATTCCATTTCACGATCGGTGCTAATCAGACGCTCTTGCCTGATTTCCGTTAAAGATTCTTCAGGGAAAGGTTCGCTGTCAGAGCGTACGACAAGTAATATCTCTTTGGGTTTATCCCGCAGCGCCATCATTTCTGTCCCAGTAATGGGTCCTGGACCTTGACTCTGCCAAAAGAGATCGTTGTCACCAATTTGAAGGTGACGGATATGACGAAAAAAAAGGAGTGATACTGGACTTGTCAACCACTCCTGTAAGTTCTTCTCAAGCTCTCTCTGCCGATGTTCATCTTTAATAACAACACGAACCTGTGTTCTATTATCAATAATATGCTTTTTTTTGACCCAAATCGGTTCGGTAAATCGCTTCCGATTGAAGACAACTGAAAGGGTCGGCGTATAAAGCTCAACATTGTCACCCACGCTGAAAGTGCTTTTAAAACCAATACCACGGAAGCCTATGGTATGAAGGTCACGCTTGTTGGAATATGCAAACCGGCATAGAGATGCAAAATGATCCTCAGTAAAGTCTTCACCGTTGTGTGTAAATATGAGAGCATCGTCTTCGATGCATATGGATGCTTCTGTTGCACCAACATCATCCGCATTCTGAAGAAGTTCAGATAAGACGTGCCGCGGACTTTGCACTTGATTAAAGAGTAGATGCCATGGTCCGGCTAATTCCGGATCGCGTTCCAACTTGTCCCATAATTCGGAAGCGTGCTGGCGAATCCGTTCAAAAAAAACCGGCCCTCCCGTCATCGCGGTTCCTCCGCCCGAGCAATCAACTCAGCAAAATCATAGTTGACGCTTGTTACTCCAAAGTCCGGTTCACGATGGAAAGGCTGACGGACATAATGAACCTGATGAACGTCACCGCCTTTGAATTCTACAATAGCCAGAATAAAATCATCCGGTTTATTGAGCGAGTATAGAATTTCATTGCGGGTTACGGTGATGGTTGAGGCTCCGGCAATGCGTCCCTTAACCTCAATAAATCTCAGCCTGCCTTTTCCCGGCACCCGGCTTTCGATATCGTAACCAAGTTTTTCCAGCTCGCGGTCGGTCGGATCAAAGCCAAGACTGCGTTCAATGTCCATGATGATGGCGCGGGCATTTGCGGCGGCAGCCTGGGTATCCGTTGTCTGTGTAGGCGCTAAAACGGGCTTACCAGCCATTACTGCAAGGAGACCTTTGGGGATGATCAACAATCCGCCAAGCACCACTGGCGGCAAGGGGGAAATTTGCGCTTCCAGCTTGAGTTCTTCCAATCGTTTATGCAAGCGCCCCTGTAAACTATCGGCTCGTTTTCTCGCCTCACCGGAATTGAGCCGGGCGTTTGGTCTTCCTGCCTGCTCCTGAAGTTTAAGTTCTTCTGCACGGTGGTCCCAGTAATTGATTTCCTTGGTCAGTCGATCTTTTACCGCCGCTTCTGTTTTGGCAATCAGTGAAAGCTTGTTTGCTTTCACTTCCGACAAATGCTCTGGAACGACATTCGCCACGGCATGTTTTTGGGCTGCCTGTTCCAATTCGTGGGTGATCCATGCGCATTCCGGACGACTGAGAATTTCCTCAGGACCGGGTTCACCTTCCTTGAGCGGTCGATAATCAAGATAGGGGGCATATTGCATGTGCCGTGCCTTGCCCTCGGCGTCAAGCTCCACATAGAGCATGCGTTTGGAAACAACACGTCTCTCGCCGGTGCGCGTCAGACTGGCGTCCTGAATGGCATGTTCGAGGTAAAAAAGAACGCGTGGTTGTGTGCCGTCATCTTTATCATCCACCAGTATGGCACCCCTCTTCAAGAGATCGCGGTGCCGCTCAAGGGTTAGGTCGATAACGGAATCCAGGAGTGGATGTCCCGGGCAGACAAAAGCGGCAAGCGGCTGACCTTGCGGTGCGATCAGCAACTTCTCAAACACAATCCGTTCATAACGCGGCATCACCGGTTTACGAATGCCAATCAGCCGATCACGGTTTCTGACAGGCGCCGGGACATGGGTGATTTCATAGCGTTTGGATTCGCGCTGTTTGGCCTTGCCTCCCAGGTGATGGAAGGCTTCCAGGAAAAACGATTCAATATAATGCGGTTGCAGACGCCGGGCTTCCGCTCGTTCCATGGCTTCCCGAATACTAAATACGCGACTGACATCCATCGTATCATGAACCAGCGCATGCTCATCCAATAATTCTCGAATATGGCTCTGGTCAAGCGCCTTATCGACTATCGTTGTCAGGTAAGCTTTGACTTCCGGTTGCTCGCCATACCGGACGGCCTCAATGAGCAGATCACGCAGTGTTTTTCCTTCAAACTCCAGCTTGCCCAATACATCGAATACCTGCCCGCCCAGCGATTGACGCGCCTGTTCCAGCTTATCGAGCAGCTTGCGATAAACATCACCTTCACGAGTTTCTTCAGCGACGAGGTTCCAGAGATGACAGACTTCCGTCTGGCCAATACGGTGAATGCGTCCAAAACGCTGTTCAATGCGGTTGGGATTCCACGGCAGGTCATAATTAATCATCAAGTGGGCCCGTTGCAAATTGATACCTTCACCGGCGGCATCGGTTGCCAATAAAATCTTCACTCTGGGATCATGTTTAAAGGCTTCCTGTTCTTTCGCGCGAGCTTCACGCCCGATGCCACCGTGAATGATGGCAATCGCGTCTTTTTCCCCCAGCAATGTGCTGATGCGACTTTCCAGATAATTCAGCGTGTCCCGGTGTTCGGTGAAGATAACCAGTTTCTGATGCGGTGAAGGTGTGGGCGGCGGTATCTGACCGGCTCCGTAAGGCGGCGTCGATTCGGTGATACATCCGGGTGTCATGAATATTTCACCCAATAATTTTGATAATTCGCACCATTTTGTGTCTGTACCGCTGCGGCGGAGACTAAGCGCCATTGCCTCAAGATTTTTAAGGGTTTCGATTTCCGCCTTCAGCTCGACTATCGACCGCGCCGCAGTCGCTTGGTCGAGGATTTCTTCTTCTGCCTCCTGGACTTCATTGTCCGGCGCGTCTTCCAAATCCTCTACGTCTTCCGCATCCAATGTCCGAAGGGCCGGGTCCAGAATTGGCGCTTTTTTACCGCCGCGTTGCAATAATTCCAGTTCACGCAAACGACTTTCCAGCCTCTCCCGACGGCGGCGCAGTGATTGATAGATAGCCTCTGGGGATGAGGCCAAGCGTCGCTGCA
>JAQUYN010000025.1 GCA_028691835.1 Alphaproteobacteria bacterium | reverse complement strand
AACAGCAACAAGCCCAAGCCGTAAAAGATGACGCCACCCCCAGTGAAGCGACAGACGATCCGTCGATGCAAATGTCCGCCGCACAAGATGATCCGTCCGAAACGATAGAGGACGGTGAAGATCAAGATCAACGGCAAAACGACAAAGGGGAAGCTGACGCACAAAGTTTTGTCACCACCTATCGCACCTACACCAAAGCTCATGATGAGATTGTGCATGCACAGAATTTATGTCCTCAAGCGGAGCTGCAACGCTTGCGGCGACTTCTCGATTATCAAATACGTCACGCGCAAAACATCATCATTCGCCTTGCCAACAAACTGCAACGTCGCCTGATGGCCCAACAACTTCGTTCTTGGGACTTTGATTTGGAAGAAGGCCTTCTTGATGCCGCCCGCCTCGCTCGCGTAATTGCCAATCCCGTTCTACCACTTTCGTTTAAAGCGGAAAAAGAAACGACGTTTCGCGATACCGTCGTAACAATCTTGATCGATAATTCAGGATCCATGCGCGGTCGGCCCATTACAACAGCGGCGACTTGCGCCGATATTCTGACCCGAACATTGGAACGCTGCGGCGTGAAAACCGAAATTCTTGGATTTACAACGAGGACATGGAAAGGCGGCAAATCCCGCGAAGCATGGATCGCCGCGCATAAACCACCGCGTCCTGGTCGTCTGAATGACCTTCGCCACATCATTTATAAAGAAGCGGACACGCCGTGGCGGCGCGCACGCATCAATCTGGGCCTCATGCTGCGCGAAGGCCTGTTGAAAGAAAACATCGATGGCGAAGCTTTGTTGTGGGCACATCATCGCTTGCTTGCGCGACCTGAAGAACGTCAAATCCTGATGGTTATATCAGATGGCGCGCCCGTCGATGATTCAACCTTGTCGGCCAATCCCAACAACTACCTCGACTTGCATTTACGCTCAGTTATCGAATGGATCGAACGCCGATCACCTGTTGAGCTTGTGGCCATCGGCATCGGCCACGACGTGACACGCTATTACAAACGCGCCGTGACCATCACCGACGTTGATCAGCTGGGCGGGGCCATGACCGAACAATTGGCAGCTTTGTTTGAACGGTGAGACTCTGGGTCCTGAACCGCAATAAAAACGATAGGGTCCTCCCGGCCATTGAGCCAAAATCCAGAGACGATAAAGCCAAAATGAGGTTCTGTGCCCCCTCAAAAACCGAAAATATAATTCGTTATATCTCAATACGTTAGCAAAAAATGGGCCTCTCTCGTCGCGCTGAGCTGTAGGTAGGGTCGATTTTTGATCATCAGCTCGCTGAGAGGCCGTTTTAAGCAAAAATAACGCCATATATTGTGGTCGCAATGCAAAGAAAAACACAATATATAGGGGGTCAAAAACTAAGGGTCTCCCGAAGCAAAATCGGCAGACGTTGGAGCCACCCTCGCCCTCCCCTTATACCAATCCGTCTATGAACGGACTCATTGAAAGGGCTGCTGTCAATCACTCGCTCTGCGCCTCGCGATCCTCTTGCCGGACGGGCGCTTTGTTTTTAAAGGAAAGGACTGTCCGGCAAGAGGCTATCTCCTCGCAACCGCTCATGACCCAGCGCGTCGGTTCATCGGGCGGTTGGTATCATTGAAAGGGCCTCTCGTGACCAGTAGGGATGCTTTCATACACAGGTCGGTATTACACAGTTTTACCGCTTCACGCATGCCAGAAACTCGACACGCAACCGTTGGGGATCAAGGTTACGTCCAATCAACACAAGACGACTATAGCGTTGTGCGCCTTCCGGCCAGGGCGCAAGAACGGTGCCCTCAATCATCATGTGCACACCTTGAATGACGATGCGCTTATCCTCACCATCGAAACTGAATATCCCCTTATAGCGCAATAAGTCAGGCCCTTTCGTCGCGGAAAGCTCGCTGATCCAATTCTGAATCTTATCCCCATCCAACGGTTTTTCTGTGGTCAACGACACACTGCTGATCGCCGTATCGTGGCGAAAGCGGGGATTCTCATGCGCGGCGCTGCTGCATGAGGCACAACCACATCCATCACCATGCACATGACCTTCGCTTGCCGCCGCTTCCTCTTCCTCGGCAGTGAGAAAATCCGGCGTCAGTTCCAAAATCTTATTCAGGTCGAACCCGCCAAAACCCAAAATGTCCTCAAGCTTCACCTCACTTCGCTCGGCAGCAAGAATCCGCGCAAAAGGATTAAGCGTATGAAGCAGATGTTTGATGCCCTCAATGTCCGCCGCCTCGACAAGGTCTATCTTATTCAAAACAAGACAATCGGCAAAGGCGATCTGCTGTTCGACTTCGGGCGAGTTCTTCAACTGCTCACACACATGATAAGCATCGACGAGCGTAATCACACTGTCCAACTTGGTCTTGGCCGCAATATCACGGTCCGTGAAAAAAGTTTGCGCAACGGGGGCCGGGTCGGCAAGACCTGTCGTTTCCACCAAGATGCCGTCGAAACGTCCCGACCGCCTGACAAGACCCCCAATCACACGGATGAGGTCGCCGCGAATGGTGCAGCACACGCAGCCATTACTCATCTCATAAATCTCTTCATCGGCTTCGATGATCAGATCGTTATCAATCCCAACCTCGCCAAACTCATTAACAATAACCGCATATTTCTTGCCATGCTTTTCAGATAAAATACGGTTAAGCAACGTGGTCTTCCCCGCCCCCAAATAACCAGTTAAGACTGTGACGGGTATGGGCGGCGTTATATTGGTCATAGGGCATCCTTTTCTTCGTCGTGATACGGCAGATATGGACGATTTTTACCAGATACTCAACAAAACAAAGGGTTAAAAATCGTGCTTTCAGCGAGAGCAAAGCTGATGTAAAAAGAATGGCTGTATGCGTGTAAAGCAATTGGGGCTAGTTTCACCTATGATCAATCTACGCAATTCTTTGTATCTGACAAGCGCCTTGCTCTTCCTTTGCATGGGAACAGCACATGCGCAACTTGCCCCTACGCCACGGAAATCACCTCGCACGCCTGTCAGCAAAGAAATCTTGTCTGGGAAAACGACTCCCCTTAGCCCCTCAACCCTCTTACGGGGGCCGGCCACCATTGTGGACACAGAACGCCTGCGCATCAACAACACGGAGATCCGACTCTTTGGCGTCGTGCCCCCGCAGGTGGGCGCATCGTTCGGTCCTCAGGCTCGCGCTGTCCTCGATTCTTTGGCGCAAGGCACCGTCACCTGCCAGATCAAAGATCGCACACGCGATGGACACTATCTCGCGCTTTGCCACAACGCGGCCCAAGCTGATTTCGGCCTTGAGCTTTTACGGCGCGGCCTTGCTGCCTGCGCTCGTGGATCGCTGCATGGTACGCCTTATGACACGCCCTATCAGGCAGCTGAAATGGCGGCAGAGAGTCAGAAATTGGGCCTTTGGTCAACGTCCCTTCCTTCGGCTGCTTCTGAATCTAGCATCCGCGCTGTAATGACAAAGGCCGAGAAAGCCAAGGCAGAAGCGCAGAAAGCCAAGCAAGAAGCTGAACAGGCGAAACAAGAAGTCGAGCTTGCCAAGGCTGAACTTGCCAAAACAACGCCCGCACCTTCTCAAACCGCAGGTCTGGCGCAGGACGAAACCAATCAACACCCTTTAGTCGTCAAGCTCAGCGCAGGAGATAAGGCTGCCATGCCGCCCCTGCCTCAACTTAACCCCGACTTAAGTGTTCATCTTGAATCGGCCACCACGGCAGATGATATTCAGGCCATGTTGATGACGCCCCAACCGGACGCCACACCAGCGCCACCCGCTGACACGCATGGTTTGATCGAACGCTATCAGCTGTTGTTGTCTGGCCTTTTATTGCTTGGAACAACGCTCGTCTTATCAGGCACTTTTACATGGAATAAATTCCGTCAAAAGCAAGAGGATATAAAGTCCATCGCCGCAGCTTTGCATGGTGAACTTATGGCGGCGCGGTCTGTGTGTCAGGCACGTCTGTCAAAGATCGCGCAAGAAGAAACCAGCGAAAACACAACGTGGCCACGTATTCGCATCATCGTATTTCAGGCTTACATCGGCAAGTTGGGATTCTTAGGCGCCGAGCTGTCTCGACAAATTGCCTCAATCTATGGAATGGCCAGCGACTATGCCTCATACTACAACACGATAGAGCCGCGAAGCGAAGGCACTTCCAAGCAGCAAGCCTTAGAAGCCCTTGTCCGCCACATTGAAGAAGTCATCCCCCGTCTAAGTAAAATTGAAAAAAACGGCAAAATCACCCCACCGAGCAAAGTGATCTCTTCTCGCGCTGCACTCAAGGGCCCCAGCAATCAACACCCCTTATCGCTTTCCTTAACGCCGAATCCGCCATCCCCGTCAGGCGGACAAGAAGGAAACCTCAGCTCATCGACTGGCGAACAGGACATGAAGGCCCATACGATCTCATCTAGAGAAACCGTTCACGCAAGCTTATCCAAAGCAAAATCAGAAATTGTCTCTGATACAACGCACCCAGCAAAGCAGACACCTCCCCCCCACGAAAAATCCGGGACAGAACAGGTGCCAAATCTTCGCCGCACAAAGCCAGCAACAAACACGACGATGAAGAGCAAAACGCAACGCACAGCTCAGCATGTTGAACGTGCGGCTCAGGCCGCCATCAAGGCTGTTTCAACACTAAACCTGAAGACCCCCATTATCGAACGCCTCTCGCAACTTAAAGCTTTTGCAAAGGGCCAGATTGACTCCGACAAAAAACAACGGCCCGTCGAAGCCATGGACGATTTTTCGATCCCTGATTATGCAAACCTCACGGAAGAAGAATTGGAAGCCCTTCTCTATGCCGAAGAAGAAATGATCCTCGCTTCTCCCGCTGGCAAATGGAAACAGGTTGGATAATCCACAGAACACCGCATTTCCCCTGTTTCTCAATCTAATCAAATATTAACGTATGGATGTTACGATACCTTACTTATTAGGGTTTTTATCTGCTTTTAAAGACAAAAGAGGGTGTCGTGGATTTAAGTCAGACAACATTTTTAATTGTCGATGATCATGCTTTTGCCCGACGTGCAATCGCAAGCGTCGTCACAGGATTGGGCGCATCCACGCCACATGAGGCCGCAGACGGAAGCGAGGGGCTCGAGAAAATCCGTAAGAAAGCGGACGAAGGTCATCCTTATGACATCGTTTTCCTTGATTGGGCTATGCCGGAAATGAACGGTTTTGACGTTCTTCTCACCTGCCGAAAAGACGAGCGACTAAAGGATATGATGATCGTCATGGTTTCCTCTGAATCCGAAGACGCCAACATTCTGAAAGCCATTGAGGAAGGGGCGACAGCCTACATCCCCAAACCTTTCCAACCAGAACTTCTTATTCACAAAATAAATGACATCATAGGATGGAAAAACGGGTTGCCGGAGCTGGATGGGGATGGTTGAACCTCGCTTTCTCGACTTGAACGACTGCATAGCGGCTTCAATCCAAACAGCCATCGACACGACGTTTGTTTCGGCCTTTCAACTGCCGACATGCGTCGATTTATGCAACATTGGTCGCCATGTCGATTTGGGTCTGCAGGCCAGACATGCTGCACAAATCCAGCTAACCGACAATGGAGTCCCGTTTGGCGCCTTTATCGCCGCGTTCAAACGCCCCCTTCTATTAAAAGTACTTAATCTTCCAGATGAGCAGAAAGATCTGGCAATGATCGATGACGCCGCTGGCGAAATCACAAATATGATCTATGGGCTTTTCAAAACATCGGTCAACGGCAACGGCTACGGATTAACGATGGGCATTCCCCAGCTGATCCATGAACAGGATATGAACGAGACAGGCTTTGTTCAGTCGGAGAAACTGCGCATTGATTTCTTGGCAGACGGACAGGAATGCTGGATTGCGATTGCCCAATATCATTAGACAAGTCACAGTTAAATCGGCCCGCCCTATAAGCGCCAACCTAACCGGAAAAGGCTCTATCTTTATTCAGGAGAAGTAAAATGGCCGATGATCCAAAACAAAAGCCCCCGCACGGCCAGTGTTCTGCCTGTTCCGCAAGACCCCCTTTATGTGAACGTTATCCGGGATGCATCTTTTTTAACGACAAGATGGCCAATATGCCGGAAACAGCCGAAGCGACAAAGGATCAATTTTGTCGCAGCAATTACCCATCCTGTGCGCGTTATATTCTTCAATCCATCTGGAAGCTTAAAGCGCCCGATGATATGTACCCATACCAAATGGCTCGTGGTCAGGCGATTTTGGATGCTTTAGCAACAGAAAAAAAGGGCGACAACGCGGATGCCAACGCATTGGCCACCGCAAACCGTACCATTCGCCTTTTAATCAACGCGCTTGGCCACGGCTATATGATGCTTGATCGTGCGGGCTTGTGCTTGCCGACCTATTCCAAGGCATGTGAGGCGCTGCTTGAGATCGAACCTACAGGTAAACAGATTTCAGAAATTCTTCGCCTTGACCCCAAACAGAAGGCAACGATGCAGTCAGCGTTAAAACTGGTTTTCAATCAGACGCATGCCATGTCTTTTTATGAGATCATGCGCTTTGTGCCGAAGGTTTACTATCATTCCTCTGGCTCGATTATCAAGCTGACCTATAAACCCGACAGGCTGCCGAATGGAGCGCTAGACCGCATAATCTTGATCGCAACGGATGTTACCGAACAGGTACACCAACAGGAAAGCGCCGAAGAGCGGCGGGCCTTATTTGAATCATTAGAACAGATTTTTCGTGATCGCGCTTTTTTTGGATCACATATACGCCGCCTCAACGAATTACTGACAACGTTGCGCGGGCAAGGGCCGCAAGTAAATCTGGAAAACCTGCGACGTGAAATTCACACGATGAAGGGGGATGCTGGGATCTTTAAGCTCAACAAAATTGCGCAGGATCTACACGATTTAGAAACTACGTTGGAGCCTTTTGAGACGCTGCCCTCTTTTTCTTTTTCCGATAAAACCAATCCTTCTTTGGCTTCAGCTTATGAAATACGGGACAGAATTGCGCAGGAAGTCACCTTTTTATCCGCTTATTTACATGATCTGTTAGGAATGGATATCACCAGAATTGAGGCGGAACGTAATTTTGACAAAAAAGTGCTTTACGCCTTTTCTGACGTACTCGCGCAAAAGGGGCAAAACGAACTTCGTGAACTTTACCTTCGCAATGTTTGCGCCGAATCCCTTCGCACCTATCTAAAACGATATGACACTGTTCTTGCCGATTTAGCCGGACGTTTTAACAAAAAGGTCAAACCGATCCTCTTTGTTGATGAAGACATTCCTGTCATTGTCGATTTTTATCGAGATTTGCTGGATTCGTTTATTCATCTTTTCCGCAACACAATCGACCATGGTATTGAACGGCCTGATGATCGGCAGGCAAAAGGTAAAGCCCCCGCCGCACAAATTTCCATCGGAATGAAGATCAACATGAACCGACTCGTTGTGACGATTTCCGATGATGGCGCAGGTGTGGATACGGCAAAACTGCGAAAAAAACTGACCGTCAAATATCATGATATTGATTGGAACAAGCGAAACGATCAAGAAATTCTTGAGGATATGTTAACCCATGCTGTCAGTTCTCGCGATCAAGTCAGTCTATATTCTGGGCGGGGCATCGGCATGGGAACCGTTGTGGCGCAGGTCAAGGCGATAGGCGGCACATTAAAGGTATCCTCTGTCGCAGGACAAGGAACCATCATTGCCATCGATATTCCCTATATTCTGGACACGCCAAAAACTTAAATAACAAGCAGATACCTTGCCCCGTGCCTGTTCATCAGACCCAACAGAAGACGAGTTTCTTCGCATTCGTCTAAAGCAGATCGTGATAAAGCTGGCACCTTTTGCGCCAAGCACTCACGTGAATCTGCTCGGTAAAGAAAGAGAGCGGCTGCCTGCAGTCAACTATGCGTCAACTTGATCGAAAATCACGCGAGTTCAATCATCATTGTTTTAATCCAAGTCCGAACGGCATCAGGATCTGCAAATGCATTCTGAGGAGTCTTGTTGCCTTGGCCGACACGTGCCGCAATGCCGCCCCTTTTCAAACAAGCACCAATGGCCGACAAATCCGTAACATCATCGCCGAGAAAAACGGGGCGGCGTCCTTTAAAGGGAGGCACGGACATCAAACGCTCAAGAGCTTGGCCTTTATCATGCGAACTTTGCGAAACTTCAAAAACCTTGCGACCTGGGACAAGCAAAAGATCCTTGTCCGCTTTTTCAATAATTGAGGATAATGTTTTCTCAATTTTCTCCGCAAACTCTGGCGATTGCCGAAAGTGCACAGCAAGCGTGAAAGCCTTGTCTTCCACGCGGACGCCTTTCATTTTTGCAAACGCATCGATGATCTTATTTCGAAAATCTTCGGATAAAGGCGCAATATTTTTTATGGGTCCACGCGAAGACAGTCGCCATTCCGCGCCATGCACACCCGAACAGGGCAATCGTAATGGCGCAAAAAGCCCGTCAATATCTTCAATTGTGCGACCGCTGATAAAAGCCAAAGCGCCGCCAAGTTTATCGTGTAAACATCCGAGATCTTTGATCAGTTGATGTGAAACGACAACCTCACGCGCCGTGGGGGCAATATCAAGTAACGTCCCATCAATATCAAGAAACAGGGCATCCCTTGCGGGATTAAAACGCAACCACATTTACAAAGCATCTTTCTGTTCGGATGTTTCAGAAATAAAAGATTCAAGATTGGCGCGTTTACGTAATTGTGCAGCATCCATGAGAATATGCGCGGCCCAATAATAGACGTTATTGTCACGGATCATTTCACGCAACAACCGCATACGATCCGTCTGTTCTTCTGGTGGCATCATCAAGGCACGATGCATGGCCGTTGCCATTCCCTTGGCATCATATGGATTAACAAGCAGGGCTTCCAAAAGCTCCTTAGATGCGCCAGCAAAGGTGCTGAGAATCAAGACGCCGCGCTCATCTTCCCGCGTAGCCGCAAACTCCTTGGCAACAAGATTCATGCCGTCATGAAGGCTGCTGACAACACAAAAATCTGCCGCACGAAAAAGCTCGAAAACCTCCTGAGGTTCATGATGGCGGCCCAAAAGAATAATGGGTTTATAATGTTCATTTCCGAATTCAGAATTAATTGCAGCTGCAACCTCATACGTTTCTTTTTGAATCGTCTGATAAGAAGACAACTGACTCCGCGTCGGGGCCGCCGCTTGTATAAACGTAAACTTTCCTCGCCATTCCGGATAGTCGATCAAGAATTCACGAATAGCGAGAAAACGATCAATAATCCCCTTTGTATAGTCAAAACGTTCAATGCCGACACCGATACGGATCTCCTTATCAAGGGCAAAACGTTGACACACAGCTTGGCGGCAAACGTCTGCCGCAGCAACATCAGCCAGCCCCTCTGGGGGCCAAGCGATTGATATAGGGTAAGGACGGATTAATGTTGCGTTTCCACCCACCGTAATAATCGACTGATCACGATTGATGTGACTTTCAAGGAATCGATCAACCGAGTCCATGAAGTTTTGACAATGAAATTGCGTGTGAAAACCAAGCACAGAACTTCCTAAAAGCCCCTGTAAAATCTCTTCACGCCAAGGACAAATGCTAAAGACTTCAGGGTTTGGCCAAGGAATATGCCAAAAAGTGATAATTGTCGCGTCAGGCAACAACTCACGCACATATTTGGGAAGAAGAGCAAAATGGTAATCCTGCACAAGAACAATCGGATTTTTTGTCTTGGCTTCTTGTACCACGGCTTCAGCAAACTTCCGGTTCGCAGCTTTATAGGCCAACCAATCGCTCTCGCGGAAAGTCGGTCGAACAAAGGTAATGTGACAAAGAGGCCAAAGCCCTTCATTAGACAAACCGTAATAATATCCTTCTTCCTCCTCCGGTGTCAGCCAAACGCGACGCAAAGCATATTCGGGATGATCGGGAGGAACGGCAATACGATCATTCTCATCCACAACCTGTCGATCTGCCGATCCGCTGCCATGGGCAATCCATGTCCCTTTGCAAGCCCGTGTGATCGGCTCCAAAGCCGTAACGACACCACTTGCCGGACGTTGTAAAACAGCTTTGCCGTCAACAAGATTATGAATATATGGCTCACGATTTGAAACAACAATAACTTCTGAATCCGGCAATTCTTGTTTCAACAAACGATGAAGAGCTTGGGGCGTCCAATCGACCTTGATATTTTCCAAAGGATACGCGCCAGGTTTAATATCTCGAAGCATTTGCCGCACTTCGCGGACGATTGGAACAAACTCGCGCGGCAAGCGCTGCTGGGACCAACGCGCCTTCGGATCACTAAAAGTCAGGCGCAGCTTACCGATCCAACTCCGCATCGTAATCCGCGCCGTCAACAATGTCACGAATGCGGCGACACAAGAAACAATGATCAAGAATCCAATCAAATAGTATTGCGTTTCACTTTCACGTTGAAGGGCAAAGCTTAAATCATGCAAAACAATAAAACGTGGCTTCAACGTATCCTCAACGGGAAGCTGGAAGCTTCCTGACAACAGCGCACCTTTATCTAAATTCTGAACGACAAACATTGGCTCTGGGGTCAACAAAGAGGCCGGACAAGCAAAGTTTGTCGGCCATTGCGCGCTTTTTGTGACAAGCTTACCTTCTGCCGAGCAAATGCCAACAGCAAGGACCCGTTCATCACGAGCTATATTATCAAACAACTTTTTATAGGATTCCAAGCGCTTCCCTTGATTCCACAAATCTGTCAACGAATATTCAACAGACTGGAAAATAAGTGTCGCACGCAACTCAACATCACGCTGAAACCATCGAGACACAAGACCTTCCGCCAGAGGCGTCGCAACAATGGCCAGACTCGTCAGCGCGAGCAGTAACGGAAGAATAAATCGCAAAACAAACATCAAGACTTCCTATCGCATAAAAAGGGGGGTCCCCCTGTTGCTGGGCTTTAGTCGGATCGAAATAAAGGGATACCAACTACATTTCTTCCCCTTATCAGACCACAAAAGGAGTGAAAAGGAGGCATTCAATAAAATGGATCAAAAAATGCGCTTCGTATATGTGCGCGGAGTATATGCTGTTACCAACGAAAAGGCAAATAGACCAAGAACGCATAAAATACCAAACAAGCTCCTGACGGTCACGTGATGCGCTATCACAAGCAAGCTTCTTTAATACCGTCGTATTTAATAATCTCGGCCTAACAACAACGGCCATAAGCTTTGTCAATTTTCCTGTTTCAAATGAGGCTCTATCCCCAAAAACTTTTCGTTGCTGTCACGCGCGTGCACGCGAACACTGTGTAGGCGACCATAACAAAAAAACCAAAATAACAATCGTGACCCAAGAAAACGAAGTCGAAAACTTTGAGCCCTCTTGAACCCAGAAAAGAATACTTGATGTCATGGTCTATTGGACCGTGACGCGCCATACCTTTTCGCAAGATCAATGACATACAAATATACTGTTCGTCTGAATACCTTTCTCTCACATTCTCTTTTAACCTACAAACACTTAAAACTTTAACGATTTCTTTGAACAAAGTTCGTAGCCTCATAAACAAGAGCAGATCGTGATAAAGTTAGCCGCCTTGCGGATAACTGTTCGCGTGAATCTGCTCTGATAAACAAGAGCAGATCGTGATAAAGTTAGCAGCCTTGCAGATAACTGTTCGCGTAAATCTGCTTGATTAACAAATTGAGAAAGCGGTTACTTTTTTTTCTGATTTGGCCGCCTTCATCCAAAACTAGTTTAAGCCTTTAATAAAAGGCCCCACACACTCCATGAGAGCAAGAGGATAAGGACATCATGATCTTTTTGGTCGAAGAAGAAGATGAAAAACAAACTCTTCCTGATCATGCCCTGCTCCCCATGGTTCTTAAAATAACTCCTGACAATCTAGCGTCAGTTTGCTTGACGAGCGAGGATACGGTTCTTTTTCATATATCTGATGAAAAAATCTGCCCGTTTATTGAAAAGGTCGTTGATTCTCAGGCACGCGCATTGTTTCTCAACCATCAGGTGGGGGGTGGTTTTGCACGCGCCATGGGGGCTTGCGTCGAGCCAGACAAAGCGCTTGATCTAACTCTGTTACAAGAGGCTCAAGGCGCATTGGATATTCTGTACTGTAATGACAAACCCGTTTTCTCATCTGTCAGTATTGGCGGGCTGGCTCTTTTGCGCAGCAGCCTGGAACCGGGAAAAAGATTTCTTCAACGCTTAGCAAACATTCCTGTCATAAACCATAGAGCCTTTGTCTTCGAAACAGCTAAAGGCGTAATTATTCGGACGGTGGCCTCTGCGATTCTCGTGATCGAAACACGTCAGACAAGAATGATGCAAAAAATGTTTGGCGAATCCTTCTCGAAACAAGATGGGCGTTTGGATATGGTTGTCTTATCGCCGACCAGCATACTAAATGCCCTTCTCCTGCTTGTTCAAGGCACCTTTTCGCGTGAAATGAACATCGAACGGCTGCCTTCAGGCGTGGGCCTAATCCAAAGCCGCTCCGTCCTATTAAAGAGTCATGGCGAAATTGATTATTTGCATGACGGACATAAAGAGAAAGCAAGCGAACTGCGTTTTGAAATCAAACCAAGAGCATTAAAAGTTTGCATGTCGCCTGAAGCTATTTCAAAAAATGCAGATGAGGAGCCAAAGGAATCCGTTCGAATAAATGGATTACCAAGAGGAGAAGAAGCGGAAACTTTAGAACGAAGACCCCTGCCTCTTTTTAGGCATGCAAGCACAGATGATTTTAAGGAGTTGTTTGCACAAATACGACAAAATGCGAGATGGAACACCCAATATTTCCTGTTACTTTGGCTCAGTACCGTGATGGCAACGATGGGCCTTTTTATGAACTCTGGCCCCGTTATCATCGGCGCGATGGTTCTTGCCCCCCTGATGTCTCCGCTCATCTCAATGGCCATGGGGACGGCTCGCCTTGATGCTTCCGTCACACGACAGAGTTCTCAAACCGTTGTCGTCGGCGTGTTGGTCGTTTTATTTGTCTCTTTGGGTTTGACCCTCCTTCTTCCTAATCAACATGCAGGGTCAGAAATTACAGCTCGAACAGCGCCAAATTTATTTGACTTAGCTGTGGCCCTCGTTTCTGGCATTGTAGGGGCCTATGCAACAGCAAATGAAAACGTTGCCAAAAGCGTGGCAGGCATTGCCATCGCAGTCGCATTGGTCCCTCCGCTATGCGTTGCTGGCATAGGTTTGGGTTGGTTTGATATTGGAATGTTTTTGAATGCAATGCTGTTATTTCTTGCAAACCTATCCGGCATCGTCTTTGGCGCCGTGGTGGCCTTTTGGGTTATGGGCTATACCCCTTTACGCATCGCAAAAAAAGGTATGGGCTATGCCTTGCTGTTCATGACCCTTCTTGCCGTTCCTTTAGGTTATGCTTTGCACGGCATGTTAGAGCGCGAGACAACATCAAGAAAGCTTGAGAATTTGCAACTTGTTTTGAGCGGCGGCATGAAGATCAAGCTAAGTAATGTTTATGTCGGAAGCGGAGATCCATTGACTTTGGCGGCCAGCCTTGTATCCCCCCGCATGCCAACAGAGGAGCAAATGAAAGAGATCAAACACGGCATTGAACAACAAATGAATCGTCAGATCGAACTTAAAGCAAGCATTATTCTTAACCCTCATTAATCTCTGAACTCATTTGTCTTCCCAAGGTTCTTTGGCAAAACCAACGCCAACCTAAAAATCAAAAAGGAGAAACCTCAAACATAATCAGCTACCCATGCGCACGTCACGTAATGGGCTAGTTAATATTGTGAATAACTACCGGTTAAAGCCGGTAGCTTCATATTCCGGCTAGAAGCCGGAGGTGAAGGGTCCACAAAATTTGTCGAACCATTTTGAGGCGGAAAAGGTGCTGGACGCGCTGGCTGAATGGGGCGTGATCTTGAATAATCTCTCACAAAATCAGCTGTCTATGGGCGCGTCAGGATTTTAGGTCTGTTTTGCTTTTGATGCTCATTGCGCAGGCGGTTGGTTAATATTTTAACGATTGTTTTTCGTTAATGGGCTGCATATTCTCTACAGGCAAGGCTTCTTGCTACAGTTTCTGTCAAGGAATTGGCACCATTTTTTACTATGAGGGCAAACGTGAAGGTATATGTTTTTGATCCACTTTGGCCGACTTTACTAACGTCGCAAAATGAGGCGCAACTTCAGGCCGCTGGAGCTGAGGTCATATTAACAACTGAAAAGGCTCCTTTATCAGACAGCGATGTTTTGTTAAATGATTTGTCGCCTAAAATTCTCGCCATCAACCCAGACTATGTTGACTGGTCTTTGCCACATGACAGCTTCAAAAACATTCCCAATCTTTCATGCATTATTACCGGATCAACATCCTATGGTTGGATTGACACTGGGTTCGCGAAGGCTAATGGCATAACTGTTTGCAATACACGCAACTTCAGCTCTGACGCTGTAGCTGACTGGGCAGTTATGATGATGTTGAATATTGCACGCAAGATACCTCTGTTAATCAAAAACAAGTTTCCCCTGAACTTAGGAAGCGATTTTGAAACCTATCGGGGAATGAACCTGAAAGGAAAAGTAGCTGGCATTATTGGGCTGGGTAACATTGGCGAGGCTATAGCAGAACGCTGTCACGGACTGGGGATGTCCGTGTGTTACTGGAATAGGTCACCGAAAAACACGCGGTGGGACAAAATCGATCTTGTTAAATTATTCAGCAGTTCAGATGTTGTCTTTCCATGCATGGCCGATACGGCAGAAACGCAGCATATCATAAGCGATGATATGCTGCGCTCCATGCAGAAAACTTCCCTATTCGTGAGCATCGTCCACAGATACTACAATCATGAGCTTATTCTTGAAGCCGTAAACAAGGGGACTTTGTACGGCTACGCTTTTGAAAGTGAGCCCGCAACCTTCCATAACTATCAAGGCAATGTTTGGGCCGCCCCCGCATACGCTTGGTGCACCGATGGCTCTATGCGGCAAATGATGGATGCTTTTGTTCAGACAATTGCGGATGCCGTAAAAGGAATTTATCCAACCCAAGTCTGACTATAACCGCATTTTGCAAATGGTGAAGGCCGGAGTAAAAACCTCGAACCGGATTGAGGCCGAAAAAGTGTTGGATGAGATGGCTGAGTGGGGCGTGATCTTGAATAATCTCCCACAAAATCAGCCGTCTATGGGCGCGTCAGAATTTTAGGTCTGTTTTTCGTTTGATCCTCATCGCACAATTGTTTGATTAATATTTTAACGATTTGCAGATGCGATTCTTGAGAAGCTCACCCCGACGAAGAAACGCCTATTATTCTTACAGCCGTTGTCCTGAAGAAGTTTTTTCGTGACTATGCATGCCACTTAAGACCTTTTACGATTTTATCCGCAACGCGGCGCTCGGTATGAAACGCAAGGCCTACAAGGTTAAGATCATCACGCTCGACGGCTTCAACAACGTTTCTATTGGCCACATCGTTGCTTGTTGCAAATAATTCTTTCGTATATATTGCCAAACGGACATCTCGATCCATGGCGCGTCGGTGCACAAGGCGGAGATCATCTAAACTTCCAGCGTAAATGAGGATCGGTTGGCGCATAAGTGGATGATACACGGATCCTGTTGCATCCCGATACGGCTCACCAACGAGTGAAGGGTCAGCACCAGCCAAACCACCAGCTAAAAAACTAGCAACATTAAGTTTCTGCCATGTCTCAAGATCATTACGAACGACAACAACAATTTTCGTTTCATGCGGTAAAGTAATTTCATCCATGACAAAACGCTCCAAACAAGTTACACAAGTTAGCGGAAAGAGTATATGTCCGGAGCGACCGGCTTGTCTTGAACGATTGTGCAAGATACGAGGTCAAAACTGGATAAATATGAAAACTATTCACCCCGGTCTGAATTTGCTGGAAGCTGGGTTTAGTGGACACGCCTACGACAAACACCGGCATAATTGTTATGCCATAGGGCATACAATCTCAGGCGTGCAAAGTTTTGGTTATCGCGGAGAACATCTAAACAGTTTGGCTGGTTCGTGTATCATCATTCACCCAGATGAGGTGCATGATGGACATGCAGGAACAGAAGTCGGTTTTCATTACCGCATGGCCTATGTAGACCCCCTACTGATACAAAAAGCACTTCCTAATTCCTCCACCTCACTTCCTTTTATTAAAGAGGCAGTGCATTTTAATCCGTCTCTACTCCGTGCTCTGGCACTTGTGTTAGATGATCGTGATATGCCTTTGGAAAATCTGCGCATAGATACTTTTCTAGCTGCACTTACGGACGCTCTTCTGGACAAGGCAGGGCCCTCAGGCAACAAACGTTGCCTTATTGACAAAACAGCCATTTTCCGGGCTCGTGAGTTTTTAGACACCTCATTTTTACAAAATATTGGCTCGGAAGAATTGGAGAAAGTGACTGGACTTGATCGGTTTTCTCTCGCACGGCAGTTTCGCGCATTATTAGGCACGAGCCCTTATAATCATCTTGTTTCATTACGCCTTGAAGCCGCACGTTCTCATATCATGCAAGGCGTGTCTTTGGTTTCAGCGGCAATCGAAGCGGGTTTTTCTGATCAAAGTCATTTAACGAGACACTTCAAACGTGTCTACGGATTAACGCCTGGTGCTTGGCAACAAATTGCGATGCGGCCCCATCCCTTAGCATAGAGCCTGATCTCATCATCCCCCGCCCCATCCTTTGGGGGAGAGCCATAGTTTTGTACTGGCTTGCCGAGCCGTAACTCGCGCAGCGAGTGAAGGCTGGTGAAGGTAGGAGGAGCAACTTCGAACCGGATTGAGGCCGAAAACGTGCTGGATACGATGATGGAATGGAGTTATTCGCTGAATAATCTTCAGCAAGATCAAAGGTCTATCGGACACCCTCTTTTGTAGCCCTACTCAACTTCAATTTCCTATCTGGGACTTAAATCGTTAAGATTTTAACGAATTGATCCGTGCCAAATCGCGGCTGGCGTGCGCCATTCGGAATAGGTTTCAAGGCGGATGGTGTCGCCGTGGATGACAACGGAGGGGATGTGGAAGAGCGAGAATTGCAGATAAGCCATGTGGACGGCGCGGAGGTCTATGTCGATGGCCGTGACCTGAAGCCCCTTTTGATAGTTAATGCCTTGATCCCTCATTTCACGGGCTAGGGCGATTATCATAGCTCCGCCGCCGACGGCTGGTTCCTGAACCGAGATATAGGGCTGGGTTTTGAGTTTTTCTTTCAGGTCTTCGCCGTAGGTAATCTTGGCCATAAGGCGGCAGACATCATCGGGGGTGAAGAACTGGCCCTTCCATTTATTGCCCAACTCTAATTCGCTGAATAGCTGGCCGAGAACGTCGGATAGGTCATTTTCAAGAGCGCCGACCAAATGCGCCAGCATAAGGGGGAACCTATCGACTTCCTCCCTGTCATACCTTTTCACAATGTCGAGATATTGCTGTTCGTACTTTTCGCGCTCTCTTGGATCGGTGGCGTTGCGGATGCTAATCGCGGACATAGCGACAAAATCATGAAACACTTGCCAAGTGTTATGCCGACGGGACGTTTCTTCTATGAGTTTTTTGAGGTTTGCAGCATGAGAGGTTGCAGCCCTCATGCGTGACCGCCTGTAAAAAGTGGCGGTTTGTTAAAAACAAAAATAATCACTGCAAAACCCGTTCTTAAAAAGGTGCGGCAGCATAACGCGCAGCACCAGCCACGCAAGGCTCTTTTAAACTTTCATCACAGTTTTGAATGGAGGCATCGCGATGACTTACACGACGACGCAACGCGATGCTTTGAAGGCCGCAATCGCAAGCGGCGTATTGAGCCTGTCCTACGACGGCAAGACCGTTCAATACCGCACGATGGCCGAGCTAAAAGCGGCTTTGGCCGAGGTTGAGCAAGGTTTGGCGCGGGATAGCGGCAAGCCAATGACGCGCCAGATCAAGATTTACGCCGAAAAAGACCTGTAAGAAGGATTTCCCCATGAATCTGTTTTCCCGTATCGGGGCAGCGGCCAAATACGCTGCCACCGGACGATTGTCCATGTCTGCTTTGTCGGGCGGCTTTGAAGGTGCGATGGCCAAGCGCAGGCTTATTGCGTGGAAAGCAACCGAGCAGAATATCAACGGCCTTGTCTCAAGCGGTGGCGACCTGCTGCGGGCACGGGCGCGGCAGATTGTGCGCTCTAACCCTTACGCATCTAATGCGGCGAATAGCTTTGTTTCAAATGCCATTGGCGATGGCATCCGCCCTTCGTGCCTGATTGAAGACGAAGTGTTGAAAGACGAGATTATTCAGCTTTGGAAAGATTGGGCGCTAGAGGCCGACGCCGATGGGCTGATAGATTTTTTCGGGATGCAGGCACTTATCGCCCATGCTCTCTTTGAAGCTGGCGAGTGTTTTATTCGCTTTCGGCCTCGGCGGGAATCTGACGGGCTTTCCGTTCCTTTGCAGCTTCAGCTTTTGGAAAGCGAGATGTTGCCGCTCTCCAAAACAGAAATGGGAGCCAGAGGCAACAGCATCCGGTGCGGGATCGAGTTTAACGGGATCGGCAAGCGTGTTGCCTATCATTTCTATCGCAAGCATCCAGGGGACAGCACGGAAAACGGCAATACAGGTGAGATTGTGCGCGTTCCGGCTTCGGAGGTTCTTCATATCTACCGCCCGCAGCGCCCTGGACAAATCCGAGGCGTTCCTTGGATTGCGCCTGCGCTGGTTAAGCTGTTTTTGCTCGACCAATATGACGATGCGGAACTGGATCGCAAGAAGGTCGCGGCTCTCTTCGCTGGGTTCATCACCAAGGATTCACCGGAAGACAAATTGATCGGTGAAGGCGATGCTGATGAAAACGGCTCTGCCATTGCAGGTCTTTCCCCTGGCACAATGCAGGTTTTGTTGCCAGGCGAAGACATTAAGTTCTCATCCCCTGCGGATGTTGGCGGCTCTTATGAGGTCTTTCAATATCGCACCCTCTTGGCCATTTCAGCGGCGCTGGGCGTTCCTTATGCCAATGTGACGGGCGATCTTAAGTCAGCCAATTATTCAAGCACGAGAGCCGGCACCGTCGAGTTTCGCCGCCGTTTGAATCAGTTCCAAGAAATGACCATGATTTACCAGCTATGCCGTCCGGTCTGGCGGCGCTGGCTGGAAACCGCTGTGCTGTCTGGGGCGCTGCGTCTCCCTCAATTTGTTCGAAACCCGCGCCCTTATAACAGGGTCAAATGGATCAAGCCGCGCTGGGAATGGGTCGATCCTCTTAAAGACCGTCAGGCTGAAAAGATCGCGCAAGAAATGGGCTGGAAAGCGCCAAGCGACATTATTGAAGCCGAAGGCAATAACGTCGATGAGACCTATCAACGTATTGCCGAGGATAATGCGCGAAAGAAAAAGCTTGGCATCAAGACAGGCACAACATCGGACGCGCCCAAAGCTGGAACGGAAGATACGCCCGACGAGAACAAAGAGCCGGACGAAAACGCCGAAGACAAGCCTTCCGACAATCCCGAAGAGAAAGACGAAAACGCATGATCTTGCCCCATATCGCAGGACGCATCTTTTCTGCGCCCCTCATGATTAGCCACGCCAAGCTGGAAGTGATCTTGGGCATTCTTGCTCCTAAGTTTGATCGCGACTGCTCTGCGCTTCGCGCAACCGCGACTGCGATAGATACAGTTCCTAAAAAGACGCGCAACTATGAGGTCACAGGTGATGGCGTTGCCATTATTCCTATCCTTGGAACGCTTGTCCGGCGCACGGTGGGTCTGGAAGCTTTAAGCGGTTTAACTAGCTATGCCGAGCTTTCAGCGCAATTGGCTGGCGCGGTTTCTGATCCATCTGTGCGGGCAATCTTGCTTGATATTGATAGCCCAGGGGGTGAAGCGGGCGGCGTGTTTGATCTGGCCGATCAGATTTATGCGGCGCGGCAGGAGAAACCCGTCTGGGCTGTTGCCAATGAAGAAGCCTTTTCCGCAGCCTTTGCGTTGGCGGCATCCGCTCAGCGTATCTACGTCTCGCGCACGGGCGGTGTTGGCTCTATCGGCGTGATTGCCGTCCATCTCGATCAAAGCCAAGCGGATGAAGACGAAGGCCTCAAATATACGGCCATTTTCGCAGGCGATCATAAAGACGATTACTCTCCTCATAAACCTTTGGCCGATCCAGCACGAAACGCTTTGCAAAAAGAAGTGAACCGCATCTACGCCATGTTCATTCAATGCGTCGCAACAGGTCGCGGGCTTGATGCAAAGACTGTTCGTCAAACGGAAGCCTCGCTCTTTTTTGGCGATAACGCTGTGAGCGCAGGCCTTGCCGACAAAATCGGCACCTTTGAGGTGGCGCTGGCCGATCTTTCTTCTCTTCTCTCAACCCCACCCAACAGAAAGGATGTTTTCATGACACAAGCCGAAGAAACACCGACTCCCCTAGCGCAAGAACAAGCACTGGATGTCGCGGCCTCGCAAGAGGAACTTCTCAAACAGGCCAAAGCCGAAGGTTTTGCAGAAGCCCAAGCCTACATGACCGAAGTGCAAGACCTTTGCTCTTTGGCAGGAGCACCTGAAAAGGCAGAGGCCTTTATCAAAAAGACCGTTCCGGTTGCCGAGGTACGGAAGGCCCTGCTGGAAAGCAAAGCCAAACAGGCTGAAGCCACGGCCATCACAGGGCATGTGCCAGCCCCCACGCCGTCCGGTGAGGCAAAAATCGACACGGCGGCAATCTACGCATCACGCAATAACACAAAAACGCAGTCACGGTTGTGAGCGACGTGCATACGTCGGTCACAGAGTAGTCGCGTTCAACCAAAAAAGGAGCCTAAACCATGACAGAAGTTACAGAAGGTCAACATAAAGCCGAGTTCCTCGTGACAGAGGGCGAAGGTACAATCTCGCGGGAGACCGTGACCATTCTTGCAGGGCAAAACCTCAAGGCGGGTCATGTTCTTGGCAAGGTGTCGGTTGGTACAGCCTCCGGCGCAGCCTCTTCCGGCAATACGGGCGATGGGGCGCTTTCAAGCGTATCCGTCGGTACAGGCGCAAAGGTGGGGGATTACAAAATCACCTGCATTGAGCCAGCCACGGGCGCTGGAACTTTCTCGGTCGAAGATCCCGATGGCGTAACCATTGGATCGGCAGAAGTCGGCGCGGCCTTCGCAGGGGAGATTAATTTCACCCTGACGGCGGGTTCCACTGACTTTGCAGCGGGTGATGTCTTCACCATTACGGTCTCGGCGGGATCAGGAAAGTACAAGGAATACAATCCCGCCAACACCGATGGTTCGCAAACGCCAGTTGCCCTTTTGCTGGACAATGTGGACGCAACCGATGGGGACAAGGAAGCCGTCATCATCTCCCGCCATGCGGAAGTCAATGAGGCCGAGCTGATCTGGTTCACAGGCGCTACGGATGTTCAAAAAGCCGTCGCACTTTCCGAGTTCAGAAAGCAAGTGATCCTAGCAAGGTCTGCGCTCTAACACGCCTTAACCACCAATCAAGCCCCGTGCTTTTCAAAAGTGCGGGGCTTTTTCTATGCAGAAAGGAAAGCCTCTTATGCCTATGCTTGATATTTTCTCAAATGATGCGTTTTCGGTCACGTCACTGACCGATGCCATCAACAAAATGCCCTATCTCCCTGGACAAGTCGGACAGCTTGGCCTTTTCAGGGAAAGCGGGGTTTCGACAATCTCCATCATGATTGAAGAAAAGGAAGGTTCGCTTGAGCTGATCCCAACTTCGCCCCGTGGTGCGCCCGCAACACAAAATAAGCACAACAAACGCAAAGCCCGTTCTTTGCTAACCACGCACTTGACACTTGAAGACACCATCCTTGCCGATGAAGTCCAAGGCGTTCGGGAGTTTGGCAGCGAAACCGCTGTTCAAAGCGTTCAAACCGTCGTGAATGAACGCCTTGGGGAGATGGCCGCAAAACACGACCTTACCCTTGAAAATTTGCGTCTTGGCGCAATCAAGGGCGAGGTTATCGACGCGGATGGGGTAAGCGTTCTTTATAACCTCTTCGACGAGTTCAATGTTGAGGCCAATAGTGACGTGGATTTTGATCTCGACAACACCAACCCTGCCAACGGCGCGATCAAAAAGCTGTGCCACCAAATCAAGCGCACAATGGAAAACGCGCTTGGGGCGGTTCCTTACGATCATATCCATGCTTTCTGCTCGGCCAGCTTCTTTGACGCGCTGGTTACGCATGAGGAAGTCACAGCGGCTTATGATCGTTTTCAGGAGGGCATCTTCTTAAGGCGCGGTCAAGCGCGTGGTCAGTTTGACTACGCGGGCATCGTCTTTGAGGAATATCACGGCGGCAGCGGGTGTTCCATTGAAGACGGCGAAGTCCGTTTGTTCCCCGTTGGGGTACAGGGCCTTTTCCGGCAATACAACGCGCCTGCGGATTTTGTTGAAACGGTCAACACTATCGGTTTGCCCCGTTATGCAAAACAGGCCGTCGATATGGAGTTCGGACGCTGGGTCAAACTTCACACACAAGCCAACCCTCTGCCAATCTGCACCCGTCCAAAGGTGCTGATTAAGGGTGTGGCTTAATGGCTTTTGCCGCAGCCATAGCAGCGTTCTTTGCTGACCCTCATCTTGCAAAGGACGCTGCTTACCTTTCTATCGGGAGCGCAGAAACAAAACCTGTGCGCGTTATCGCCAAACAGCCGGATACGCTGACAAGCTTTGGCGATGCGCAAATCCACAGCGAGACACATATCTTTGACGTGCAAGCATCCGATGTTCCTGCGCCACAAGTGGGAGACAGGCTCACGGTGGATGGCGTGACCTATCAGGTGCAATCCGAGCCGACGGCTGACCGTGAGCGGCTGGTTTGGACATTAAACGTGGTTCCTTTATGAACCCACGTTTGTTTGTCGCCCTGCGCGGTGATCTTGAAAAGATCATGAAACAGGAAGTCGCAGCAGCAGAACGTGCCGTAACGCTGGGTGTCCGCGAAACAACGGATCATCTCAAAACGGAATTGCGCGATCAGGTGACAGGCGCAGGGCTTGGCAAAAAGCTGGCCTTTACGTGGCGCGGCAAGACGTACCCCAAGGGCAGGATGAGCCTGAATACGGCTGGTTTTGTTTGGAGCAACGCACCGCAGATTATCACCGTCTTTGATACGGGAGCCATCATTCGCTCACACACGGGCGCTTATCTCCCGATCCCTCTCCCCGCAGCAGGCAAGTTGGCGGGACGGCGCAAACTTACCCCAAAAAACTGGGAAGAACACAACAAGCAAAAGCTTGTTTTTGTCAAACGCACGGGCGGCAACAACCCGATCCTTATTGCCGAGAACATGCGGGCGCGAAAAGGCAAGCGCGGCGGGTTTGCAAAAGCCAAAACGAGTAAGGGCCAAACAACCGTGCCGATGTTCGTTCTTATCCCGCAGGTCTCCTTGAAAAAACGCCTCGACGTAAAGTGCGCGGTGGCAAAGTGGAGCAACAACCTTGAACCGCTCGTGATTGAAAACTGGAAAGAGTCATCTGACACATGACGACACGCGAAACGATCCTGAAAGCCTTGTTTGCAGCCTTGCAGACAATCTCTGGCCCCAAAATCCTGCGCAACGACCCCTTGCCGGAGAGAATCCCGCCAGAAGGTCTTTTGATTTTGCGCGATGGTGACCCAGGCGAACCCGAAACCATGCTCTCACCGCTCTCTTACTATTGGGAACATTCGGCCTCGCTTGAAATCTTTGTTCAAGCCCTTGACGGCGACACGCGCAACCAGACGATGGGTGCACTGTTTCAAGAAATTGCCGCCGTTCTCTCAAATGATCCAACACTGGGCGGTTTATGTGATCGCGTAACGCCGCAAGCGCCCGACACGGACACGCTGGCAATCGAGGGTGCGCCAAGCGTTCAAACGGCCATTGTCCCTATTGAACTTATCTATGTGACCGCCAGCCAACTCGGTTAGCGGTTTTTCTTTCCCCTAAAAATTGGAGGTACCATGTCACGAGCCTACGGCGCGAACGCGCAGCTATTGGGTCAATTTGAAAGCGTTTATGGCACTGCGCCATCGAGCGACTTTATCAAGTTTCCCTTTATTTCCTCGCAACTTGGTTCAGAACAAGGGCTGATTGAGTCCGACCTTCTGGGGCAAGGCCGCGATCCTGCGCAGCCTATGCGTGACGTTATCAACGTCGAAGGCGACGTGGTTGTGCCTGTCGATCTTCGTTATATCGGCTATTGGCTTCGCGCCTTGCTGGGTGCACCCGTAACGACGGGGATTGAAGCGCCTTACGTTCATACCTTCAAATCCGGCGCAACCTCTTTGCCAAGCTTATCGCTGGAAGTCGGAACGCCGGAAGCCTCCAGCTATTTCATGAATAGCGGCGTTCGGGCCAATTCGATGCAGGTCTCTTTTGAGCGTTCCGGTGGGGCAAAGGCGACGATGAGCTGCATTGCTCAAGGAGAAGATCGCGCTGCGGCCACTTTGGGCGGAACGCCGACCGAGCTTGTCATCACGCGCTTCAACCAGTTTCAGGGAAGCGTCAAAAAGGATGGCATACAGCTTGGCAACGTCACGGGCGCACAATTCACTTACACAAACAATCTCGAAAAGATCGAAACAATTCGAGACGACGGCAAAATTGACGGGGCCGACCCGACGGTAGCCGCGTTCACGGGAACAATTGATGTGCGCTTTGCGGACACAACGCTTCTTGATGCGGCAACCGACAACACAGCGGTGGCTTTGTCATTCGGCTACACGATTGATGCCGAGCGTTCGCTGATCTTTACCGCGCACGAGGTTTATCTGCCCAAGCCCAAGCTTCCGATTGATGGAGCTGGAGGCATTCAGGCTTCTTTCAACTGGCAAGCTGCCAAAAACACTGCCGCAGGGCAAATGCTCACGGTTGCCTTAACAAATGATGTGGAGAGCTACGCATGATAAAACTCGACCTAAAGCGTGAAGATTATTGGCTTGATCTTGGCTATGGGGTGCGCGTCAAGGTGCATCCCGCCTCGACCGCCCTTGTGATGGCGGCGCGTGTGTCTGCGCTTAAAGCCGATACGGAGGATGCTGGTGGGCGAAGTGCGGCGCTTATTAAGAAGCTGGCCACGCTTGCCATTACGGAATGGGAAGGCGTTGCCGATGATAAGGACAAGCCTGCTAACGTTACGGACGCAGGCGTAGAAGCTCTTATGGATTTGTGGCCGATGGCGGATGCTTTCGAGCGTCTTTATCTAAGCCCAACCCTGCTTCTGGAACAGGAAAAAAACGGTTAGAGGCTCGCGCTAAATGGCATTTTGGCGGCGGGCCTTCTTATTGCGGCGCATGTGCGGACGCTGATCTGCCATGCAGTAAAGGCAAGGCCAATCATGAAGGTAAACGCTGCCCCTACTGTGAGAGCGAACCCCAAACTATGGAAGGCTGGCAAGCGTGGGATGTCATCCTGCGTTGCTCCGGCCAACTTCGCGTGGCGCAGTTCGGCGTTGCGGGTATTGACATGGATGCTGCGCTCAAAGTCGGCGAAGCCTTGGGTTATGACCTTCACGCGCTGGCCGAGCTTTTGCCGTCCTGTGAATCTGGCCTTGTCGCTGCTATAAATGAAAAAGTTGGGACAGCCGCCAAGGATTTTTAAAGGCGTTGTTTTGCCTCAAAAGCCTGTTGTGCATGATGTCTTTTTTCTTCTTGGCTAACGTCCGTATAAGTGAGGAGCGTGTTATAAAGCTCGTCTATATCTGCCTCAGTTAGAAAATCTGTTTCTGTCTCAGAGCATACTTGTTTAACGATGGAAGCAACATGACAGCAATGAACAACACAAACGTTTGGACTTCTTACCGTAATGTTTTTGAGTTCACATTCATCTGAGAATACGATGACAGACCATACAGGAACACGTTTTCTAACGTGTGGCATGAGATGTTTTATATGAGAAGCATTTTGCCGTATCGGATTGTAAAATCGTTCCTTGTGAACATCTCCATGCCAGCCTTTTGGGAGTGTCTGTGTCCAATTTTGGTGGGCTTCATTTCCAAAAATCCAACCGCTGTAGTTTTTGCTTTCAAAAACGAACAACCCCTTTGGATGAATTAGAAGAAGATCAATTTCAGTAGTGCCGCCCGACATTTTGGGGATGTAAACATTGGAGAGGATCTTCCCTCCATCTTTCTTTTCGAAACGCGCCAATCGTCTGCGAATGCGCCTTTCACCAACTGCCCCTCGACGGCGAGGTGATGACAAAAAAGCGGCTATAAGGCTGAAAACAAAAAGAAAAGCAATTATAAGCAGAAATTCCATTTTTCACTCTGAAACACTCATCGTTCACGGGTGAGTTTATTCTAAGTCATAAGCACGAAAAGAAAAGGGGAATCCGAACCATGACTCATAGCATTGCTGTGCGTCTTGTTGTCGATGGCGGCAAGGCCAAGGCTGAACTCATAGAGTTTGGGAAAACGGGCAAGAAATCTCTGAATGAGATTGTCCAAACCGGCAAACCCGCTTCAAGTGCGCTGAAGGCTCTGGGTGCTGCTGCCAATGACGTTAAGGGCGCGGCAACAGGGCTGGCCGGACAAATCGGGCCGTTGGGTTCTGGCCTTGCCGCCATTGGCCCCGCAGGTCTTGCAGCGGCGGCGGCATTGGCTGCAATGACGCTTGGTCTCAAGGCCGCTCTTTCCGCAACGATGGCAGAAGAACAAGCGCAAAACCGCTTGCAGGGCGTGTTGAAAGCCACGGGTTACGCCTCCGGTCTGACAAGGCAAGAAATTGTCGATATGGCCGAGGATATGGAACGGTCAACCTTGACCAGCTCGGAAGCCGTCGAAGGCGCGGCGGCGATCATGGCGACCTTCCGCTCTGTGGCAGGCGACACGTTTAAACGCAGCATTCACCTTGCCCAAGATATGTCCGCTGTGTTCGGGCAGGATCTTCGCTCCTCGGCAACGCAGCTTGGCAAGGCGCTGGAAGACCCCATTCAGGGCATTACAGCTTTGCGGCGCGTTGGCGTGAGCTTTACGGACTCGCAAAAAGAAGTCATCGCCAAACTTGTTGAAACTGGAAAACATGCCGAGGCACAGCGCCTTATCCTCGATGCACTGGCCCAGCAGGTCGGTGGGGCGGGACGCGCCGAAACGCAAGGACTGACGGGGGCAACGCACCGTTTGTCTGTCGCATGGGATGACATGCTGAAAACCATCGGCAAGACCGAAGCCGTTGGCGGCACAGCAGAAGCGATCCTCAACAGGCTAGCTTCAACTTTCAGAACTACGACCGAGGTTATTTCTAAAGCGCCGCTTGACAGACAGTTAAGCGATGCAAGGAAGGAATTGGCCGAGATTGAAAAAGAGCTGGTTCGTATTCGCGATATTCCGGCCATGCTTCAAGTCCGCGGTAACGTTGCCAACCATGAAGAACGGGCGGACACGCTTCGCAAACAGATTAAATCTCTGCAAGATTCCATCAAAGCCGAAAAAGAGGAAAAGCGAAAAGCCGAGGAAGGCAAGAAAGCGGCGGAGGAAGAGCGCATTCATGATTTGATCGGGCAGCGCACAAAGCCCTATGCCGAGGCCGTCGAGAAGTTTCTTGAAAAAGACCCTGCCTATCAGGTCAAAAAACTCAATGACGAATTGCAGCAAACGGAAGCTTTTCTGAACGGGTTTCGCACCAATGAAAATGGCGCGGAAATCGACAAGGCTATCGAAACGGCGCGTAAGGCCATCGGTTTTAAAATATCTGATATTGAAAACCCACTTGCAGAAGCCGTACAGAAAGAATCCTCTGCCAATCAAAAGATTGTCGGTGATCTTAAGCAAAAGCTTATCGGCCTCACCGACGAGCGGAAGATTTTCATTGAGGAAGCCGTGGCGCGTCTTTCCGACAAAGCAACGGAAGCACAGCGCGAACAAACGGCAAAACTTGCCGGACAGCTTTTCGATGAGAAAGCTTTTCTTGAAGCGCAAAAAATTGTCGATGGCCTGAACGATAAATTGAAAGAGCTGGGGCTGACGGCGCGGCAGCTTTCAATCAAGGAAGCCGTTGATGCCTTGCCGGACACGGCATCGCCCGCGCTTATCGCACAGGTTCGTGATCTTGCTGGAGCGTATTTCGATCAAAAGACCGCGCAAGAACAACTGGACAGGCTGCGGGAAGAAGGCAAAAGCCTCACCGATGAAGCAAAAACAGCAACCGAGCTTTATGCCGAAAAAATAGAGCGGCTTAACCAGTTATTAGATGCTGGGGCTATCAGCCAAGGAACCTATAACCATGCGCTGGCGGGAGCGGATAAAGACCTTCTGGCCTCACGTACCGATCCTGCGGCAGGCATTGTTCGCGCTTTTCAGAATTACAAAGACAGCGCAACCGACACGGCAACGACCATAGAGAATGCGTTCACGGAGGCCATGACCGCGACAGAGGACGCAATTGTGAACATGGTCACGTCCGGTGAGATTAGTCTGAATAGCCTCAATGATCTGGCAAGCTCGGTGGTCGCAGACATTACGCGAATGCTGATTAAACAGTCCATCACTACGCCTCTGTTCAACAGCCTGACAGGAAACGGCAGCAGCGACGGCGGCTTTCTGGGAAGCATTATCAGTTCCTTTTTTCATGAAGGCGGAACGGTTGGCGACCCCACACTAAGGCGGACTGTCCCCGCTCACGTTTTTGCAGGTGCGCCCCGTTATCACAGCGGCGGGATCGCTGGCCTGAAACCGGACGAAGTTCCCGCTATCTTGCAACGTGGTGAGGAAGTAATTTCCAAGAAAGACAGGTCTCGCCGCTCTTCGGGGGTCAATCTCGTCATGAACGTAACCACGCCAAATGCTGATAGCTTCCGCGCCAGCCAAGGTCAGATCATGGCCAAAGCCACAAAAAGCCTTAATCGGGCAAAGAGGAACATATGATCTACTGAAAGATATAGTTTGGATTTAGCGAATTGTGACAGGTTAGTCCCCAAGTTATCGACGTCTTCTCGCTCGGAAAAAGCGAACTCTCGGAGAAAACAACCCCACCATAAATCGTAAATCTCCAAAGTGTAATATATGGATCATCTGTTCCTTGCCTTCCTTCATATTTGAAGGTTCCCTTTCCTAAAGAAACATTGACTTCGCGTCTTGGATTTTTGTTAAACAAATCGAGGAAAAAGGATTCCCCTTCTTTAGTTAGAGAGGACGCCCCAATGAAATAATCACACGGTAACAACAACCCCCAATGATGCCAAATTAGTCCTTTTATAATGTAGCAGAACAACTGATTAAGTTTATCCGAATCTATAGGGAGGGTCATATGGGGAAGAAGTAAACCAGCCTCTTCTGACCAGATACGGCCTTTTTCGGAAATGAGATGGCGACGTAGTTTTGCATTCTTTTCTAACCGTTGAGGCACCATTTCGCTAAGATTGGTTGTTGCATCTGCATGCCTTCCCCCGAAAGGAAGAACTGTGGTTAAGTAATGTTCTAAGGATGATTTTTCTCCATTACATTTCGCGCACGAAGGAACCTTAGGCAGATTAGCCCTTTGGCTCTTAAGAAAAAATTCCCTTGCAACAACGTGATCTGCTGTTTCTGAACAGCCTTCGCGCCCGCAATAAACGCAAGTTTTATTTTTGTATCCCTTGCCCATTGTTCCTCACAAGAATATCGCAAGCTTGTTATAACATGGAGTTACCATGACTTTCCACGAAGTTCGGTTCCCTGATGACATTGCCTATGGCGCATCGGGCGGGCCTGCTTATTCCACTTCCGTTATCTCAACGGCCTCCGGTTATGAACAGAGGAATATGAACTGGTCGGCTGCGCGGGGGCGATGGGATGTATCATCCGGCCTTAAACGCGCAAGCCAGCTTGAAACTCTGATTGCCTTCTTTCGTGCCCGTAAAGGAAAGGCGCACGGGTTCCGTTTTAAGGACTGGACGGATTACAAGGCCACGGGGCAGCAAATAGGCCTTGGCGATGATGAAACGCAGGTATTTCAACTGGTTAAAGGGTATGAGTCCGGCGCGGGGAGCGAAACCCGTACAATTACCAAGCCCGTTTCCGGCACGGCTGTCATTTATGCCGGTGGCGTGAAGGTCACAACGGGTGTTTCGGTGAACACAACCACGGGGATTGTCACTTTCTCCGAAGCGCCCGTACAAGGCACCATCATCACGGCAGATTTTGAGTTCGACGTGCCCGTTCGCTTCGACACGGACGAGATGGATGTCAGTATTGAAAACTTCAATCTTCATGAATGGTCGGACATTCCGATTATAGAAATCCGCGTGTGATCCATGAAAGCAGCATCCACACAACTTGCCACGCACATTGCGGGCGAGACCACCAGCCTTGCGACCTGTTGGAAGGTCACGCGCAAGGACGCGGCTGTGTTCGGGTTTACCGATCATGACCGCAACCTTGTGATTGACGATGTGCCCTATGAAGCGCGGACGGGCTATACGCGCACGGCTATTCAAACCATTTCCGACCTCTCGGTGGACAATCTGGATATTGAAAGCGCGTTTGATAGCGAGGCCATTACCGCGCAGGATTTGCGCGATGGCGTTTGGGATAATGCCGAAGTTCTGATTTTCCTTGTGAATTGGAACGCCCTTTCAGAAGGCCGGATTGTCCTGAAACGCGGAACGATTGGACAAGTCGAGCTTAAAGACACGCTTTATAGGGCAGAGTTGCGCGGCCTGACGCAGCTTTTCTCCCAAAACATAGGGGAGCTTTATACGGCTGATTGCCGCGCCGATCTTGGCGACATGCGATGCGGCATTGATCTATCTGCTTTGACGTTATCGGGAAGCGTTACCGAGGCCACAGACCGTTATGGCTTCACCGATACCACGCGCACCGAGGAAGACGGCTATTGGAAAGGCGGTCTCATTACATGGACAAGCGGCGCGAATGCTGGACGCAAAATGGAAATCCGATCCTTTGCATCTGGCACGTTCGCGCTCTTTCTGCCTATGCCGTCTGAAATCGCGGCGGGCGACACGTACATGGCGCAACCTGGCTGCGACAAAACATTCGAGACTTGCTGCTCCCGTTATAGCAACGGGATCAATTTTAGAGGTGAGCCATATGTTCCAGGCACCGACGCGGTTTTGAGCTATCCCGATGGCAAGTAACCCCTCACGCTTGGACGCAGTGGTCGAAGCCCGCAAATGGATCGGCACACCCTTTAAGCACCAAGGATGTGTGCGCGGCGCTGGGTGTGATTGCATCGGCCTGATTAAAGGCGTCGGCATGGCGCTGAGGCTTGTCGATTATGATCCCAATTCTGCGTTGGCCAAGGCGTTTAACAATTATTCAATCATGCCCCATCCGCGCCGGATGCGTGAAGGTTTAGCGACGTGGCTTGTTCAAATCCCCGTGGCCGAGGCGACGATGGCCGACATTTATTTTATGGCGTGGGGGAAAGAGCCGCAGCACGTCGCGCTTATCACGGATCGCGGCATCATTCACAGCTACTCCCGCGCTGGGAAAGTGGTCGAGCATGGGCTTGATGATCTTTGGCGCAGCCGGATTATGGCCGCTTATCGTTATCCCGTGTTTGTGGAATCCAAATAATGGCTGTTCTTGCTTTAGGCGCACTCGGCGCTGGCTTGTCCTCCGCCGCTGGGATCGGTGCGACCATAGGCTGGATGGGTGGCGTTGTCCTTGGCAACCTCCTGTTTGGCTCCAAGACGGAAGTCGAAGGCTCAAAGCTGGATGATCTTTCGGTTCAATCTTCGACTTATGGCGGCACGATCCAGCTTGTTTACGGCACCATGCGTGTCGCGGGTAATGTCATTTGGTCAACAAAGCTAAAAGAAACCCGTCATGAAAGTAGCGCGGGCGGTAAAGGCGGCGGTGGAGCCAAACAGGTCAGCTATACTTATTCGGTTTCTTTTGCTGTGGGGCTGTGCGCGGGGCCGGTTTCGGCCATCCGGCGCATTTGGGCGGATACAAAGCTTATTTACGATGCCTCGGCCAGCAACACACAAGCGACCGAAAAACAGCCAGGCGTGATCCGTATTCATTTGGGAACGGAAACGCAAAAGCCCGATAGCACGATGGAAATGCACCTAGGCACAGGCAAAGTCCCCGCGCATCGTGGCCTGTGCTATCTGGTTTTCACGGACTTGCAGCTTGCTGACTTCTCAAACCGCATTCCGAGTATCAGCGCGGAGGTTGTCGGCTCCGGCGACATGGCTTGTGATGCAACGATCTTTCCGAATGTGTCTGGAAGGTATCGCGATGGCGGCGTGATCTGGCCGTCCGACGGGACATTGGTCGGCTTTACGGTCAATAGCACAATTTACAAATATGATCTTATCAATAACGCGCTTTTGCTGAACGTTCCCTTTGATGCCGAACATGATCTTTACGGCGATCTCTATGGGTTCGATGGTGAAGGCTATTTTTACCACGCCTCTGACGCTTACGGCGTTGGGATGCATCTCGTTAAACGGCATCCAGAAACGATGGCGGTTATGGCAAAAACCAAAAGCCGGATCGGATTTAGCGTTACGGGCAGCGTTCAAGGCGACAAAATCCTTGTTCCTCGCTCTCGCAAGA
>JAQUYN010000024.1 GCA_028691835.1 Alphaproteobacteria bacterium | reverse complement strand
GGAGAGAACCATCCGGAAATTGAAAAAACGGTTTCGGTTCTGGTGCGTCTTGCCGGAACGGAAATTACCGATAAAGCCATCGTTGCCGGAGGACACACGGTCGTCAATTTGAAGGACAGATTTAACGTCGGGCAGGAAGTCGTAAAATCCGCCGATTTGGCGCTTGGCCTGATCGCGCATTTGCAGGAGGGGTTTGGGAAACGAGCCGAGTTCCTTGTGCCGCTGAACGACTTCTACATGGAAAAAGATGCCGGAACCGATGAGGGAAACGCGAACGCCTACAGGAAAGAAGCCGTTTCGCCATACATCATCCCTCCGCAGATAAACGATTTGTTGCTCCGCTATTCCGCAAGGCTGTGCAGACAGATTGACCTGCATTTCTGCAGTGAGAAAAATATGGCTGATCGGTTCAAGCGTCACATTAAAAGCAAGAAAAAGGACGAGAATGGCCAGTTCATCAAAAGCGGCAATGATTGGGAAATGGTCGTGGGGAACGAACGGATCGTCGTCTTAACAAACGACAAGCCCAACTGTGCCGCAGGCAATGCCGCGACATTGCGAGCCATCCGGTACGATATCGCCAACAACAAAGTGAAGGACAAGTTCACTTCGCACATCGGTATCTATCCGCTTTGCTCCATAGATAACGTTTTGGACGGGCATAAACTTGCAACAGCGTTTTATGGCCTTGATTTGCCGACATACTTCGCTTTTTGCGGTAAGTCCTGCTTCGACATCGAGACGAGACGTCCGGACGGGTTTGGAACCAAGAAAGATGTCAAACCGTTGGAGTTCGTTCGTTAAGGCGTTGTCATTTGGCAGGAGGAATCTTACGCTTGCTTTGTTGTTACAGAAAGGCTGCAGACATGGACATTAAACTGCTCGCGGTTGGATCAAGGCCTTGGGAACTTTGGCTGGGCTATTGGGGGCTGTCGTATCTTGTCGATGGAACGATCCTCTTCGATACATTCGCCAACTATCGCGTGCTGGAGCGAAAGCTTCGCAAAGCGCAGGTCGATCCTTCGGCTATTCAGTCCGTCGTTCTTTCGCATGATCACTGGGATCATACAGGCGGACTGTGGACGTTTCTTGAAAAGCGCCCCGGCATTGACGTTTATCTTCCGGCAACAGCCAAGGATGCCGTCAAACGACGTGTCGTTGCTACCGGAGGCAATCTCATCGACGCGCCGGGGATCAAAACGCTGAAAGAGAACATCCTGCTTTCCGACGAGATGATCGGCGCGTTCAATGGGAAATCCGTTGCAGAGCAGTTTATCCTGATAAAGGCCGAAAAGGGTCTAGTTGTTTTGGTTGGCTGTTCTCACCCCGGTATCGTTGCCATCGTCAGAAAGGCAAAAGAAACGTTTAGCGCACCCATTTATGGCGTCATCGGAGGCCTTCACCTTATGCACGCCAAGACGGATGAAATCTATGCCTGCGCCAACGAGTTGAAAAACGAAGGGATAAGGATGGTCTCGCCTACACATTGCGCGGGAAGAAAGGCTGAAAGGGTTTTTCGGGGCGTTTTTGTGAAAGGGTTCGCTCCCTCTCGCGAGGGAGGCACGCTCACTCTTTGAGACTGACCTTCCCAATTTGGGAAGGCGCGAGAAAATGGACGGAGAATAGTGAACAGTAACAACTTGATGGAAAGAAACGATTTTGAGCACAAAGAGCAGATCAATTCAGCACAAAACGGAGACCTAAAATGACAAGTAACGCCTTATAAATCATATAATTAACCATGATTGTGCATTGAGTTTAGCTACTTTTTTATGGTAACGACATAGCTAAAACGGATGAAACAAAACAACCAAGCGGAACGGACTGATGACCAGTGAGAAAGAAAGCAAAAGATACGAAAGGAGCCCTGACGTTTTTGACGAGTTAGGCGCCAGAGGGTATGTTGAGGATTTCTGCGTGAACGAAAGCGGTCTCTGGACACATCCTGTTGATCCACAGATTCAGATTTTTCTTAGCAAAGGATCAGTCGCATTTACGGCCTTATCTCCTAAAAGACCCGGGGAAGCATACCAAGTTTTATGCGATTTCGATGCACAGGAAGTTCATTTCCTTAGCACATATTTTATCTTGCCCAGCTTCGGGCATGGAACAATCTTAGCTGCCACATCTGCAGTTGGATATACCCGTCATACGGAAGATTTAAAGAATATCATCGGCGTCATCTCCTATTATTGCGGAACACCAAAACGACAGGAGAAACCGTCAAGAAAAACTAATTTGCTTTCATTGCTTATGGGCGGAGGCTCAGGAAACTGAGAGATATTTAAGAAGCGAAACACAATTTAAGGCTCCGCGTCACAAAGGTAGAAGAAAAGATGTCAGACATAACGTTGCTGCAGTGCTTGGCCAAAAGAGAGTTAACCCCGTGGGTGCCTTCGGAAACCATTGCGCATGGCAATTTGAATCGTGTCGAGTTCTTTACAAACTCCAAGGGCCAAAGGTTTTGCTTGAGGGTCGTAAGGGATGATAAACGGCATGAGAGCCACGCTTATCTGATGGAACTGTATAATTCTATGCAGTTAGGGGCCTATGGCGGGACAATATCGTTCAGGACCGTCGCGGAACAAGTTGCCCGAACTAAGCAACTGGCCTCAAAAGGCATTAACGTTCCGCGAGTGTTGGAACACGGAAAAAACTGGATGCTAATGTCTTTTGTCGAGGGAACACCGCTAAAACTTCTGTTGTCCGATTGCTCGGAGGAAAGAACGCAATTTGCTACAAGGTCTTTTTTCAACGGTCTTTGTTCCGCGCATTTGAAAGGAGAATGCTTGTGGGATCGTTGGGGGGCGAATGAGCTAATACGAAACGATGGCGAGACGTCTTTTATAGATTTTGACGTCAAAGTTGGCTTTCCAATGGGAGTGCCTCTTTCAGTGCAATACAGCTTTGATTTGACCGTAGCCATCAGGGCTTGTCTGCAATTTTCTAAACACAGAGAAGTCGCTGCAGCATCGATCTCGGACTTTCTTGCAGAAAGAATGGAAGAAAACAGGATCTATGATTTGGCTCGAATATCCGAAACTCTGAGAGGACATGTAAAATTTTATGACAGACGATATTGTCACGATATGGCCGCCGATGCAGCGTTATGCACAAAACACCGGACGACAAACGACCATGAACTGAGGGTGTTAACTCTGATAGAACAGAACGCTCAAACCAAAAGACCTGCCCCAATCTCCGTGCGGCTTCAATGTGCGTCTGATGGCTTGGTTATGTGATGGGAACACTTTTTCTTGGAAGAAATGGACATCGGTATGAACAACAATGCTCCCGCAATTAAGTGCCTAGAAGTGAAAAGCCTTTCTGAGTTGCCCCAACCTCCAGATGGCTATCGATATTTTGATTTCATCGGCGGCAGTAAGGGACTCAAATGTTTTTTGGTTCCCAAAGACACGCCTAGAGGCAAATTTATGAACGACATTGAGCCGCAATTAGACGAATGTCTGATGCCCATATACAAGAAAAACGGCATTTGTGTGAGACAAGACGCTTCGTTTGCATTGCCGGGCTTCTATATCGTTAACCCGATAGAACACTATCGTTCGATGGATGAAATTGGAGAAGTTGATAATTTACGGTTAGCCTTGATCGTTCGAGAAATCAGGAAAGGAATGAGAGAGGCGCTGGGAATAAAACACATCCATATGTATTACGAGGAAAAAGCCAACAAGGCCTGCAACGTCCACTATTGGCTAATGCCCATAGTGGATATCGTCAAATACCCTACGATCGCACATGTGAGGCCAATGGAATATCTAAAGCAGTTCTCGATCGCAGATCATAGGGAAACAATCCTGGAATACAACGAGAAGATGCGAAGTTACATCCGCGACACGCATCTCGCGGAAAAGGATGAAGATTTGGTCCGCCGCATGGAGACCCCAGCGAGACATCTCTCAGCAAGAAAATCTCGCACACATGAACTTGGTTGCAAATAGAAACTCTACTTAACAGAAGAAAAGGAAAGTAAAATGCTAACAGGTGCCTCAGCTTTGGTCTCTATGTTAAAAAACGCAGGAATTAGTGGTCTCTTTGCTTATCCGGGAACTTCGGAATTAGCCCTTTGCGATGCTGCTGCGCAAGCTTTGCCAACGGTGGTGAATTCTAGGGGAGATAAAGAAGCCGTATTCATGGCGGCTGGAGGGAACCTGGCAAATTCCTCGCGTTATGCAGCCGTCTTGCACGGAGCGAGAGGGTTGACTAACGCTTTAGGGGCAATCGCCGATGTTCGCCGTAGCGAAATTCCGGTTTTGTGCATTGTTGGCATGGCTTCTAGGAACTCATCTCCGTATTTGCCGCCGCATGCTGAACCTGAATTAATCCAAGCAGCTGGGAAGTTTGCCCGAACAGCTTACGATTGTTCGATGATCGAGGGGCTTGATGATAAAGCCTTTGTGTCAATTATCAGAAAAGCTATCGCGGCCTTAAGTGACTTGCCTGCCGGACCTGTTTTGCTCGGGATTCCGCAAGACCTTTTGACAGCAGAATTCGTTCGCCCAGACACCCTCGATATTGCTTCGACAGTCTCTCAAGCCGCGAAAAACGATATTTCTTCAATCTGCGACATAATTCGAACAGCGAAGGCCCCCCTCATCTTTGTTGATGACTACGCCCTGCGCAACGAAGCCGTAGAGACACTATTGGCCCGCTTGTCATCGAAGATTGGAAGCCCTGTATTTCAAGTCGCTTACAGGCGTGGCCCCATGTTGTTCCAGCGGCTTCAAAGAAAAACAGTTCCCCATTTTGTGGGGCAGTATGATCCTGCCGATCAAAGCCATATAAATTTGTTTAGTTCTGCGGACGTTTTCATAACCATTGAAGATCGCAATATGTATCCCAGGGTTGTTGGCAAAATGCCTTCTTGTAAAAAAATTGCCATTACAAGTTCCTGTTTGGCGGTACGGAAAAATCAATATTTGGCGGAAGACGACGTTTGCTTAATCGGAAATGTGCGCGATCTGTTGGAGGATATTGTTAACAGCCTTGCCGAGACTGCCGATAAGAACGGCTGGTATCATTCCCCTCAAACGGAAGATAGAAAAGGCAATCGTTCTGCAAGAGCCATGATTTCTGGGTTGGCAAAAGGCATCCAGCAAACAAGCAACCCCGTCATTGTTGATGACAGTCAAATGTTGGGGGGCTTAATTGATCTCAATTATGATTTGCTACCTCAATCTATCCGCATACATGGAAGCCATGGGGCTTTTGTTGGTAGCGGAACTTCATACGGCGTTGGGCTGGCGTTAGGGGATACTCCAAAATCTGTCTTATGCACCGTCGGCGATCAAGGATATACGAACGGCATCCAAGCACTTGCCGTCGCTGGTGAAAACCAAGCGGCTATTCTAATAGTTGTCTGCAACAATGGGGCAAGCGTATCGCTAAAAAAACAGGCGACATCGGAGGGCTTCGATATAGGCAAACCAAGCGAACAATTTCTCCTAAATAACGAGCACATGGACTATGTGGCCGTAGCGAAGGGTTACGGAGTCGAAGCGACAGCCTTTGTGTGGCCAGAAGAAAATGCCCCTTCTGCATTGTTAGAACAAAAAAGCGACGAGCTAGCTCAGCTTGTGGCCGATTTGCTAAAATCAAAGAAGCCGAGGGTTCTTGAGTTGAAAACTTCGTCAAACCCAGCTTTCTGGGAGGGCGTATGGAACATAAATGGTTTGGAACCATCGTCCAACGGAGACAAGAAATGACGCCACAAGCAGCGTGCGGAGACGAACGTGTCAATCGCTAAAAAAATACACCTCTTCATGGACGTCGATGGAGTCTTGGTTGAAGGATACCATGCCAACCCAGCTCAACGACGTTCTTGGGATGAAGATATTTATGAAGACATCGGCCTTGCCCGAGGGGAGCTTGATGATTTCTTTCATTCTAGATTTGGTTCAGTTCTGGAAGGAAAGACAGGCCTTTTGGAATCGTTGCAAGACTACTTGCTGGAGCGTGGCTTCCAAGGATCCGCTCAAAACGTAGTAAAATACTGGTTTGAAAAGGATGCAAAAATTAACCCCCATCTTCTTCGTTTGGTGAAGAAGTCAGCTGACAATGGCGTACACATATATTTAGCAACAAACCAGGAGATTCTTCGAGCAAGCTATCTTTGGAACACGTTGGGTCTTAACAAGATTTTTCGTGAGATTTTTTATTCTGCAAAAATTGGCGTCACAAAATCAAACCCGTCTTTTTTTGAACGTGTGAACGAAACATTGGGCATGGATCCACGGAAAGATTTCATCCTTTTTTTTGACGATTGCCCCGCGAATGTACGGGTTGCGAATGATGCCGGTTGGAACGGTTATGTGTATGAGAACTTCGCCAGCTTTACGGGGAACCCACATATTCAGAAGATATTGTCTGTGTCTCCTCATGCAAAAGCCCGCCCATCAACAAAAGGTCTTGAGCAAAACAAACTGTAAGAAAGAAAAATGATGAGAGAACAATTAAGCATAAATTTAAGCGTTGGGCGCTCTTGTTTTGTCAGATGTTCTGGGTGCTACAACCACTTTGGCAAAAACAGTTTGCCCGTCAAGGCTGATGTCATTTTGAACTTCTTGGATAACGTAAAAACGATAGGGGTCAATAAGGTCACGATAAGCGGAGGAGATCCCATATCCAGACCGGACATACTATCGCTCCTTGAGGAAGTTAAGAAAAGATCATTTCAGATCAACCTTGACACCGTAGGCACAGCCCTTCTCGGGCCGGCAAGGACTATTTTTTTCGGCAATGCTATCGTGCCACAAGTCAATGCAGAAAAATTGTCTGCTCTGGTCGATTTGATAGGGATACCTCTTGATGGGCCAAATTCCGCTGTTGTAGAGACCTTCCGTACGGGAAGAAATGGCATATTTCAGGAGCAGAAAAAAATCTTGTCCTTGTTAGACGAGCATGGCGCAAAGATTTGTGTGAACACGGTTGTGCACAAACACAACCTGACGTCTATAGCGGAAATGGCCCCCATCCTTTCTTCCTATCCGTCCATTATTAAATGGCAACTGTTCCAGTATATGCCTATCGGGTTCCTTGGATACAAAAACAGGGATCATTTTATGATCAGCGACGAGGAATATTCTCAGCTTCAGAAAGAAGTCAGATGCTCGGCCAAGGCTCACTCGTTCAAAGGGGAAATAGAGTTCAAAGGGTGCGCTGACCGCAAAGGAAATTACTTGTTGGTTGACTCAGATGGATTGGCTTGGTTGCCAAAATATACACTCAACGATGAATGGAACGGGGCCGCCGACGCAACTTGTGACCGGATTGTCATTGGAGATATTCACAAGACAGAAGACTATCCTGCGATCATTCGCGCGGTCCTGCATCCATCCGTAGCATGCAAAAATATTTCTGGTTGCAGGCCAGTTCATTCTGATTTTGTAGATCGTTTGACGTTATAACAACGGCCATGCAGTCGCATGCTGCAATTTTTACCATGGGGCTTGCTTAATGGAACATCTACCTGCGCCAGAAACCAGCAGAGCCACTGAATCAGATTGGTCTTTCCCTGTGCTGTCGCCCAGCAGGAAAGGAATGATTTGTGTAGACGATTTCCCGCGCCATGAGATCTATTGGGAAGAATACGGCTTTCCTGACGGAGAACCTGTCGTCTTCCTTCATGGTGGGCCCGGTGGCGCAAGCGAGCCAGAAGTTGTGCGTTTTTTCGATCCACATCGATATCGCATCATTCTTTTCGACCAACGCGGCTGCGGCAGAAGCTCCCCGCTCGTATCTCAAGACGATCCTCGTACTGCCTTAAGAAACAATACGACATCTCATTTAATCCGCGATATCGTGAATATCCGTAGTGCCTTAGACATTAAAGGAAAAATGCATCTATTTGGGGCCAGCTGGGGTTCCGCCCTCGCAATGGCATATGCCGTCCAACACTCAGAAACGATCCAAACGCTTATCTTGCAAGGTGTATTCGTCGATTTGGATAGCAGTTTGAAATACATTTATCAGGGTAATGCCGACAGCTATGAAGACAATCCCCACAAAGTAACTGCTCCGGGCGCTTATGTTTTTTATCCAAGTCCATGGAGAAATTTTGTCGAATTCATTCCGCCGAACAAACGGCATGACATGTTGAAAGCTTACAAGGAAATTTTCGACATGACGCCGACCAACAGATCGGAACGAGATTTTCAAATGGAAGCGGCAGCTACCTGGTTCAGATGGGGGTGTGCAATTGGAAATCTTGTTTCAGATCCCCCGCCGGAGGAGGCCATGAAGCAACCCGCATTGGCAGTAAAAGCATTCTGTTCCGCTCAAATCGAAACGCACTATTTTTCAAATAATTTATTTATGGAGCCTTCTTATATCTTGAATCATGTGCCTAGTTTTTCCCATCTACCCATTCACATTGTTCACGGTCGGTTCGATCAAGTTTGTCCCATAAGCCAAGCACAAGCTTTTGTGAATGCTCTTGAGAAGGCCGGAACAAGGCCGGCAAGTTGCGCTATTACCGTAGCCGGGCATGATTTGTTTGAGAGAGGCACCTGCCTAGCACTAAGTTCTGTCATAAAGAATTTGCCGCCGATGAACGCGGACGGGCCATGTAGACAAAATCGTTCCAACAATCACGCTCCATCCGAAACATCGCCGACATAGCCGTCAATTAAAAGATGGGGTAATTCCGTCATAACAGAAAAAGAGAGATCGGCTCCGCTCGCCATTAACTCATTTCCGTGCGCTGGGGAGCAATGACCGCCGCCACAGAATCCGAATGCCCGCATGCCTGCGGCCTTGGCGGCACGAATTCCGGACGTGCTGTCCTCGACAACAACACAATTATTTGGGGAGATACCCAGCGAATTTGCGGCTAGAAGAAATAAATCGGGAGCTGGCTTGCCATTGGCAACCATGCTCGCACTGAATAAATGGGGTTCAAAATATCTTAAGAGTCCCGTTGTGGTGAGCCCCAATCTCAGTTTATCGGGGGTGCTGCTTGAAGCTACGCATATCTTGAACCTGGAGGAAAGCATGGGTAGCGTTTCCTTGACCCCATCAACAGGACGAAGCGATGTCTGAAATTCTTGGAGTATCCTCTCTTTGACAAGAGTCGCGTAGTTTTCCGGGAGATCGTATTGATACTTGCTACGCATCAAGCTATATGCCGTTTTTGTTGATAATCCATTGAAGCGTAACGTTATTTCTTCGGGCGTAACTTGATAGCCTAATTTATTAAGTTCTTCGGATTCGACTCTCCTAGCGATAATTTCGCTATCGATAAGAACCCCATCGCAGTCAAAAATTACTAATTCGATCATTGTCGGTTTCCACAAGACGCGTTGTTCCAGTTTCAGCTCAATGCTATACAAAAGCTACCGAAAGTCGGCCCAACAAACAACCGGTTCTATGCTTGAAAGATTTCTCCGAATGTCTGCAAAATCTAACATTAACAAACTGTACGCCCTTATCGCTGCCCAGAACGCCCTGACGATCGTTCCTGTTTTTGTCCCGTTTATGCAGTCCCATGGCCTTGATTTAAAGGAAATATTTTTTCTTCAGGGCATTTATTCGTTGACGTTGGTTCTCATTGATCTTCCCACAGGATATTTCGCGGATGTTTTAAGTCGCCGCCTTTCTTTAATAATTGGCGCAATCTTCTTATGTATCAGCGGCGTTTTCTATGTTGTTGGGACTGGGTTCTGGCATTTTTGTCTTATGGAGGTAACGTTTGGGATCGGCATAGCTTTCAACTCGGGAAGCGTTCAAGCTTTGACGTATGACTCTTTAGCGGAGCGAGGAGATATTAAAAACTACAGAAAAGTATGCAGTCATCAAGCAATTGTTGGGTTTTTCTCCGTGGCGACGTCGGGAGTTTTAGGCGGATGGATTGCTGAGTGGAATCTACAGGCGGCCGGAATGCTTATGCTACCGTTTTTTATTATCGCGCTTCTGATTTCCATGACAATTTCTGAACCCCAAAGGCATTCTTGCGAAACGGAAAAGCCCTTAAATGGCGTCCTAGGAGTTTTGGGAGACACTATGCTGCGCTGTCCGCCCTTGTGTTCAATTGTTTTTGTTTACGCCTTGACGGCCTCCATGACGTTTGCGCTGATTTGGTTCGCTCAACCTTATCAGACCGCTATAAACATACCGCTCAGCTATTTCGGAATTTTAAACGTGATTTCCATGTTGGGCCTGATGGCCGCTTCGAAATTAGTTCATCTCCTTGAAGCTCGGGTTGATAGCCGGAAGCTTCTTTTGGGCATATTAATAATCGTAATCGCTTCTTTCTTTGTTCTGGGTGCCCGCGTGTCTCCCTTTGGTTTGGGATTGTTACTAATGGCGAGAGCAACATTCGGCGCTTTGGATCCTCTTACCACGGATATGATAAACAAGTTGACCGATTCATCAAGAAGAGCCACGGTTCTTTCGGTCAGATCTTTTGTCTACAATGTCATGTTTACCGCCTTAACTCCCTTGCTTGGGTATGCCGCGAATGCTTTTAGCCTCAACGAGGCGCTCCTATTTATCGGCATAGGCGGCGGCATCTTGGCAATCCCCAGCGCAGCTCTACTGCGGCGTTCGTGGAAAGAAATGCCCGCCTAACAACAGAGCGTACTGGGGGCGCTGCTATTCCCGATAGAGATCAACCGCCTTGTATCTTCTGGCGTTATGCTGCTTTTGATGCCAATAAGGATAAGGTAAAGGCCTTTCACTCACATCGTTGAGGCACTTAAATTCTTCTTCACTAAGAGACCAATTGATGCACGAGATATTATCTTGAAATTGGTTTATGGTTTTAGCTCCAATTAGAACCGACGAAATTTGTTTCTTCGAAACGAGATAATTCAAGGCAACTTGAGCCAAAGAAGCATTATGCGCGGATGCAATTTCGCTCATAACGTCGAGTATCCGTTTCCCTTGGGTTTCGTCGATGGTTCCTTGGTCTCCGATCGCATTGCGCCGTCCTTGTGCTTGAGCGTCGTTTGAGGAGGCGTTGTATTTGCCGGTCAAGTACCCTCCGGCCAAGGGGCTCCATACCAGAAAACCTAAACTCTGATCGAGGCACAACGGCAGCAACTCGTGTTCGGCTTCTCGAGCAACCAAGTTGTAGTTCGCCTGCAGGGCGACGAAACGGTTCATATTATTGCGCTCGGACACGCCCAGCGCCTTCATCAGTTGCCACGCCGACAAATTGGAGCAGCCTATGTAACGGACCTTCCCCTGTTTAATCAGGTCGTCAAAAGCGCGAAGAGTTTCTTCCCATGCCGTATAAGCGTCAAAACCATGAGTTTGATACAAATCGATATGATCAGTCTTAAGTCTACGTAAGCTTGCTTCGCAGCCTGACATGATATGGTGCCGCGAAAGCCCTAGGTTGTTGGGCTCATCATTCATGCGCCCATGGCATTTCGTGGCGAGCAGTATGGAATCTCTTTTGCTGGTTGAAATGGTGCCCAGCATTTCCTCAGAAATGCCTCTGGAATATACGTCGGCAGAGTCGAATAAATTTATCCCGATATCCACCGCCATATCGAACATCCGTTGGGCATCCGCCAAATTAGTACCCCCAACGCCTTCGAAAAAAGGGCTCCCGGAACCGCCGAAGGTCATCGTCCCCATGCCAAGAACGGATACGCGCAGCCCCGTGCGCCCCAGAAACCTATATTCCATCGATACCCCCGCCTGTTACGTTTGAATTCAAGGAGAAAACATATAATTTTCTTGAAGAAATTATAAAAGGTTGCTATCTCCTGCGCAAGAGAGCCTCGCCAGAAAGATATGGTTAACGGGAGCAAGGCGGCGATCCCCGTTCGATGGAGGCAAAGCGGTTGTCTTTTGACTTTGGTTGAGGACAATATGCAGGGATGCAGCTGTAAAATTTAATGACATCAAACTCCAGCTTTCGGGAGATCATGTCGCAACGGTAATTTTTTTAGGGGGATTTTATGATTGAGAAAGAACTTTTCGAGAGAAACATCCATCAGATATTTGGCTCTGAAACTGCAGAGACCCTGTTTTCTGAAGGCAGGAAGCTTCGCATTAAATATGGCGTAGACGTCACCGCCCCGTTTTTGCACCTTGGGCACGCTGTTAATTTGTGGATGATGCGTCAGTTACAGGATTACGGACATAAGGTTGTCTTTTTGATCGGAGATTTTACGACGACCATTGGGGATCCGACCGGAAAGTCTGCAACTCGTCCTATCATTTCGGATTCAGACATTGAGAAGAACTCGGATGCTTTTATTGAGCAGGTCGGAACGGTTCTTCGTACCGATAGCAAGGTTTTTGAGGTTAGGAGAAACTCGGAGTGGTTTGGCAAGATGCCAACAAGGGAGTTTTTGAACCTGATGTCCATGGTATCGCATGGGCACCTGGTTGCCCGGGATATGTTTCAGGACAGAATTAAACGTGGTGCAGAAATCAGAATGCACGAAATGATATATCCTTTGCTCCAAGGCTATGACTCCGTCATGCTCAAGTCTGATTTGACGATTGTCGGTTCTGATCAGTTGTTCAATGAGAACATGGGGCGTTTCTTCCAAGAAAAATTCGGACAATCTCCCCAGACGGTTATGACAAGCCGAATTACCCCGGGAATTGACGGTAAAGCCAAGCAAAGCAAAAGCCTGGGTAATTATATCGCTATCGCTGATACGGCTCGGGATAAATTTGGCAAAGTGATGTCAATGCCCGATGAATTGATAGTGCCCTATTATGAAGTTTACACGACCGCTCCAAACCAAAAAGTTGCAGAGGTAAAAATGGCCCTGGAGCAAGGAAACTTGCATCCAATGGAGGCCAAAGCCTTGGTCGCCGGCGCAATCGTTGAAAGATATCACGGATCGGAGACAGCAGAGGCTGAGCACAAATTTTTCTTTGACACATTCTCAAAACGCAAGCCAAGCGAAGACGTTCCGTGCATCACGGTGCCCGTTGCTTCAGATGGCTATTCAGTCTTGAGAACGCTGAACAAGGATTGGTCTAACAGCCACATTCGGCGGCTGTTCCAACAAAATGCGGTGCGCGTGTCTGGAACGACCATATCTGACCCGGGTGATTTGCCGACCCTTTCCGAAGGAGAAGTTCTGGAGGTCGGTAAAAAGATCAAGGTCAAAGTAAAATATGTCCCACAGGCTGGGTGATCCCCCAAATAAGCAGTTCCGTTTTTGTAGGACGAAACGAAACCGCTTAACCCAAGCTAAACTATCGAAAAGTATCCACGCTTTCCGATCTGAATTCGCAAAGGCGCATCTACAGGAACAACTACGTTTGTCTGTGGATCGGTTATTTTCTTCCCGTTGACCGAAACAGCGCGCGCCTCAATTAAGCGGCGCAGTTGGTTTTTGGACACGTCGGGCTGCAGCTTACTGCATAAAGCAATAAGGGTTAGGGATCCCGTTTGCGGGAACACATCTTTTGCTTTCACTGGGATGTAGATTTTGTCTTCTGCGTCCTTCTTTTGGAACTGATTGTAAAAATACAGCGCCGCGGCGTCAGCGTGTTCTGCGCTGTGATATTGTTTGACGATGTTGTGGGCGATGGCCTTCTTGGCCTCCATCGGATGCACAGAACCATCAGTCAGTGCGGCCTTCATGTCGTTGATCTTTTGCAACGAAAAATCCGTTACCAGATCAAGATAGTTGGGCAACAATGCATCCGGAATGGACATGGCCTTTCCGTACATCTGGTTCGGTTCCTCGGTAAGTCCAATGAAGTTGTTCTTGGACTTGCTCATCTTTTCGACACCGTCCAGTCCGACAAGCAGCGGCATTGAGAGGACGATTTGGCCGAGTTTCCCTTCAGCCTCCTGAAGGGTGCGCCCCACAAGACAGTTAAACAACTGGTCAGTTCCGCCTATTTCAATATCCGCATTGATAGCTAGGGAATCTTGTCCTTGCATCAACGGGTATAGAATCTCGTGTAAAGAAATCGGAATTCCCGCGCTATGCCGATTGCTGAAATCCTCTCGCTGAAGAATTTGCGCTAATGTCATCTTTGAAAGAAGGAAGACAACATCTGTGAATGTCATAGAGCTGAGCCATTCGGCATTAAACCTGATTTCGATCTTTCTTGTGTCTACAACCTTGGACAGTTGAGCGAGGTATGTTTTTGCGTTTTTTTCGACTTGTTCTTTGGATAAAGGTGGTCTGGTTTTGTTTCTGCCCGTTGGATCGCCAATCCGTGCCGTGAAATCGCCAATAATAATGACGAGTTTATGACCCGTTTTTTGAAACTGGCGTATTTTGCGCAGCACCACAGCATGCCCAAGGTGAAGGTCTGGTGCCGTTGGATCAAAACCAAGTTTCACAACTAGGGGGCGTTTTTCTTTTTTCGCAAGACAGAGCTTTTCCTCTAGCCCTTCAGGCGGAGTGATAATTGCCACGCCATGAGCCAGTTCTTCCAAATCCATTTTATCATTAGCACCCATGTGATCCTCCTTTGGTTGGAGGCTCGGTGCCGATTTGTTTTGAAAAAACGCTCTGCACCAAGCCTGTTTTATAAACGGCTGATGCAGGAACAAGCTCAGCCGTTTATGCGGTACCGAGCGTAGTAATAGGAGGCGCATATCCCACAACACTGCCACGGCAGCGCTTTTGCCAAATTCGACAAACAGGACGTTGTACGGTGCAAGGTGATCCCCCCTACTTTCTTTAGGGGGGCATTTTAACTCAATTGGTTAGCGGCTGCAACGAATAGTTAAATAACGACCGCAACCTACTAGGTCTTGCGCATTAGCCGGATTTCTTGCCCCGGACGAGCCATTTCATGGAACATATCGTCCAGATAGGTGCGTATCTGGCTCTCAGAATACCCGTCAGGAATAACGAAATCGCGTTCCAGATGGCGTCGTCCTGATATGATTCGGTAGGCCGTGCGGCTTTCATCGCGACAAACGACTTCCATTTGCATGCGACCATAGATGTCGTACAAAAACGTGATGGTGTCTTCCATGGACGAGTCGTAATCTTGGTAAAAAGGGAAGTCAATTTTCTCTGCCATGCCTTCCGAGAAAATTGCTTCCTCAGAAACAGCCACCAATCTTCATCACGCCTGATTTATTTCTGATTGCCAAATAAATATATTTATATCAATTGGTTGACAACATGATACTTGTTGCACATGTATGGTGATAGAAATGATGAGTATTGACCAATCAAAATGGTCGTGCTTTCTATCTCATGCCAACAGGGAATCAAAATGAAGACTCACGTAGAGACCATCGATCAGCTAGCGAAGCCCCAGCGAGACAGGATGGCGCACATAGACCTGCTTCTGCTGTGCACAGGGGTAGCGATGCGCCAGGACATTGCGGACTGCTATGGGATTAAATCCGCAGCCGCAACACGGGACTTTGCTTTATACAAAAAAATCGCGCCAAAAAACCTGTCGTACAACAAAAGCGAAAAGCGCTACACGGCTGGAGAGTGGTTCAGTCCTGTGTTTGAATTTTCTGCCGGACAAATGCTTCAGTGGCTGGTGGGGGGATTGGGAAACGTATCTTCCATAAAACACGAGAAGGTTGTACCTAGCGAAAACACGGACGTAAAGAGAGCCATATCAGTTGATGTTTTGTCGTGCGTTAGTAGGTCCATATATTCGAACACAGTTACAGAGATTAGTTACAGATCATTATCCAGCGGTTTGACGGTCAGACAAATTGTGCCCTTTGTTTTCATCAACAACGGCGACAGGTGGCACGTAAGAGCGTACGATTTGCGGAACGAAGAGTTTAGAGATTTTAGTTTGAGCCGAATAATCGACGCCAAGCAACTCCCTGATCGTGCTATCGCTACGCAGTCCCTTGCCGACGATATCCAGTGGAACAGGATTGTAGAGCTTGAACTCGTTCCCCACCCAGCAAACATCCAACATCCCGATACCATTGAAGCCGAATATGGCATGCGAAATGGCGTGTTGAGGATAAAAATCCGAGCGGCGCTGGCCGGATACTTTTTGCGCAGATGGAATGTGGATTGCACAACCGATCATGGCCTTAAAGGCAAGGAGTATCAGCTCTGGCTGAAAAACCCTCAAGCACTATACGGAGTTGAAAATCTGGTTCTTGTGCCGGGATACGCTCCGGAAAGGAAAACAAGATAATGCTGAAGCTCGAACAAATCAGAAAAGACGCTGCCGTTTTGGGCATTGAACAACAAGAAATCGTTCGTGTTGTGACCACCGAACAGGTCGGCGATAACGCGCTTACGGTTTATTACAAGACATCGGATGGACGCGTTCTTGAAAGAATGCTTTTCCGCACGGATGAAGCAAATCTTGCATTAGCGGAAGCGGGAAAACCTTGGTCTTTTGATGCGCCTGGAACGGAGTTTAAGCTGGCAGCGGAAGCCTACCGGATTAACCTCGCCCACCTGTTTGACCCAATGATGGCGATACACACGTCTAACGTTGAACCGCTGCCGCACCAGATTACTGCTGTTTACGAGTCCATGCTTCCACGGCAGCCCTTGAGATACGTTCTCGCCGACGACCCTGGCGCTGGCAAAACAATTATGGCCGGCCTTTTTGTCCGCGAACTTCTCATGCGAGCTGATGCCAGGCGTGTTTTGATTGTCGCTCCCGGCAGTCTGGTCGAACAGTGGCAAGATGAAATGTATGAGAAGTTTGGCCTTCACTTCTCGATTTTCTCACGCGGCCTGGAAGAACAAACGCGCGGAGGAAATCCCTTTGAGGATGCCGACTTGATGGTTGCGCGGGTGGATCAACTATCCAGAAACGAAGATATTCAGGAAAAACTCAAACTCACTCACTGGGATCTTGTTATCGTGGATGAGGCTCATAAACTTTCAGCCAACTACTTCGGCAATAAGGTCAACAAAACAAAACGCTTTTTGTTAGGCGAGTTGCTCGGCTCTATCACGCGGCACTTCTTGCTTATGACGGCAACGCCGCACAACGGGAAGGAAGAGGATTTTCAGCTTTTTATGTCGCTCCTTGATTCTGATCGCTTCTACGGGAAATTCCGCGATGGCGCTCATAAAGTTGACGTATCAGACCTGATGCGACGCATGGTCAAGGAAGAACTGTTGAAATTCGATGGAACTCCACTGTTTCCGGAACGTAGGGCGTATACCGTCAATTACAAACTTTCGGACATGGAAGCCGCCCTTTATGCGTCTGTGACCGAGTACGTCAAAGAAGAAATGAACAAGGCTGACCGGCTTGATGGCGGACGAAAAGGAACGGTTGGTTTTGCCCTTACCGCGCTCCAGCGCCGTCTTGCATCCAGCCCAGAAGCCATCTTCCAATCGCTTAAACGCCGCCATCAAAAATTGAGGCGTCGCATTGAAGATGAGAGGTTGCGTCAACGGGGACAGCTTATCAGCGAGTCCGTTTTTGATGCCCCAGCGCCTGAAGACATTTGGGATTCATCTGATGATATGGCGTCGGATCGTTATGAGGAATTTGAAGAAGAAGTCGTCGATCAGGCTACAGCCGCACAAACCATTCAGGAATTGGAAGCTGAAGTTGTCATTCTCGAGGGGCTCGTCGACCAAGCCCGCCAAGTAGTTCAATCCGGCCAAGATCGAAAATGGGACGAGCTTTCCAAGCTGCTACAAAATACACCAGAGATGCGCGATCAGGACGGTCGCCAGCGAAAAATTATTCTTTTCACAGAACACAGAGATACGCTCAACTACCTCGCGTTGCGCATTAGAGACGTTTTAGGAAGCGAGGATGCCGTTGTTGTCATCCACGGCGGCGTAAAACGCGAAGAACGAAGGAAAGTTCAGGAGCTATTCCGCAATGATCCGGGCACGCGCGTCCTGATCGCAACCGATGCGGCCGGCGAAGGCGTAAACCTTCAGAATGCCAATTTAATGGTCAACTACGACCTGCCTTGGAATCCGAACCGGCTAGAACAGCGTTTTGGCCGCATCCATCGCATCGGCCAAACCGAAGTTTGCCATCTCTGGAATATAGTTGCGAACGAAACCCGCGAGGGAGACGTCTTCCAGAAGCTGTTTGAAAAGCTTGAGGTCGAGCGTCAGGCTCTCGGCGGACGAGTGTTCGATATTCTCGGCGAAGTTTTTGAGGACAAGAGCCTAAAAGATCTCCTAATCGACGCCATTCGCTATGGCGATGATCCGAATGTCCGCGCTCGGCTGCTTCGCAAAGTCGAGAGCGATCTGGATACGAATAAGCTTAAAGAAATCATCTCAAGAAACGCTCTTTGTGAAGAGGTCATGGACGAACGGCGTCTTTTTGCGATTAAGGAAGAAATGGAAAAGGCTGAAGCCAGAAAATTACAGCCCTATTTTATTCGCTCATTCTTTTCTCAAGCCTTCCAGCAACTTGGCGGCGAGCTTCGCACACGCGAAGAAGGCCGCTATGAGATTACCCACGTCCCCGCCATCATTCGTGAAAGGGATCGGCAAATCACAGGTCGTGATCGTCGCAACCTTGACCCCGTGCTGCGCAAATACGAGCGCGTCTGTTTTGAAAAGCAGTTCGTGCGCCTTACAAGCCGCGCGGGCGCTCCGATGGCCAGCCTCATCCACCCAGCGCACCCGCTGATGCAGTCGGTGACGGACATTGTCCTGGAGCAGCATCGCAACAAGCTTAAACAAGGGACAATTCTCCTTGATCAAAACGATTTAGGTGTTGAACCGAAGATACTTTTCATGATCGATCACTCCGTCAAAGAAGGCAGCAATCAAGACATGATTGCGTCTCGGTGCATGCGATTTGTCGAGATTGACCCGAAAGGCAATGCGAGCAACGCAGGTTGGGCGCCACACCTTGATCTGGAGCCGCTCTCAAATGCGGATGCGAAGCTGATCCAAGACGTCCTGCAAGCCCCATGGATCACCCAGAACTTGGAGCAACTTGCACTCTCCTACGCATCAACCAACTTGGTGCCAGAACACTTCGAGGAAGTCCGCACACGCCGCGAACGGCAAATCGACAAAACGCTTAACGCTGTCCACGAACGGCTGGTCAAGGAAATCAACTATTGGTCAGATCGGTATATCAAGCTGCAGGATGATGCCGCAGCAGGGAAAGATACGCGACTGAACCTTGAGAATGTTCGCCGCACCATTGATGACCTGACCGCTCGCCGCGAAAGCCGTGAGAAAGAGTTGAAAGCCTTGCGTCACGTCATCTCGGCAACGCCTGTTGTGGCTGGCGGTTCGTTGGTTATCCCGATGGGATTGCTTTTGCAGAGACGCGGCGAAACAGGATGGACAGCTGACGCGGAAAGCCGCAAGCGCGTCGAACAAGTTGCCATGCGTGCTGTTATGGATGTCGAAACGGGTATGGGACATCAGGTTTTCGATGTGTCCGATCAAAAATGCGGATGGGACGTTACAAGCCTCCTCAAAACGGATGATGGTCGCATCGCGCCAGCGCGCCACATAGAAGTCAAAGGACGCGCCAAAGGCCAAAACACAATCACGGTCACCAGAAACGAAATCTTGTATGCCCTCAATCAGGCTGACAAATTCATTCTGGCGATTGTCTTGGTCGATGGCGACAGCCATGACGGGCCTTACTACATCCGCAATCCATTCAGCAAAGAACCCGACTGGGCGGTTTCCAGCATCAATCTGGATTTGGAGCAATTATTGGCAAAATCTCATCTGGCAGGAGTTTTGTAAAATGCAGGATCAAAGATGGCCCAACATTGAAACTCCGACCAAAAAAGAAACGCCCTCTTTTGGAGGGCGTCGGGCTGGAGATGCGATCTCCAACGTGGTTGATACCATTATTGTAAGGAAAGAGTCTGAATGTCAAGTTAACGTCGCCTCTGCAAAGGGGGCTAAATGACCCGACTTATTACATACATTGATGGATTTAACTTGTATTTTGGCCTTAGGGAGAAAGCCTGGAAAAAGTACTACTGGCTTGATTTGCAAGGGTTATCAGAAAGATTGTTAAAGCCCGGACAAGTTCTGGCTGCCACTCACTATTTTACAGCCAGAATCCGTACGAACGGGCACAACAGCTCTGATCAGCAACGGCAGAACACATACCTTGAGGCGCTTCAGACCAAACCGCTTATAACCATTCACTATGGGCATTATCTGGAAAAAACAAGAACTTGCAGAACCTGCGGCGCCCAATGGAAAGATTATGAAGAGAAAATGACAGACGTGAACATCGCCACGCAATTATTGAGCGATGCGTTTGATGACAATTTTGACGTGGCCTTAATTATATCTGGAGACAGCGATCTAACGACTACCATTCAATCGGTTCTGCGAAAATTTCCTCGAAAAAAAATCATCGTTGTTTACCCTCCAGCGCGACATTCATCTTCCTTAGCGAATGCTGCCACAGCATCCTTTGTTTTGGGGGAAGCCAATTTGCGGAAAAGCCAGTTTCCGCAAAGCGTCACAAGACAAGATGGATTCCAACTTCTGAGACCCACCCGCTGGCGGTAAAAAGATAGAGAGTAAAAAGAGAATGACCCAAATCAAGTCCCCAAAAAAGCTGATCGAAGTAGCGTTGCCGCTGGACGACATCAATATCGCGGCGGCGAAGGAAAAGTCGATCCGGCATGGCCACCCCAGCACATTGCATTTGTGGTGGGCGCGTCGGCCTTTGGCGGCAGCACGGGCTGTTATTTTTGCCCAAATGGTCAACGACCCAGGATTTGAAAACGGCAACGGCTTCCAACGCGGCATGAAGAAGGAAAAGGCAGCGGCAGAGCGCGAGCGCCTGTTCAAAATCATCAAAGATCTGGTTCAATGGGAAAACACGAATAACCAACAGGTGTTGCAAGCCGCGCGGGATGAGATTTGGAAAAGCTGGCGCGAAACCTGCGCACTGAACAAAGGCCATCCTCAGGCAGCAGAATTGTTCAACCCTGAAAAGCTCCCCGCCTTCCACGACCCGTTTGCGGGCGGCGGTGCCTTACCGCTGGAAGCCCAGCGCCTTGGGCTTGAATCCTATGCCTCCGACCTCAACCCCGTGGCGGTGACGATCAACAAGGCAATGATCGAAATCCCCCCGCGCTTTGCGGGTCGTAAGCCCATTGGCCCCATCCCCGAAGGCGAGCGTGAGAAAAAGCTGATTGAAGATTGGTCTGGCGCCAAAGGTCTGGCCGAGGATGTGTGCCGCTATGGCGCATGGATGCGGGCGGAGGCGGAAAAGCGCATCGGCCACCTCTATCCACAAGTTGAAATTACCGAAGAAGTTGCCAAGGATAGGCCAGACCTGAAACCACTTATCGGGCAAAAACTGACGGTCATCGCGTGGCTCTGGGCACGCACGGTCAAAAGCCCCAACCCCGCCTTCAGCCATGTGGATGTGCCATTGTGTTCAAGTTTTGTTTTATCAACAAAGGCTGGCAGAGAGGCATATATATGTCCGAAAGTAGTAGGTGAAACAATAAAGTTAGATGTTGTGTATGGAAAAATACCCGCAGAAGCAGAGACGGGCACAAAATTATCTCGTGGGGCAAATTTTAGATGCCTGCTCTCTGAAACACCTATTGAAGATGTGTACATTAAGAATGCTAGTTTAGAAGGAAAACTATCAACAAGGCTGATGGCGATTGTCGCAGAAACAAAAAGCGGAAGAATTTACCTGCCCGCGATAGAAGAACATGAGCTTCTTGCCAAGCAAGCAAAGCCTACCTGGTATCCTTCTCAGCCGATGAATAGAGATAGCAGGGATCTAGTCAGCGGACGCGGATATGGTTTTTATAATTGGTCCGACCTGTTCACACAAAGACAGTTAGCTTGCCTATCGTGTTTTTCTGATCTTGCAGCAGAGGCTATAAGAAAGTGCCATCAAGACCTAATGAACATGGGTCACACGGATGATAAAATTAATCTCTCTGATGGTGGAAAAGCCGCGACAGCATACTCTCAAGCAGTAGGTGTGTATTTGGCTCTTGCGGTAAGTAAGATGTCTGATGCGCAAAGCTCCTTGTGCAGATGGAAACCAAGCATGGATCAGTCGATAGGTACCTTTGGTAGGCAAGCGCTCCCAATGGTTTGGGATTTTTCTGAGGCGAATTGTTTTGCGGGTATGGCGGGAGATTATATGGTCTCATTAAAGAACATGATGCGCGTTCTAAATGAAATGAATATTTCATCGACTGGGTGCGTTTTTCAAGCAGATGCACAAAAACAAAATATATCCTTAAATAAGGTTATTTCAACCGATCCACCGTACTACGACAATATCGCATATGCCGATCTTTCTGATTACTTTTATGTATGGTTGCGTAGAACGCTTAAGGAAATTTATCCAGAGATATATTCCACACTTATAACTCCGAAAGATGAAGAGCTTATTGCTTCGTCCTATAGGCATGGAGGAAAAACAAAAGCAGAAGATTTCTTCCTTGAAGGAATGAAAGTTGCTATTCAAAATCTTGTCGATAAATCACATCCAGCATTTCCTGTGAGTATCTATTATGCTTTCAAGCAGTCAGAAACTTCTGAGAATGAAGGCACCTCAAGTACAGGGTGGATGACTTTTCTACAAGCTGTCATCTCCGCAGGCTTCGCTATAAACGGCACATGGCCAATGCGCACAGAACTTGGCAACAGATTGATAGGCTCAGGAAAGAACGCTCTTGCTTCCAGCATTGTTCTTGTTTGCCGCAAGCGTAAAGTCGAAGTTGAGACAATTGGTCGTCGTGAATTTATCCGTGAGCTGAACGCCGCTTTGCCGGACGCGTTGGATGAAATGACACGCGGCGGTGTGAATTCACCCGTGGCCCCAGTTGACCTTTCGCAGGCCATTATCGGCCCTGGCATGGCGATTTTCAGCAAATATGCCGCCGTAGTTGAAGCCGACGGTAAGCCGATGACGGTTAAAACTGCGCTCCAATTGATCAACCGCTTCCTTGCCGAAGACGATTTTGACCATGATACGCAATTTTGCCTGCACTGGTTTGAGGGCATCGGCTGGGGCACGGGCAAATATGGCGATGCCGATGTTCTGGCTCGCGCCAAAGGAACCAGCGTTGATGGGCTGGTTCACGCCGGTGTTATCCAAAGCAGCGCCGGACAGCTTCGCCTCCTGAAATGGGCGGAATTACCGAGCGATTGGAGCCCAGATCGTGATGACCGCGTCCCCGTTTGGGAAGCATTGCACCAACTTATCCGCGCATTGAATCAAGATGGCCAATCTGCTGCCGGCGGATTGCTGGCCCGCATGCCGGATCGCGCCGAACCTATCCGCGCGCTCGCATATCGTCTGCACACGCTGTGCGAACGTAAAGGCTGGGCGGAAGAAGCCCGCGCCTATAACGAACTTGTCGTTGCGTGGACAGGCATCGATGGTGCCTCGCATGAAGCTGGCCATGTCAACTCACAAACCGAAATGTTCATTTAGTTGGAGGTTCTATCATGATGAAGCCCTGGCGTGAAATTGCTGTTCCTCACGAAGACGTGCTTAAGGGCACGTTCCAACAGGCTGAGTTTGCCGCTGATCTGTCTCGTGTTCATGATGGACGCGCTGCCGCTGAATATCAGGATGCAAACCTGTTCTTTCAGCGTACGTTCATTACTGAAGGCATGCGTCTTCTTCTGGACTCCGTTGTTCGCCGCATCGCAGGCAAAGGCGGCGATCCTGTCATTCAACTGCAAACCGCTTTCGGTGGCGGCAAGACCCATACCATGCTGGCCGTGTATCACATGGCAAAAGGCGATAAGCCAGTCAGCCAACTGATGGGGCTTTCCCCCATTCTAGACCACGCAAAGATTATCGACCTTCCGAAGGCCAACATTGCCGTGTTGGATGGAAACAAACTGGCTCCCAATGTTCCTAAAAAACATGGCAGCATCACTGCGCGTACAATGTGGGGCGAGTTGGCATGGCAACTCGGCAAGGAAGCTGGCTATGAAATCGTCAAGGAAGCAGACTTAAGCGGCACTTCGCCAGGCAAGGAACTTCTTGCCAATCTGCTTACCCAATTTGGGCCTTGTGTCATCCTGATGGATGAATTGGTTGCTTATATCCGCCAATTTGAGGAAGGAAAATCTGTCGCAGGAGGAACATACGATTCTAACCTGTCGTTTGTTCAGGCTCTAACCGAGGCCGTAACCGCTGTTCCGAATGCGGTTCTGCTCGCCTCTTTGCCTGAAGCTGATAAAGAAGCCGGCAGTCAGCGCGGCATTAATGCCCTCAGAGCCTTGGAACACTACTTTGCGCGTGTTCAAGCGATTTGGAAGCCAGTGGCCACAGAGGAAGCCTTTGAAATCGTTCGCCGCCGCTTGTTCACCCAGATCAGTGACCAACAAGCGGCTACGAATGTTTGCCGTGCCTACGCTGACTTTTATGCGTCAAACGGCGATGACTTTCCGCAGGAAACACAGGATAGCCGTTACTTCGAACGCTTGTGTCAGGCTTATCCTATCCATCCGGAAGTATTTGATCGCCTTTATGAGGATTGGTCAACGTTGGATAACTTCCAACGAACCCGCGGCGTTTTGAAACTGATGGCCAAGGTTATCCATCGCCTTTGGAAGGAAGGTAACGCCGATCCTTTGATCATGCCCGGAACCCTTCCTCTCTATGATGCCGATGTGCGGAACGAAGCCATTTATTATCTTCCGCAAGGATGGGATCCCGTTCTTGAACGGGACATCGATGGCGAACGCGCTGAGACAACGGAGATTGAAAATAAAGACACACTTTTGGGTAGCGTACAGGCATGCCGACGCGCTGCGCGTTCCGTCTTCTTGGGCAGTGCGCCAAGCACGGCCAACCAGATGGTTCGCGGACTGGAGATGGAGCGGGTTATGCTCGGGTGCGTCGTGCCAGGACAAACGCCCGCACGGTACAAGGACGCCCTAAAAAGGCTAACCGAACGCCTCCATTACCTGAATAACGCGGATAGTCGGTTCTGGTTTGATACGCGTCCGAACCTTCGCAAAGAAATGGAAGATAGGAAACGTCGCTTTCAGGATAAGGAAGACGTTTTCCCTGTGATCAAGGATCGCTTGCAAAAGAGCATGGGGACTGGCTCGTTTAACGCCACCCACATCTTTACTCAGAGCAGCGATATTCCTGATGATATGGCCCTCCGGCTCGTTGTCTTGCCTCCTGATGCCGCATATAGCCGGACGGGACAAAGCATTTCTATTGAGCGCGCAACAGAAATCCTGAAAACAAGGGGAGATCAACCTCGCCAGAAACAGAACCGCCTAATCTTTCTTGCTGCCGATTATGATTGCGTCAGCAGGCTTAAGGATCAGGTTCGTTCCGTTCTCGCTTGGCAATCAATCGTCGAAGATTATAGGGACAACAAGATCGTCATCGATAACTTGATGGCAAATGCCGCACGCGCGAGCCTTGAACAGGCGCAAGAAGCCTTACGTCGCATGATCAAGGAAGCTTACAAGTGGGTGTTAACCCCCATGCAAGAAGCGCGGAATGGACGCGGTATCTCCGATCTACAGTGGGAGAACTTCCAACTTAATGCCAGCGCTCCGAACTTGAGCCAAGAAATTGAACGAGTACTGAAGGAAAACGAGCTTCTCATCTCAGAATGGGCTCCAGTTCATTTGAGCAATCTTCTTAAGAACTGGTTCTGGAAAGACGATGTTAAAGAAGTTTGCGCGGTTGATGTGTGGCAAAAAACATGCTGCTACCTGTACTTGCCCCGCATCAAAGACGAACAAGTCTTCAGAAACTCGATCGCGGCAGGAACGGGAAGTCAGGATTTCTTTGGCGTCGCTTACGCCAAAGAAGGAGACAACTATGTCGGCTTCAGTTTTGGCAGGGCTACAACTCCTATTTTGGATGGTGCCTTACTTCTCATTGAGCCTGTTAGATCGTCGGCTTTTGCCCAAGCGCAGCGGATCCAAGAACAACTCAGTGCACAGAACGCTTCGATGCCAGAAAATGGGGGCCGTTCAACCGGCTTTGCAGAACCAGACCACACAAATGCAACGAGTTCCGACAATGACGCAAACACAGCACCGACCAGACAGAACAAGGTAAGGTTCTACGGCACGACGAATCTAGATCCGATCATGGCCAAAAAGCAGTTCGCCGATATCGTTGACGAAGTGCTTCTTCAGTTTACGCAACGCACAGGTGTAAACGTGGAAATTGCCATCGAGATCAGAGCAGAAAACGCCTCCGGTTTCGACGACGGTATCCAGCGCGCGGTAAAGGAGAACTGCAATGTTCTTCGATTCAAAAACGCTGAGTTTGAGTAGGTAAATCATGCGGTTAGAAACTGTATCAATTAGGAATTTTCGGCTATTGCGACGGGTTTCCGTTGACCTCGCCCGCGGCAAGACAACGACCGTTTTAGTTGGCCCCAACAACAGCGGCAAGACGTCAGTTATGGAAGCGCTTCGTCTGTTTGTTGGCACTGGTCAAGGGCTGTCAGATGTATCGAAAATCTCCCTCCACGACCTGTCACAACAAAGGCATAATGATTTTGCGTGGATTGAAAGTCGCTTGATGCATCAGGCTGATCCGCAAAGGAGAATAGAAATCATACGCAGATTTTCGCCTCGCATGCGGATCAACCTAACTTTCTCATATGGCGACGATCCGTTGGACTTGGTTGCAGCTACAGATCTACTAATGGATCTGACACCAGGAGCAAACCGCGTGTGTCTATGTATTGAGTATTCGCTCAAGAACGCAAAACAGTTAATGGACGATTTTGAGATTCGTTCCCGCAAAAGTCAGACACTTATCGAATTTTTGAAGGACTCTTTTCGAAATTATTATGGCAGATGCTATTTTAAGGTCTCGGAAAATGGTAAGGAAAGCGTAGAGCTTGATGATGGCACACTCATCAAGCGCCTTCTAAGGATTGATGTTGTTCCAGCACAACGGCATGTTGACGATGACGATAACAATAGTAGGTCTGCCAAACTCTCGAGGCTCCTGCACGACCACTACACCCGATTTTATAAAGTAGACGATGTTTCTGGTTATCAAGCCATTGAAGACGCGCTGAGTGCTAGTGCGACCGATTTGACGCAGAGGTATGGCTCTGCGTTTGGCAGATTAACCACACGGCTTAAAAACTTTGGCTACCCGCAGGGACAAACCGCGCCGGATCTCCGCGTTCGAGCAGAAATGAGCGCAGAGACAGTTTATCGCGACAACACTAGGATTTTTTATGCGAACCAACATATCAATCAACAAGGAGAAGTTGAAGAGTTCGAGCTTCCAGAAAAATACAACGGGCTGGGTTACAAAAACCTTATATACATTGTTCTCCAGCTTGAATCTTTTCGGTCTGCGCTTGAAACTTCCATTGACGATCATCCCCGCGTACATATCATTGCCATCGAGGAGCCAGAAGCGCATTTGCACCCTCAGATGCAAACAGTTTTTATCAGTGAGATTTCAAAAGCCCTGGAAAGAGATGGGGGGACGACTGCGCAAGTTATTCTTTCTACCCATTCCTCCCACATTATTGCGTATTCGGAATTCGAACCAGTCAGATATTTCCGCAGGGTTGGTCGTGAAGTGATTGTTAGAGACCTATCGAGACTTCCCTTGCCCACTACCATGTCTGGTGTGCTCGATTTTCTTAGGCGCTATATTCGTCTTACACATTGTGATCTGTTCTTTGCGGATAAAGCTATCTTTGTTGAGGGGCAAGTGGAACGGTTGTTGCTTCCCCTTATGATTGAGGGTTGTTCTAAGATAAACGAGTGTGCTGATATTTCTAGTCAATACATCAGCATTTCTGAGATTGGCGGTTCATACGCCCATAAATTCAAACCGATCATCGATTTTCTCGGTATTCCAACGCTAATTATTACTGACCTTGATGCTGTAGACGCAAATTCCGAAAAATGTCCTGTTATCAATGGGCAAGGGACGAGCAATGCTTGCCTGAGGGAATGGTTGCCCAATAAGAAAACGGTTAAAGAACTCATGGCTTGCAATGATGATGACAAGACTCAAGGCAACATACGCGTCGCATACCAAGTTGCTGAGAATGGCAACTGCGGGCGCTCGTTTGAAGAGGCCTTCGTATATGCCAACATTCCTTGGCTGACGACCAACCATGGCAAGCTCAATGCGACAGGCAATGTCGTAAAAAAGGCAGTAGATGCAGGATTGCTGCAGAGTGCTTATGGACTGAGCGGCAAACTTGGCAAGGTAGATTTCGCTCTTGATCTCATCGCCGAGCCTGGTTGGAACACGCCACTATACATTCAAGATGGACTTGTCTGGCTAGCCAAGCAGAGGCTAGTCTAATGACCGAAGCTGACAAAAAGATACTAGCCTGCCTTTCAGAGCGAAAAAGTTTTTTGATAGACGCTGGTGCGGGTTCGGGAAAAACGTCATCACTCATTCGTGCGCTGGACTTCATTCGTGGCCCAAGCCGAAATATGCTGATCAAAAATGGTCAGCGTGTTGCATGCATTACTTTCACTAACGTTGCCAAAAACGAGATCATTGAACGAACCGACCACGACCCACTATTTGAGGTCTCGACCATTCATGACTTTCTTTGGGGGATTATAAAAAGCTTTCAGAAGGAGTTGATGTGTGCGCTTCTAACTTTTAACGCGGAACTGCCTGCAAATAGCCGACGCAAACAGGACGCGGCAATCATCAAAGAAGCCCTACTTTCCGTTCCCTCCATAATCTATTCTGATCGAGGAGCAAATTTCCTCGAAGGTCGAATATTTCACGACGATCTGCTTGGCATCGCACAGGTCATGTTCCGATCTTACCCGATGCTTTCTAAGATTGTTGCGGCAAAGTTTCCATTTGTATTTGTTGACGAATACCAAGACACAGATCCAAAGGTTATCTCAATTCTGCTTGACCACCTAAAGAACACAGACACACGCCCTGTAATAGGATTTTTCGGTGACAAGTTGCAGAGCATTTATTCCAATGGCATCGGAGAGATGCCAGATGCACACCAAGCGGGGCTTGTGACAATACAAAAAGAAGAAAACTATCGCTGTTCAAAAGCTGTAATCGACCTACTTAATAATATTAGAACTGATATCAAACAGATACCTGCAGGCAATAACGCCGAAGGTGCCGCTGTTTATGTGGGCTTAGGAGGCATTAATCCAGACGACGATATAACAATGGCAGCCTTAAAGAAGGCCGAGGATAATTTTGGATTAAAAATAGAAGGAGAACTAAAGATTTTATTTCTGACCCATAGGCTTATAGCCCGCAAGGCCGGCTATCAAAAATTGTGGGAGGCGTATAGCAATCGTGGTGACTTCGCTAAAGATAGCTTTCAGGCTGGAGAAGACCCTATCGCATCTTTTCTGACCCAGCGTATAGATCGGGTGCTCGAAGCATGGCGGAACGGAAGAGTTGGACTAACAATCTCGCTAATTGGTGTCCGTAAAAAATCTATTGCGGCTATGGATGAAAAGAGGCGAGTTAAAGAGACGCTTGATGAACTCGACGCGCTTGCAAGTTCTGGCGCTACGATAAACGTTGTGCTTAAGCTCATTCGGGAGTCCGAATTGATGCCGTTGCCAGACGAATTAGAAGAGACGATTTCTGGCAAAATAGTAGCTGCTGAAGATGGATCGTCTGAGGCCAAACAACAAGCATTTATCTCTGAATTGCTGAGTATTCCCTATCAAGAAGTTAGCAATTATCGCGCAGTTCTCGAAAACAATTTGCCATATTCAACAAAGCACGGTGTTAAGGGCGATCAATTTAAGAACGTATTGGTCGTTCTCGACGATGCGGGAGCTAAATGGAATCAATATTCTTTCGGAAATCTTCTTGTCGGCAGGGACAAGAGCGAGGAGCGACTTCAGCGCACTCGAAACCTCTTTTATGTTTGTTGTTCAAGAGCTATCGACAAACTGATTGTCGCGCATGTCGGTTCAGGGGATAAGAATAAGCTTGAGACTTTATTCGGAAATGGCGCGGTTGCAGTGTAGGGTTTGTGTTACACTATTTGCACAATTTTATTTGGCCTCTCAAACTGGCATAGTCCTGAACTACCAATGGCCACGCTGCATCTGCAAGAGACGCATTAATCTCGTCAGAAAGTTTGCGTTGAAACTCCCGACTGTACTCCTTGATCGGTGGGCAAACGCAGGCGGGGTTAGAACGTGCCGTCTCGCAGGCGTTTAACAAGGTCAGCGCGAGTGCGAGGAGCGTCCAGCGTTGCGCGAAGTTGGGCATCTTTGATCTCCACGATTTTCTTGAGTTGGTCATAACGTTCGGCAGTGCGACCTGATTGCTTTGCGCCGAGCAGAACAGCGGCCACAGACACGGCAACCGCGCCCCAGCCGATGATTTTGATAAGGTTGCTGGAAAACCAGCTCGTCAGGATTGTCCACATCAGCGCAGCCCTTTCCGATGGTCATCGATCCGTGCCCAGATCATCACGCCAAGGCCGATCAGGGTGATGGCCAGAAGCAGCCATTTGGCCACATCGAGATACGGCACGAGCGTTTGGAGCGTGTCCCGCGCAGGCGCGAGGCCGTCCTGTACGGCCTGTAGCACCCCAAGGCCCACGGTTGCCGCCGTGGCGGCCTTTCCACCCTTTACGGTGCGCGTGTGTTGCAGGTTCTTGGCTGGAGGCTCCACACCCGCCAGAACCAAGGCTTTGTCGATCTGTGCGCCCGTGTAAGGCTGCTGGCCGTTTTCGTGCTTGATAATGGCTTCGACAAGAGGCTTTAGGTCGGCGTAGGCGTGCATGTCGAGCGATTGATCTGCGGGAAGCGCTGTGTCCGCCGAGACAGCCTTCACATAGGCCGCTGTGTCGTTTTCGTTCGGGGGTGCCCAGCGTTCGATGATCTGCTGGATCGTACGCAAGCCGTGTTTGACCTGATAGGCGATCAAGACCCGCGCCAGTGCGCGGATCCCGTAAATCGGGCTTTTAAACATGAAGAAATCGGGATCCGCCTGCTGGTCGGCTAGCCCCTGCCATGCAGTATCCGTCCGACGCAAATTGCCGGGGTTGTTGTTGCGAATGCCTCGCGGCGACGTTTTATCAGTCATGTGCTTCCTTTCTGTTAGACAAAGAAAAAGCCGCCCGAAGGCGGCAAAATGTGTACAAAACAGGCGGTTTCCCGTATGTTTGGCCTCATGGAAATCAGAGACGCCAAACTGGAAGACGCCACCGCGATTTGCGAGGTTCTGCGCCAATCCGTCACAAACCTATGTATCGGGGATCACAAGAACGACCCCGCTATTCTTGGCGCGTGGCTCGGCAACAAAACGCCGGAGACGCTGAAAAGTTGGATCGAGGATTCTTCAAGCCAAATGCTGGTGGCAACCGAAGGAGATGAGGTTCTCGCCGTGGGCGCCATCATGGATGCGGGCGAGATCACGTTGAACTATGTTCTGCCTTCCGCGCGCATGCGCGGCATAAGCAAGAAAATGGTCATGGCGCTTGAGGCGCGGGCAAAAGAACGCGGCGCGAAAACTTGCACGCTCAACAGCACAGGCACGGCGCGACGTTTTTATCTGGCGATGGGCTATGCCGAGCAAGAACCCAAAACGGGCATGTTCGGCGCTATCGTTTACCCGATGTTGAAAACACTCTGACATCACATCATGCTTCCGGATCGAGCATTCCAAAAAGCCGTAGCTTCTTGCCTTCGGCTTCGAAAATGCCGATCCATTGTTCGACGCCCGCGTGAGGATATTTTTCCATCGTCAGTTTGAAATTGCCGAGTTCGCGCTCGACAGCGGTCTCAAAATCGCTCAGGTCGTAAAAGCCTTTGCGGCATTTCGTGCAGGCCATCTCGCGCATGCAATGCTCAAAATAATCGCAAAGCAGTTCGAGTTCGTCCTCATCGCAACCTTCGTTCTGGATGTCGTCCACGCTCGGTTTCCAAAACTGTTTTCTTCCCAATTTGCTGTACATTTTGCCCTCCTTTTTCAGGCGACTTTATCGCCTAACCACATGAACATTAACGCTCTTTATGCCTTTATTATCAACAGGATAATCGGCATTTCGTGCGAATAAAGAGGCGCTATCTACACGATTTGGAAACGCTTTCAAGAGCCTTTGCTCGTCCACCAGCGAATAAGGTTGTCGAGGACAAAACCGCCGATGGCTCCCAACGTCAGGATCACGGCAAACCCGCCTTTCCACCTGTTCGCCAAGCGGTCGAGTTGATCTAGGCGCGTATCGATTCCATCCACCTTGGTTTTGAGTTCGGACACGGCAGCGATAAGGCTGGCAACTTGCGCTTCGAGGCGTCCAATGCTGCGGAAATACTCGATCTGTTCGTTCGGACTCATGGGCGTGTTCTCCTGTTCCCGTTCTTCGAAAACGGGTTGCGCTTGGGTTTTTGTCATGGGCTTATCCCGCGACGATGATGATGAGGGGTTGTTGGCTATTGCCGGAAGGGGTGGCTGCGTTGGCGCGCAGGATTTCGACAGCGAGCTGGCTTGCGCAAACACGGGGCGCGGCTGGGCGGCGCAGAACCTCCGCCGCATAAGCCGTGACGCGCAGATCGGCTGTCGTCGGGTTACGAACGACCTCAATGGCGTTTTGCGTTACGCGCAACATTAGGCTTGCACCTTGTAACCGAACTCTGCGGCGTTAATGTCGGCTTCCGTCCAACTTGCGGACGTGGCCGGATTTTGCGCCCAGATTTGCTGTTGGTTGAGGTAGGTGTCTCCGAGAGACTGGTCGCTACCTTCGTAGTTCGCACCGTTGACCCGCGCGACGGCGCGTAATGTGCGCGTTCCCGCATCGTCTTTCCGCGCTAGAATGTTCGCCTGCACGCCGAAGACCGAGGCGTTCAAGATCGTCGCGTCCGTGAAGGCAAAGCTGTCAATGGCTCCCGCTGTGCCGCTGGCGTTATAGCTCGTGTCTTCATCCGGCGGGATTTCGTCCACGTTTTCCCAGTTGGTCGCGCTGCCTGTTGGCGTGAACTGGGAGCTGTTGCCGACCCCGTTCGGATAAAGCGTGTCCACGCGGCAGTCACCGAGGAAGTCGTTGTTTGTCGTCCCCGCGCCATCGCAAACATAGAGATCGTCGATCCATCCGTAATAGGAGGACGAA
>JAQUYN010000023.1 GCA_028691835.1 Alphaproteobacteria bacterium | reverse complement strand
CGTATGGATTTCTCCATGCATGCAGCAAAAAAATGATCCGTTTTCTGCAGCTTGTTTTACCTGGTGGTTATTGCGAGGGGCCTGCACCCGATCCCATCCCGAACTCGGACGTGAAAACCCTCTGCGCCAATGGTACTATGCCTTAAGGCCCGGGAGAGTAGGTCACTGCCAGGTCTTCAAGACAGAAGACAAATCTTCAAACATTTCATGGAATACAAACCCCCTTTCAGACAACTGGAAGGGGGTTTTGTTTGTCCATATTTGACGTGAAAACAGCCAAAGAATTTTGCGCGCGTGGTGCCTACCGTTCTTTAACAGTTTGCTGAAAAACTCAAAAAACAAGATTAACGATGAACGATCTACGTCATCCCGGCTCGGGGGCCGGGATTGTCGGCTTTTTTGAAATAGCTCGTTGCTCCATGCGTTATTCAGCAGACTGTTATACCAACCGCCCAATGAAGTGACACATAAGAGAGCGCACTCTCAGCTTGTCATTCCGGACGAGCTTAGATGCCGCTTGGCGGCAGATAGGCGATGATCCGGACAAAACGTATACGTTTTGCGCGTAGGGCCAAAGGCCCGAAGTCCGAAGGATAAAAACACGCAAAAAGCGTGTTTTTACAATCCCGTTTTTGTTTGTTTTCTTGACATAAACCAAACGGGATTCCGGCTGAAGACTTTCTTTCGTCGCATAAAAGCGCCGCAAGAAAGTTTCGCCGGAAAGACAAACGGCATCCCTGTCTCTATGAGACTTTTCATCGGGCGGTTGGTATGAGAATCACGTGCCCAGCGAGTCCGTTCATAGGCCCGCTGGTATAATGCCATGCGAACAACCTTGACCGGATCTATGCTGCCGGCCTTCAAAAGGGGGACAGGTATGGAATTATTTTGTTCTGGATCAACTATGAATGTATGTCAACAGAAACGAAAACGATTCTATCGAGCGGCTTGAACAATGCGACGTGCAGGACGTTCAACAACATTAACAGAAGGCCACTTGCCTTCAGCCAATTGGCGCAAGGTCAAAACAGGCTTACCAAGACGCGCACGGTAAGCCCAGTAGTGGGGCAAAACGCGGGCTACATAGTTACGTGTTTCCCGAAAAGGGATGCTTTCAAGAAACAGAAGGGGGTCTGTGTTCTGACGGCTTTCAGCCCAATTCATTGTTTTGCCCGGACCACCATTATAGGCCGCGAGCAATAAGACCAGGTTATTTCCAATACGGGGCAAGGAGGCCAAGTATTTTACGTATTTTTGACCAAGCGCCATGTTATAGGCTGGATCAAAAAGCTTTTCCGTATCCAACGGCTGAAGCTTAGCCGTACGGTCTTGCCCTCGGGCCAAACCTTGAGCTGTTTTTGGCATAAGCTGCATGAGACCTTGTGCCCCACGCGCACTGACGGCATCCGTCTCGAACAACGATTCTTGGCGGGCAAGGGCAAATAACAGCGCACGATCAACCTGAAAACCTTCTTTAGGTTGCCATGGCAACAAGGGATAAAGTGCCGAACCTGCTTCGCCTTCCTTAGAGAGGTGTGCCAACTTAAGTGCCAAAGCAGGCATGGGCACATAATCGGCCAAAGCCAACATGGCTTGTTGTTTGTCCAAATCCCCTTGTGGGCTCAAACGACGAAGTTCGGCCTCAGCCTTTGCAGGCTGACCAACTTGAATAAGGGCCAAGGCGCGCCATCCGGCATGATGGTCCGAGAGAATAAAACGATAATCCGAATTCCAAACGGGCTGACGATTTGTGTCTGCAAAACGGACAACCGGGTTTTTCCCCATCATTTGGGACGACAGCATGCCATAAAAGCTGTGTGGTGCAGCGGCCACGGCTTCTTGAAGATGTTGCTTGGCTTCGTTGCGGTTCCCAAGTTTTTTTTCAGCCCGATAGGCCCAAAAATGTGCGGCGGCACAATTTGTATTTGAAAGAGCAGGATGTTTGGCTAAGCGTGTAAAACTCGCCCGCGCCACCTGAAGATCGGTTTTCTCCCAAGAGATCAACCCCTTTATCCAAAGGCCGAGGGGTTGATTGGCTCCACCTGCGGCAGAAGCTAAAGACATAGCCTGATCTCTTTCGCCAACACTAAAGAAGGCTGCGGCAATGACCGCCTCGACGTCATAAGCAAATGTGCCCGTCAGTTTCTTGTTGGACTGCGCCTTGATCAATAAATTACGTGCGCCCCAAGGATCGCCCTTGCGCAAAGCTTTTCGAATGGACTTGGCAAAGGCATTGTTCTCTGAGTTCGGGGCCGTGCTGTCCACCATCAGTTCAGGGGTGAAGTTTGCTGCAACGTCGGCTTCTTCGCCAACACCCCAAGCCTCAGGCGCTTGTGGTAAGGGGGCCTGTTTGGCCCCGGCCTTGACGGCTTTGATATACATGTCGCCAGCTTCAGGCAAAGTCGGGTATTGTTTCAGCCACTCAACAAGCTCTGAAGCCACAGCGTCGCGCCGTTCATAACGATCCGCGAGCACATGGCCCATTAAGCGTTTGTCGGAGATTTGCGTTTGGATTTTTTCTGCCCGAAGCCACTCTTGCTTTTCCTGAGCGGCAAACAGCATACGGTACAACGCGGCATCTTTGAGGCTTAACGCCCCCATAGCCTTGTCTAAACGATCTGTTTGTTGGGCGGCGGCAAGATCATCTTTGGATGGAGCAACAACAGGCACTCTCATCTTCGTTGAAGATAAAGTATTGGCAACACTGTCATGAGTAGTTGTGGTGAAGCCTATACTCAAAAAAGCAACCAGAGCTAGTTGTGCACTGGTGGCGAGGCCTCGACCAAATGTTTTTTGCATTGGCATCTAGGCGACCTACTAGCCGCATATTTGGCCTCTGGCAAGCTTAATTTGTTATTTTCAAAAGTTGATGTTTTTATTACTGGAAAATCAGGGGGATAGGATGGTTAACTCTTTCTTAAGATTCAGCAAATCAGCCCACGCCTGCCTCTTGGCGCTTGGTTGCCGCATGAGATAAGTCGGGTGGTACATGGGCAAACATTTGATAGCCAAAGAGGGCGAATCCCCCATTGCTGGGACATATTCACCCCACCGACCGCGCAGTTTTGAGAAAGGATCCTTCGTGCGTAAGAGGGTTTTTACGGTTAAGGCTCCGAAGAGAATAATCACCTTGGGGGCCTTCAATCGAATGTGTTGCTCGGTAAATGGCAAACAAGCCGCAACTTCAACTTCTGATGGCGTGCGGTTGCCAGGGGGGCGCCAAAACACGAGATTTGTCAGGTAAACGTTGGTTCGATCAAGGCCTATCGCGGCGAGCATTTTATCAAGCAATTGGCCGCTGGCCCCAGCAAAGGGGCAGCCTTGGCGGTCTTCTTCTTCAGCGGGCACATCACCAATAATCATGATGTCAGCTTCAGGGTTGCCATCGGCAAAGACAAGGCTCATCGCCGTTTGTTTCAACTCGCACCCCTCGAAGGATTCTAGCGCAGCCCTTAACTCCGCCAAGGATGTCGCCGTTATCAAAACGGGCGGGGCTGCTGATGTCGGGCTGAGGGGGGGCAGCGGCGGCATGGGCCTTTCCGCCTTCTTTTGCCTTAGCTCTTGAATAGAAGGCGGGGCTGCAGACCGCAGGCCTGGGGAGAAGGGAGCAGGGGGCTTCTGCCGTCCTCCTCGCAAGGACGGTTCAGGAGACAGCGCAAGCCCATGCGGTTGAGCCGCCCTCCAATGCAGGAATCCGGCTGTTTCCTCAATCGCCTCGTCAGCGCCGGCCTCAACCTGCCAAACAAGATCCTCAAAATGAGCTTCGGTATATGTCATGCCGCTGATTTTGAAGAGAAACGCAGAAAATCGCAAGGATTGTTATGATAGCAAAGAGAAACAACCTACCCTTCTCTGTAAAAATCGGTATAATGGTCTTCGGAAGGCAACTGCGTGGATCGACAGCTACAATATCCCCGGGGCCCTAATTGAAAAACTCCAGGGAACCGTCCCTGACCAGAACCGTGGTTTTGGTCACATGGTGCCCACCTGCTCATAGCAGGCCACGGAGGAATTAATGGCATCGTCCAAGGCGGGGCCTTCCACTCACTTTATCTTCTCCTTATATATGTGATGGCGTTCTTATGTCCGTTGATTTTATCAAGATGCATGGCCTCGGTAACGATTTTGTGATTATCGATGGACGCGACAATGGTTTTCTTCCCTCTCAAGAATTTTGCCTGCGCGTGGCTGATCGGCATCGTGGCGTTGGATATGATCAACTTATTGTTTTGGATAAACCAAAGAACCCCACTGCTGACCTTTATATGCATATCTATAATTGCGATGGATCTCCAGCTGGGGCCTGTGGCAACGCGACGCGCTGCGTAGCAAAGCTTTTGTTCAAAGAAACGGGCAAACAACAAGCCGTTATTCAAACCGTGACTGAGCTTTTAAATGTCTGGCAAGAATCGGATGACATCATCGCCGTCGAGTTTGGTCCGCCTAAACTGGAGTGGCAGGATATCCCGTTGGAGCGTGAACAAAACACGCTGTGTCTTCCTTTTATTGGCCTTGATGTGCCAGAAGCCTGTTGTGTCAATGTTGGCAATCCCCACGCCGTCTTTTTCGTCCCCGACGCGATGGACATTCCCTTGAAAGAACTTGGCCCCCAACTTGAACATGACTCCATTTTCCCAAATCGTTGCAACATCGAGTTTGCTCAGATCCTCGATCCAACCCATATCCGTATGTGTGTATGGGAGCGCGGCACCGGGATTACGCAAGCCTGTGGCTCTGCGGCGCTTGCGACGCTCGTTGCGGCTGTGCGGCGCGGACTTAGCCAACGCAAAGCAACCATTCATATGGATGGCGGTGATCTTATGATCGAATGGCGCAAATCCGACGAGCATATCATTCTGTCCGGCACGGCAACGCTAAGCTTTACCGGAACACTGAGCGAAGAGTTGGTTTCTGGCATCGTTTAATGTTAGGCTCCGCCCCACGTCCATTATCCCATTCAACTTGGATTCTGCAATGATTCAAACGATCAAAAACCTACACAAAACTTTTTATGATTCACGTTTTTACAGTGAGCTCGTTTTTTCATGGAAAGGGATTGGACTGGGCTTCCTTCTCATTATTAGCCTCGTCAATACAGGACACTTGATGGCCATCGCCGCAAAGCCTTATCGCCTTTTGATGCAAGAACGTGAAGCTATCTTTGCCAGCCTACCCTCCATGGAAATTAAGGAGGGGCGCCTTTCAAGCGAAAATGATCAACCCATAACTATTTCGATGCTGGAAGGTCTTGACGAAGGCCCGATTCGCATTGTTATCGACACCAAAAATGAAATGACAGATGAAGCGGCCACGGTCAAAAGAATGGCTGCCGAAAAGCTTGTTGTTCTTGTGAATGCCGATGCCATCAGTATTTTTTCTCCCGTTGATAACAAAATTGAAGTCAGAAAAGTAAAAGACATGGCTGATAACAAAATTACGCACGAACAATGGCAAAAAATCAGTGAAGCCCTCGCCGCTGGCTTCTTGCCCATGACGCTGTTCTTTATTTTCTGTGTCACGTTGATGGGCCATCTTCTTACGGCGGCCCTTGGCGGCATTCTTCTTGTGATTATCTCACCCTTGTTCAAAATCAAGCTCCCCTTTCAAGCCGCTATGCGTCTTTCTTGCGCCGCAAAGGTTCCTGTTGCCCTTGTTTTCCTTGTTGTCCTGCCTCAAACAGTCCTGCAAACCTTGCTTTGGTTCGGATTTGTTATTTTTGGTCTTTTTTCTGCCAAAATGACGCGGGATTATGCCACTTAACCATTTTTGCCAAACAGGTTGGCACGAGGCAAAAATTTGCCTAATGTGCCTTACCTGCTGCCCCCGTATGTAACACTTTTTTGAACCGAGTATCTATGTCCTCGAAACGCAGACCAACATCAAAAACTCCACCTCAAGCTCCAGCTGCTGCTGAACAGGCAGACCAAGCCTATGATGTCGTCGTGCCAACGGAACACAATCCATCGCCAGAACCAAAGCCTATTGCTCGGCAGCCTGCCTTTGAAACCGACCGGATCGGCGACATCCTTCGGCGCGTGCGTGAACACCGCGAGGAAGAACTGGAGTATATTTCTGAATATTTGCGGATTCGTCCGAACTATCTCTTTGCTTTGGAAAACAGCCGTTATGAAGATCTTCCTGCCGACGCTTATGTGATCGGGTTCTTGCGTACCTATGCCTCTTACCTTGGCCTTGACGGCAAAGGTGCGATTGACCAATATCGCCGCGAGATGACGGGGCGCCGACGTAAACCTCAACTGTCGATGCCTCAGCCCATGTCAGAAGGACGCGCCCCAACCATTGCCATGATTATTGCGGCAGCCATCGCGGCCCTTATCATTTATGGCATTTGGTATGGCCTTTCTTCCCCAGACCATAGCGCCTTGGAAAAAACGGTCACGCTCCCAGAAATACGGGCCCAATCTCCTGCAGCGGAAACAGCAACAATACAACCGCCATCCCAACTGACAACACAAACGGCCACAAGCGACGGCATTGCCTTGAGCGTTCCTGAGGCTGCCGTTCCTGCCACGGCAGAATCCGCAGCAACGATGGAACCCACAGCGGCCACACCAGCATCAGGAAAAACGCCAGAGGTTTCGCCCAAGAACAAAGAGCCTGAATCTGTGAAGCCGGCCAAAGACCAGCAGGAGAAAAAGACCGCCCTGCCAGCAGATCCTTCAGTCAAAGTTGCAGCACAAGCACAGGATTCAGATCAAACGCAAAACAGCGCGACTACTTCCAAAGAAGCCGGAGCGTCGTCGTTCGGGGACGCAGGAAAAGCGCGCCTTGTTATTAAAGCCGAAAGAGAAAGTTGGGTTCTCGTTACGGATAATAAGGGGAACACAATTTTTGATCGCACACTCAAACCCGGCGAAACCTATAATGTTCCTTCCAACAAGGGATTGAAGCTTACAACAGGCAATGCAAACGGTTTGGCTTTTGCTTATGATGGCAAAAGACTTCCCAAGCTGAAAGGCTCAAATCCTGTCATTCGGGCCATGTCCCTTGACGGCGAAAAGATGCTGGCCCACAAGACAGAGGATCTGCAAACCTCAACAGACGACACAAGTTCGAATTATACCAACCGCCCGATGAACTGACGCGCTGGGTCATGAGCGGTTGCGAGGAGAGAGCCTCTCGCCGGACAGTCCTCTCCTTAAAAAGCAAGGGGTGCCGTCCGGCAAGAGGAGTGCGAGGCGCAGAGCGAATGAGTAAAAACAACGCCATCAGTGAGTCCGTTCATAGGCTCGCTGGTATTCGTAAGCTTTTAGACATATTACAGGACATCAATGATGACGAACACAAATGACATAAAGGCCGTCCGCCCCTGGAAGATGATTAACCGCCGTAAATGCCGCCAGATTATGGTTGGCAACGTGCCTGTTGGTGGAGACGCGCCAATCACCGTCCAATCTATGACCAATACTTTGACTGCCGACGTTCAAGGCACCATCGAACAAATCCGTCGTATGGAAACCGTCGGTGTCGATATTGCGCGGTGTTCTTGCCCTGACGAAGAATCGACGGCAGCGTTGAAAGACATTATCAAGGCCGTTTCCGTTCCTATCGTTGCCGATATTCATTTTCATTACAAGCGAGGTATTGAAGCCGCCGAGGCAGGCGCAGCTTGCTTGCGCATTAATCCTGGTAATATCGGTTCTGCAGACCGCGTCGCTGAAATTGTGAAGGCTGCCAAAGATCACAATTGTTCCATACGCATTGGAGTCAATGCCGGATCGTTGGAAACAGAGATCCTTGAAAAATATGGCGAACCTTGCCCTGAGGCCATGGTAGAGAGCGCTCTAGCTCACGCAAAAATCCTTGAAGACCATGACTTTTTCAATTTCAAGATCAGCGTTAAAGCTTCCGATGTTTTTTTGTCTGTTGAAGCTTATCGCCAGCTTGCGGCCGCTTGCGATTATCCTCTTCACATCGGGATCACAGAAGCGGGTGGTCTGCGCACGGGAACCGTGAAAAGTGCCGTCGGCATGGGCCTCTTACTCGGCCAAGGCATCGGTGACACGATCCGCGTTTCTCTCTCTGCTGAGGTTGAAGAAGAAGTACGCGTTGGCTATGAAATTTTAAAGTCACTTGGGCTGAGATCTCGTGGCGTGACCATTGTGTCGTGCCCTACCTGCGCGCGCAAACGTTATGACGTTATCAAGACGGTGCAAATCTTGGAAGAACGCTTGGCTCACATCACAACACCGATAACAGTTTCTGTTATTGGCTGCGTCGTGAACGGACCTGGTGAAGCCATGCATACTGATATTGGCATCACGGGCGGGGGCAACAATACCCATCAAATCTATATCAAAGGCGTTGCCGACCATCGATTAAAAGATGGTGATGTTGTTGAACATCTTGTCGAACTCGTTGAAAAACGCGCCGCTGAAATTGAGTCTGAAAAAACAAAATAGGCGTGTGAACGAAGTCATGGCCAATCCGCAGACTTCCCACACGCTTTCTTCGCTTCAAATCCTTCGAGGCCTCGCAGCTTTTTTGGTTGTTATTTGGCATTCCGATCTTGCGCTCGAACTATTCAAGGGCGACTATTGGCGCGACGCTGACGAAACAATCCGAGCACAACTCTATCCCTTCTGGGTTAATCACCTTTGCATCGGTGTTGACCTCTTCTTTTGCATCAGTGGCTTTATTATGACGTTGCTCGCCGCGAAAACAGCCTCACGTTATGATGGATGGTTGTTTCTAAGAAATCGTATCGCACGCATTATTCCGCCCTATTGGTTTTTTACTATTCTCCTCCTCACCCTTTATATTGTTGGTGCGCCCTTTCATATCTGGCGCTTAAACGGGCTTCTTACACATGACGTACCAGATTCCCTTTTATCGTTTATTCTTTGGCCACAAAAAGAAGGCCCGGTTCTTGCCATTGGATGGACGTTGATTCATGAATTCTTTTTCTATTATTTTGTCACGCTTGTGCTTCTGTTCGGCCAAGGCCGAAGATTGCCCATTTTTCTTGGCTTGGCCGCTGCTCTTGGCATCGTTTTTCGCTTCACAGATATACAAATCCTAAACGGTTATATCTTGAGCGATTATTACGTTGAGTTTTTCATGGGCTCCCTTGCTTTTGTTTTTTATAAACGCAGCATGCAGGTTGCCCCCTCGCTCCAACTTGCTGGGGCTGTTATTCTCTATTTTGGTGTAAGCTATGCGCTCGATCAGTTTATCGATACGGACGCCTTTCACCTGATTAACGTCATGGGGGCAGGGTTTATTAGTTTTCTTCTTATCAGCGGGTTACAAGGCCTTAATGCTCGTCGTTCTTTGACAGATTTCCAAGCGGGTCGTCTGTTTGCGCGTATCGGCGATGCCTCCTATACGCTCTACCTCTCCCATTGGTTTACGCTTTCGGCTCTGGGGCAACTTGCAGGTTTCTTTGTCAATGCGAGCCGACCCGTTATTATCGGTTGGCATGTTTTGTCTATATTGATAACCATAGCCATAGCCCTTGTTTTCGCGGAATGGGTCGAGCTTCCGATCCATCGCAGAATTGTCAAAGCCTTTAACCGCAAGTGAAATGCCAATATTTTATCGTTTTTCCTTGATTTTCAGAGGTGGGAAAGGCACTTAACATATTATGTCTTTGATCCAAACCTATGATCGTGTCCTCGCACGTTGCGACGAATTACGCGAATTACTGAGCGTCCCAAATCTAGGGGCCGAACAGTTCACTAAATTGTCCAAAGAATATGGTGAGATCGCACCCGTTGCCGATGCCGTTCTGGCCCTTCGCAAGTCCGAACATGAGCGCGCCGATGCCGAAAGCATGCTTAACGATCCGGAAATGAGGACTGAAGCCCAAGCTGAACTCAATCGTTTACACGACACGATTCCTCTTTTGGAAAAGCAGGTCCAACGGATGTTGCTCCCCAAAGACATTGCCGACGAGCGCAACGCCATTTTAGAAGTTCGCGCCGGAACGGGGGGCGATGAAGCCGCTCTCTTTGCTGCCCTTCTCTTTGAAATGTATCGCAAATACGCGGCCCTTCATGGCTGGAAATTCGAAGTGATGGACTTATCCGAAAATGACCTTGGCGGTGTCAAAGAAGGAACCGCTTCGATTCAAGGTCGCGGTGTTTTTGCTCGTTTGAAATTCGAATCTGGCGTTCACCGCGTACAACGTGTGCCCCAAACTGAGGCCTCTGGTCGCGTTCATACGTCAGCGGCAACCGTTGCCGTTCTTCCCGAAATGGAAGAGGTTGACGTGCATATCGATGAAAAAGATTTGCGCATCGATGTTTATCGTTCATCAGGTGCGGGCGGGCAGCACGTTAATAAAACAGAAAGTGCCGTGCGCATCACGCACTTGCCTTCTGGCATTGTTGTTGCCATGCAAGATGAACGCTCGCAAATCAAAAACAGAGCCAAAGCCATGGTTGTTTTGCGCGCACGCCTTTATGAAAAGAACCGCAGCGAACGCGACAGTGTCTATGCAGCCAATCGCAAAGAGCAGGTTGGTTCTGGTGACCGTTCAGAGCGCATTCGAACCTATAACTTTCCACAAGGGCGCGTTTCAGATCATCGTATCAATCTGACGCTCTATAAAATTGACGAAGTTGTCAACGCCACAGCACTGGACGAGATTATCGACCCGCTGATCCAACAAGATGAAGCCGAGAAACTCGCCGCACTTGCCGAAACATAACCGTCATGCGCTTAGACCAAGCCCTTCAAAAGTTTCAACGACAGCTGGCTCACGTCGGCGTAGATAATCCTTCTTTGGATACACGTTTACTGGCCTCTCATGTTTTGAATTGTGATCGTGTCGGCCTTATCGCCAATCCAGAGCGAGATCTGACTGAAATGGAGTTCGGTCAAATAGAGACGCTGATAAACCGCCGCGCACAACGTGAGCCCGTTGCGCGCATTTTAGGGGAACGCGAATTTTGGGGCCTCTCCTTCGCAATGAACGAAGCCACATTGGAACCACGCCCGGACAGCGAGACTCTCATTCAGGCAGCGTTAAATGCGGTATCAAAGCCAGAAGATACGTTTTCTATTCTCGATCTTGGGACCGGAACGGGGTGTCTTCTTCTGGCCTTTCTCTCAGAATGGCCCCTAGCAACAGGTGTCGGCATCGATTTATCACCGCAAGCCGTTGCCCAAGCAACAGCAAACGCAGATCGTCTTGGCTTTTCTGATCGCGCAACTTTTAGAAGCGGAAATTGGGCAGAAGGCACGACACAATCCTTTGATTTGATTATCAGCAATCCCCCCTATATTCCCTCAGCAGATATTAAATGTCTCCAAAAAGAGGTCAAACTGTTTGACCCTATACGCGCACTTGACGGCGGGAAGGATGGGCTTGATCCCTATCGCAGCATAATTCCAAAATTAGCAAACATTTTAAACCCAGAAGGGTTTATCTTTTTTGAAGTTGGCATTCACCAAGCCCCAAAAGTCGCCCAATATTTATGTGCTGCTGGGTTTTTGTCAGTAACAACGACAAGAGATCTTGGTGGTATTGAGCGCATCGTCCATGCCAGAAGAGGGACGTAAAGAGACCCCTTGCATAACGTCAAAACTGTGCCTCAAAACCGTCCCCTAGCCGTTTGTTAGAGCAGATCGCGATAAGGTTGGCTTCCCTTTGCGCCAAACGTTCGCGTGAATCTGCTCGATAAAATAGGATAGAGCAGATCGCGATAAGGTTGCCCCCTCCCTTGTGCCGACCTATCTCAAAACCGCTTTATCTTGCACCCCATAAAAAAACCGACCTTGCCCGAGGTCGGTTGTGTTCATCTTTTCTGCCCTTTAATTTTGCCTTGAATGTGCCCGCTCATTCAAGACGCAGTACGCCGTAGGAGTGTCAATAGCATAACCTATTGACCCTGTCAACAGAAAAATCATCTTTTAATAAAGATATTTCACTTTTGCATGGGTTGGCGTTGGTTATGGTTAATAAAATGGGGAAATCACCTGCATATTTTTTCCCCAATCGCGCAATTTCTGGATATAAAGGGGTGGGAGGTTGGCGTTGGGTGGATCTCGTGCCAATCCGGTCAGGGCCGAAAGGCAGCAGCCGCAACACGTTTCGATCTGGGTCAGTGTCCAGCCTCCCACTTTTAGGGCTTGGGCTTCAGGACTTAGGGTTCAACGAAAGAGCCCTTCCTGACTTCTGATCCTTGATTCCTGAACCTTGAGGACATTACGTGCCCAACCTTTTTGGCGAAACTCCCACCGACCAACCTGCCGCCGTGACGCCGTATCGTGTGTTGGCGCGCAAATATCGCCCATCGACTTTTGCCGAATTGATTGGCCAAGAAGCGATGGTGCGGACGCTGACCAATGCCATTCATTCGGGGCGTTTGCCTCAGGCATGGATGCTGACGGGGGTGCGTGGGATTGGGAAAACAACGACGGCGCGCCTTATTGCGAAAGCCTTGAATTGCACGGGCCGGGATCCGTTATCTTCGACGATTGAGCCTTGTGGCGTGTGTGATTCGTGTCGTGCTATCGCAGAAGATCGTCATGTGGATGTGCAGGAAATGGATGCGGCTTCGCGCACAGGTGTTGATGATATTCGCGAGATTGTGGAAGGCGTGCGTTATGGCCCCGTTTCTGCGAAGTATAAAATCTATATCCTCGACGAAGTCCATATGCTTTCGAAAAATGCATTTAACGCTCTGTTAAAAACACTGGAAGAACCGCCGCCTCACACTAAATTCATTTTTGCGACAACGGAAATTCGTAAAGTTCCGGTCACTGTTTTGTCGCGGTGCCAGCGGTTTGATCTGCGGCGGATCGAAAGCGCGGACCTTGCCGCGCATTTTATGCGTCTTGCAGAGCTTGAAGAGGTGAGCGCAGAAGCTGAGGCGATCAAGCTGATTGCCCATGCGGCGGATGGTTCTGTGCGCGATGGGCTCAGCCTTCTGGATCAAGCGATTGCGCTGGGGAATGGCGCTATTACTGAAGCCGAAGTAAAAGATATGCTGGGGCTTGCGGATCGGGCGGCTAGCCTTGTTTTGTGTCGGCAAGTTTTGCGCGGTGAAATGCGCGAGGCGCTAGCAAGTTTTGACGGCATGGTGCAGGCGGGGACGGACCCCTTCCAGATTTTACAAGACATGGCCGAGTTGATTCATCGTCTAACGCGGGCGCAGATTATCACGGAAGGCACAGAGTTTGCCGATCTTCCTGAAGCTGAAAGGCAGATGGTCAGTGATTTGGGAGAGATCAAGATTCCTGCATTGAGCCGTGCATGGCAGATTTTGCTTAAAGGCATTGGTGAGGTGCAAAGCGTGGCTCAACCCACGATGGCGGCGGAAATGGTTCTTGTGCGCTTGGCCTATGCGGCACAGTTACCGCCACCCGGCGATTTGATTAAACAATTGCGCGAGCAAATGGCGGCGACGAAAGCTGACGGCAATGGCACGCCATCAGGTGGTGGTGGCGGAAGTTCATCTTCGCGTTTTGGGAGCATTGTTTCGTCATCAGGTGGCGGCTCGGCTCGTGTTCTTCAGGCGGCACCCTCCGTTGAGGCTGTTGCGCAGCAAGCCGTAGCAATGTTGCCGACGCCGACAACGTTTCGTGAACTGGTAGCTCTTTTTGCCGAGCATCGGGAAGGTGGATTATATGCCGAGTTGTGCAGCTATGCCCATCCTGTTCGTATGACGATGGGCAAGCTTGAGATTCGTTTGCGTAAAGATGCTGCGGCTCACCTTGTGCCACGCGTCAACCAGTGTCTCAATCAATGGACGGGCCAACGTTGGATGGTTGCCGTTGTGGACGAGGCGGGCGGCCCGACTTTGGCTGAAGAAGATCGCGAGCGTGAACGTTTGCGACGGGAACGCGCTGAAGCACACCCATTGATGCAGGCCTTGCGGCAATCCTTTCCAGAAGCGAAAGTTGTTTCCCTGAAGCAAAAAGAGGTTGCGCCCATCGTGGCGGCTGTAGATGATGCGGATGAGATTCTTGTCATAGATGCGGACGAGGACGAATAACCAGAAGGGCTTAAACGGAAGAGGTGGTCTGTGGTTAAGGCCATGTTTCTCCTGTGTTATTGCGAACCCCTTGAGTGGGGGGGCAATCCAGCTCACGATGTTTCAATTTAGGGGCGTATGGCAAAGCTGGGGAAATGGATCGCCATGAGGCTAAAGCCCTTCACGATGACGTCTTATGGGAAAGAGTGGAATAATACCAACCGCCCGATGAACTGACGCGCTGGGTCATGAGCGGTTGCGAGGAGAGAGCCTCTCGCCGGACAGTCCTCTCCTTAAAAAGCAAGGGGTGCCGTCCGGCAAGAGGAGTGCGAGGCGCAGAGCGAATGAGTAAAAACAACGCCACCAGTGAGTCCGTTCATAGACTCGCTGGAATAAGTCTTAAAGTATAACAGCAAGGGAAAACGACCATGTTCAATATGGGCCAGATGATGAAGCAGGTTCAGGATATGCAGGGCAAGATGAACCTGATGCAAGCTAAGTTAGGCGAAACAGAACTTACGGGCCAAGCGGGCGGCGATCTGGTCGTTGCGACAATGAATGGCAAAGGCGATTTGAAGAAATTGAAAATCGATGCCAAGATTGTCGATCCTTCCGACATTGAAATGCTCGAAGATATGATCGTAGCTGCCGTTGGCGATGCCAAGGCAAAGATTGATGCGATGATTGCGACAGAAACCGAAAAAGCGATGGGCGGACTAAAGCTTCCACCGGGGATGAAGATGCCCTTCTGATGCCCATCATCAGGGACAGAAAAAGTCACCATGCTTTCACCACTTGATCATCTGACGCAATTGCTTGGTAAGCTGCCGGGCCTTGGGCCACGTTCGGCCCGGCGGGTTGTCCTTTTTTTGCTCAAAAAACGTGAAAGCTTGATGTTGCCATTAATTGCCGCTTTACGTGATGTTGCGGATTCGGTTCAGGCCTGTTCCGTTTGCGGCAACTGGGATGTGCAATCGCCTTGTACCGTTTGTCGAGATGTCTCACGCGATTCTTCGACGATTTGCGTTGTCGAAGATGTTGCTGATTTGTGGGCGCTTGAACGTTCCCGCGCTTTTAAGGGGCGGTACCACGTTTTGGGGGGAACCCTTTCTGCGTTGGGGGGCGTGCGTCCCTCGGATTTGCATATTGATGATCTTTTGACGCGTGTGCGTGATGATGACGTGCAGGAAGTGATTTTGGCGTTAAGCGTTACCGTTGAAGGCCAGACCACGGCGCACTATGTGTCGGAACGCCTTGCCTCATTGGGCGTTTCTATTACACGTCTGGCGCATGGTCTTCCTGTTGGTGGCGAGCTTGATTATCTCGACGATGGCACGCTGACCGCAGCCCTTCAGGCTCGCCGCAAGGCGGAGTAATATACTCTTTATCTGCTAAAATCCCAGTCGTCCCGCCAGCCGACCTCACTCGTTCTGCGCCTCACGATCCTCTTGCCGGACGGCACCCCTTGCTTTTTAAGGAGAGGACTGTCCGGCGAGAGGCTCTCTCCTCGCAACCGCTCATGACCTGATTGGATGTTTTCATTCGAGGGTTGGTATAACCCTTACCTTTCAACAGAGGGCAGTCATTCTTTGGTGAGAATGTTTTCAGGACCATCTTTGATGATAGGGGGCTGATCCGCGAAATATTGACTAGCTAGTTCTCCGCTCAACTTTTGCACGGCATCCTCAATGGACGTTGGATGGTTGGCTTGTGTGCTTCCTGTCATCAGACCGCCGGACCAATAGGTAACGGTTAATTCACGTGCTGTCGAAACAGGCTCGACACGCAACGCCGCCCGTTTTTGTACAGAGAAAGAAATCCATGACAAGCATTCATTGTCGTGAGGTTGGATGGTGACAATGTCGGTTACCAGATTGACTCGTTCAATATTTTCCTGTTTGGCTGGGGCCCCGATGACGGGGAAGGTGGGGAGCTTGGCTGTTTGAGTCGCCTTGATCAAGAGTTTGGACAGCTCCCCCGTTGATGTCCCGCAGGCTGCGGTTGCTTTGGGGTTGACGATGCGGGCCTGCAAGACCTGAATCTCCCCAACGCCGTATAGCGAAGGAGCCGTCGCAACGGAGTCCCCAGCAAAGGCTGGGGCGCACGTCGCAAGGCTTGCCAAAAAGGAAGCCTGACATAGAAACTTATTCGCGATCATCACGGTGGGTTCGCTCCATACGTTCGTGACGCTCCTGCGCTTCCACGGTCAGTGTCGCAACGGGGCGAGCCTCAAGGCGTTTCACGCCAATAGGGTCTCCCGTTTCTTCGCAGTAGCCATAGTCGTTATTTCTGATGCGTTCCAAAGCTTCGTCAATTTTGCTGATAAGCTTGCGTTGACGATCACGGGCGCGCAATTCCAAAGCGACATCTGTTTCAACGGAAGCGCGATCAGCAATGTCGGATTCGCGGAGACCGCCTTCGTCTTGCAATTCTTGCAATGTTGTGTCGGCATCTTTCAGGATGGATTCTTTCCACGAGATCAATTTTTGGCGAAAATATTCCAGCATGACGGGATTCATATAGGCTTCTTTTTCGGTAGGCTTATAAGTAGAGGGCACGGTTACCATGCGTTGAGGCTCCTTGGCTATGGTCGGTTTTAAGCGCTGGTGAATTTGGCTAATTCTACCTGCGCACGCAAGTCTATTTCGTCGAGAATGTTATTTAATTTAGGGTCTGAAACCTCAGCACGATGAGAATTAACCACATCGGATAGTCGTTGAAGTTTCGTTTTGGACAAAGCACCCGTTAAAAGGTCCATTCTAAGGTCGTCCAGTTTTTCCAAAAGGTCTTCGGCGCGTAATTTGCCGCGTGCAGCGCGAGCAAGAGCGTCATCGACTTCTTGAAGGTCCAGCATGCCATTAACACCACCTAAAGCGGCGGCGCCGTGAACACCAGAAGATTCGTCGGTTTCATCTAAATGTTTGGAAAAGCTCGAACTACTTGATCCGCTCGCCTTGTTCGTGCGGCGGACGGGTGTTGTAGAGCGTATCGGACTTGTACCATCGATTCGACTAATCATGTGCGTATCCTAAACCATTTTCCTTAAAATATCTAACACGAACAAACAGTTTTTCTCCTGCCGTTTGTTTCTATTGTCTGACAACGCCATTGAACGGCAACAAGGTCGCGTGGCGAGGCGTGATCACCGGGGAGAGGATTGGGGAGCGTAAGGCGGCAAAAGATTCCGCTTCTTTTGACCCGGACAAAGTTTGTGTCATGCCTTTGGCCAGTATAAGAAGCGATGCGCCGTCTGCCTATATATAAAAACCGTTAAATATCAGCTAGATAGTTTTTTCTCGGCGACTTGTGAGAGTCTGGCATGGGGCTTGCTTATAACGAGGCAAGGACCAGGAGTAATCATGTTGCAATCGTTCAAATCACGTCTCTCCCCATTTTTTCCCCGACTCGCAGCCGGGCATCGCTTTGTGCTGCGGTCACTCTTGACGGGTGCGCTTGCTTTCCTCTTGGTCCTTCCTCCTTTTTATCCGTTACATGCATCTTCTCGTTTGAAGGATGTCGTTGATTTCGAAGGTGTCCGCGACAATATGCTGATCGGCTATGGTCTTGTTGTTGGCTTGAATGGCACGGGCGACAGTTTGACCAACTCGCCATTCACAGAAACCAGCCTTGTGGGCATGCTTGAGCGGTTGGGCGTTAACACGCGTGGCACCAGTATGAAAACAAAGAACGTGGCGGCGGTTATGGTCACAGCGACGTTGCCACCCTTTGCTTCACAGGGCTCGCGTGTCGATGTTGTTGTATCAACGTTGGGTGACGCGAAGAACTTGACCGGCGGCACGTTACTTGTCACGCCGCTTTTGGGCGCTGACGGCGAAGTTTATGCTGTGGCTCAGGGCATGATGGCTGTTGGCGGCTTTAGTGCGCAAGGGCAGGGCGCTTCTGTGACGAAGGGGGTGCCGACATCTGGCCGCATTGCGAACGGCGCGATTGTTGAACGGGAAATCCCTTTCCGTTTGGCTGATCTTGGTTCCATTCGCTTATCCTTGCGCAATCCAGATTTCACCACGGCAAACCGTGTGGCGGCTTCCATTAATCAACATCTCAAAGGCAACGTCGCGGTTGCGCTTGATGCGGCAACGGTTCGCGTGCTTGTTCCCGATGCGCGGCGTCATGACATCGTTGGGCTGATGACGGATATCGAGCAAGTTCAAGTTTCTCCTGATCAAGTGGCGCGAGTCGTTATTGACGAACAGTCTGGCGTTATCGTGATGGGCGAGAATGTGCGCATTAACACCGTCGCGATAGCGCAGGGCAATTTGACAATACGGATCACGGAAACGCCGCAAGTTTCCCAACCTGCGCCGCTATCGCAAGGGGGCACGACGACGACAGTTCCCCGAACGGCGATTGAAGTCGATCAAGGCGAAGGCAAGAAACTGGGCGTTTTTAATCCGGGCGTGAGCCTGCAAGAGATGGTGCAAAGTCTCAATGCGCTGGGCATTGGTCCTCGCGATATGATCACAATTTTGCAGTCGATCAAGGCCGCTGGCGCACTTCAAGCCGATCTGGAAATTATTTAGTCAGGCATCTGACAAAGGACAAGACGATGGACGCATTGGTATCAACAGTTGACGTTTTAAAAACATCGCAAGCGGTGGGCAATGTGACGACAACAGAGAAAGAGAAACTGGAAAAAATAGCCAAAGATTTTGAGTCGGTCTTTATGGCGCAAATGTTGAAGCCTATGTGGGAAGGCGTGGACACGGACGGCCTGTTTGGCGGTGGGCCTGGGGAAGACGTGATGAAGGATCTTTTGGTTCAAGAATACGGGAAATCCATGGTGCGCAATGATCAACATGGCCTGTCACCAGCCATTATGGATGCGATGATTAGAATGCAAGAAGCGGCGAATGCTCACATATCTTAAGGAAGGATTTTACCATGAAAGAAGTCATTGAAGCCTCTGACGACAAAGCGGCAAAACTTGCCCAGGACATTTTGACCCTGATGGAGTCTTTGGTTGCCATCATCGAGCAAGAGAATATGCTTCTTGATCAAAAAGACTATGCCGCAATGGAGTTGCTTCGCGTGGAAAAAATGAAGATGGTGCGTCATTATCAGCAGCAAATGGCTGCAATCGGGCAAAACGAGAATCAATTAAAGACCCTGCCTCAAGCTCTTCGCACGAAGATCCGGCAAGTTGGCCTGAAACTTGCACAAATAAGTAAGAGTAACGCGGTCGCGTTAAAATCTGCCATCACCGGAACCCAAGCCTTTCTTCAAACCATCATGAGCGCAGCACAAAAACAGAGCAAAAATATGGACAGCTATGCCGATCCACGCAAGGCCCGCGCTTTATTGGGATCATATAGCCCTATCGCAAATCCTGTCGCCGTTGATCGCACGGCATAATTGATACCACGGACTAGACACCACAGACTAAAGGACGCTTCTTATGGCCCAACTTGCTCAAGCTAAGATTCAGGACACAACGACAAGCACACTGTCTGGTTTGTTTTCAGCAGCAAAGGCGAATGTGAGCGTGTCGGGATCGACATCTGAATTATTTGCAAGTTTGTTAACGCAGGCGGGGGCTTCAATGCCGGTGGTTGAAGCTTATGATGCCTCCTCATCGACGGTTGCATTTCCTGTAAGTAAGGACGTGTCGAAAATATCAGTACATGACTCGGCGAAACAGTCAAAACAGACGACGGCAGCACAGACCTCGCGTGAGGATGGCCCCGCGACAGCCAAAGCAACCTTGCATGAGGACCCTTTGGTTCCAGCAAAAAGCGAGCCTTCAGAACAGGAGGCCCCGGCTCAAGAAACAAGTGCGAAACAGGACAGTCAAGACGACCCTATCGCGACAAAAGATGAGGCCGCGCCAACCCAAGATCAAATGCAGGCGGCAAACGAAGATGAGCCGACTTCTGATGCCATAGATCAAGAAATGGCGGCCTTACTGGCATCGATGGTGAAGCCTGAAAGCCAAAAGAATGTGGCAAAAACGGAAGACGCGCCAACGGCACTTTCCCTTGTTGCGGATGCTGGGGCCGGCGAGGATCCAACGCAAAGCCCAGATGAGGAACTGATGGGCTTGGCTCCGTTGCTTACGGATGAAAAGGCAGCGCCAAAAACGAAAGCAACCGAGACCGGAGCTTCTGCGGGGACGCAATCGAAAGCTGAACTTTCTTCGCTGTTGGCTCAGGCGGCTGGGGACACGGTTGCCAAGGATGCCGGGGCGACCGAAGATCTCTTGGAGGCATCTTCATCTGTTGATGAAGATGCCGAGACAACAAGCCAATATACAAAGATGATTGACGAAGCGACAACGGCGAAGGTGGGAAACAACAAGGGTGCCGAACAAGGAAATCAGCACGATTTTTCTGATTTGGCGAAAGGCCAAGACCGCGCAACAACGGGGCAGGATGTGAATACGCTTGCTGGCGCGGCAGCGACAAACGCATCGTCCGTTTCGGCTCAAGCCTCAAATGCTGCAGCGGATGGGGCCGTTCAAGCGACAGGAGGGACTCAGGCTTCGCAAAACGTCAGCTCTTTGGCGACGGGCGCTCGTCCTGTTGGGTCGTATGATTTTGCGAGCCAGCTTTCTGCGGCGCGTGTGACAAAGGGCGGGAGTACAAACCTTCCTCAAGCGGTTGAACAGGTCGCCGTCCAGCTTCATAAGGCCGCCAAAGAAGGTGCGAACGAGATCACGATTCAGCTTCGCCCCGCCGAGCTAGGCAAGATTGAAGTTAAACTTGAAATTGCCGCTGATAAAAGCGTGACCGGTACAGTGATTGCCGACAATCAAACAACGTTGAATCTGCTTCAAAAAGATTCATCCAGCTTGCAACGTGCGTTGCAAGAAGCCGGGCTTCAAGCTGACTCTGGGTGTATGCAGTTCAGTCTTCGCGATGATAATCAAGCTAACCAGTTTGCTCAAAATCAAAGTGAGACATGGAAATCGGGCCTGAGCGTTGAAAAGGGCTTGGACGACAGTGAAGACTTGAGTGTGATGACTGCTGCAACTGAAACTTATTATCTGACACCAGGACGCGTCAACTTACGCGTATAAAGGAGATTGCTATGACCGTTGCATCCACAACTGATGCCACAAGCTTAATATCGAGTTATAACGCGACTCAGACGAGCACAGAAACGACGACAAGTTCGGCACAAAGTGTGTTGATTGGCAACTATGACACGTTCTTAAAAATTCTGACGGCGCAGCTTACAAATCAGGATCCGACAGAACCCGTAGATGCCAGCGAGTTCACGCAGCAATTGGTCCAATATTCTCAGGTTGAGCAACAAATCGCGACGAACGATAAACTCGATGATGTTTTGTCGGCATTAAACTCAAACGGCATTACGCCGTTGCTCAGTTATATCGGGCAATACACGGAATCATCAACGACGGACGAACTTGTGGTTCAAAACGGTACGGGGCTTTTGTCTTATACGTTGCCTTCCGATGCGCAAAGCGTGACGCTTTCGGTGCAAGACAGCAGTGGCAACGTGATCGGAACCGTAGATGCGCCAACCGATGCAGGCCTCAATCGCATTGCTTGGGATGCCGGGCTTGATGATGGAACAACGGCAGAAGATGGCGTTTATAATTTCCTCTTGACGGCCAAGGACAGCAGCGGTGACACGATCACGATCAGTGATATTCGCGTGATTGGTCAAGTTACCTCCATCGAAACGGGAACAGATGGAACATCCACATTAAAAGTTGGTGACTTATCCGTTTCCGACACAGATGTGTTGTCTGTGTTTGGCGCTATCAGCACAACGGATAGTTCGACGACAACAACTTAGAGCAGATCGCGATAAGGTTGGCCTCTTTATGTGCCAACCGTTCGCGTGAATCTGCTCGGTAAATAAACAGATAGAGCAGATCGCGATAAGGTTGGCCTCTTTATGTGCCAACCACTTCGAAAACTGCGCTAAGGCTTAATCGGTTAGATGCGTCCAGTCGAGCGCCCCGAGATGTTCGCCGATGATGCGGCCTTCTTGTGAGATCAAATAGGTGACGGGAAGGCCCGCTGGTTTTAAGGCCATGGAGGCTGCGCGTGATGTGTCGATGTGCATTTCTATATTTTTGATGCTGTAGCGAACAAAAAAGGCGGGAACGGCAATAATCCCATCAGGGTCTTGTGCCAAAGCAAGGACTTTGATCCCTTTGGTTTTTAGGGTTGTGTGTGCGGCGTCAAGCTCTTTCATTTCTGTTTGGCACGGGGCGCAATTGGGGGCCCATAAGTGAAGGAGAACAAAGCCTTTGGCGTTTTGTTGTTTGACAAGGTCATCCAGCGCTTGTTTGCTTCCTTGTGCGGAAAGGACCATAGCGTGGGGCACATTTGGGGGTGCTGCGATGGGTAAAAACCTTTTCATGAAAGAATCTTCGCTAGCTGTTGCCGTAAAGCTTCCCATGAGGCATGAAAATGTAAGAATTATAGAAAGGGGAGTTGCGAAAGCTAGCCTAAACATCTTACATTCTCTTTCATAGCAGATCGTGATCAAGTGGAATCGGTTATGTGCGGTTGATCGCGTGAATTTGTTTAATAAGGGTAAGCTAGACTTTTTCTGATTTCCCTCAAAGGGATCGATTTAAACAGGAAAGAGTCGCGCTCTCTTGATGGAAGAATCGACTATGCGCTTATTGTATGCCTTTTTTCAACAGTCCCCTGTCGTGTCTTGCCGCGCATGGGGCCCTATGCGTCTTCTGGTTGTTTTGGCTTGCCTTGTGATGTTAAGCGGGTGCGGAAAAAGGCCAGCTAAGATCGATCCTTTATCGAGCGACGCCTCTGTCGTTTATCCTCGTGTTTATCCTGATTTAGCAACGGACCCTGCGCCATGACAAAATCTGTTTTTGCTTACCGTAATGGTGTTTTGTGCGTCGAAGCCATTCCGCTTTCTGAAATTGTGGAAGAGGTGGATACGCCGTTTTATTGCACAAGCGCCAAGCAGTTGCAGCGGAATTATCGCGCTTATGCCACGCCATTTGAGGGTCTTGACGCGACAGTTCACTATGCCGTGAAGGCCAACGCAAATTTGGCCGTCATCCGCGTACTTGCCAATTGTGGGGCTGGGGCGGACATTACTTCGGCTGGTGAGTTGGAACGTGCCCTTGAAGGGGGCGTTGTGCCCGAGAAAATCGTTTTTTCCGGCGTTGGAAAAACGCGTGATGATATTGCGGCTGCGCTTTTGGCTGGGATTTGTCAGATCAATGCCGAGTCCCTGTCAGAGCTTGCGCTTATTGAAAAAGTTGCGACGGTGCTGGGGAAAACGGCTCCTGTTTCTTTGCGCGTGAATCCTGATGTTGATGCGCGGACACACGCCAAGATGGCTACGGGGCACAAAGGTGTCAAGTTTGGTATCGACATTGATCAGCTAGGCGATGCGCTGAAGATCATTTTGTCCAGTTCGGTGATGGTGTTCAAGGGGCTGACTGTTCATGTCGGGGCTCACCTTAAGGACTATGGACCTTTCCGCGAAGGGTATGAAAAACTGGCCATGTTGGTTCGGCTCCTTCGGGATCAAGGCGTTCCTGTCGAGCGCGTTGATTTGGGGGGTGGTGTGGGCATTCCCTATGATGGGCAGGTTCTCCCCCCGTTTTCTGATTATGCCGCCATTGTTCACGATGTGATCGCGCCGTTGAATTTTGCCATATCGTTTGAGCCGGGGCGTCGGTTGGTCGGCGATGCCAGCGTTTTGGTGACGCGTATTGTTCATATCAAAAAGGCAGGTGACAAAAAAATCTTGATTGTCGATGCGGGGATGAATGACTTGGTTCGTCCGGCCATGTATGGCGCTCGCCATGAAATCATTGCTTTGCGTGATGACGGCAAAGCCCTGCGTGAGAAGGTTTCTATTGTCGGCCCTGTTTGTGAGACGAGTGATTCTTTTGGTGACCAGTTTGAGCTTCCCTCGTTACAGTCAGGCGATATGATGGCCATTATGCAAGCTGGCGCTTATGGAAGCTCAATGTCTTCAACCTATAATGGACGGGCTCTTATCCCTGAAGTTTTGGTATCAGGTGCGCAACATGCCGTGATACGTCGGCGCATTGCCGTGGCGGAGCAAATGGGATGGGAAAGCGTACCGGATTGGATGGTGATTACACGTGCCGCGTAACAATCGTAAAAAATTCCGCAAGTTTCTTGAAGCGCGCCACCATCGGCAAAAGCGAGGGGGGGCGGTCTCGCCTTTTTTCTGGTTTGATGTTTTCTGTGCTGTCTTAACCCCTTTTTTGTTGGGCGGGATTGTTGGGGTCCTGTGGCTGATGCATCTTTGCTTTATCCTCTATCCTTTTCTTTTCGTGATCGCGTATGTCGTTCTTCTTGTTTGGGGGATCTTGGCTTTTCGTGGCGCCTCACGTTTTTGGTCGGTTAAAGCGGATATGCTTTTCGGCGCGGTGTTCGTCGTTCTGGTTGGTTTGGGCGGGTGCTGGGGATTGGAAGGTGCTGTCCCGGCCAAAGTATGGATAACGTCTCCGGCTTATGCGCGTGCGCCATCCCTTCAACTTGACTCGCCATCGGATGGCAAGGCGTATCCTGTCTTGGAAGGGAGCGCCATTCATTTGAGTTGGCAGAGTGAAGGGCCGCCGCCGATGAGCCTTCTTGGCGATCAGAAGGAAAAGCTGGGGGTCTCGATGGGGGGTGATGTCGCAACGACACTCATCATTCCGACAACGGGAAAAGCCACGACGACGCAACTTGTCTTGAGCCGAGGATGGCGTAAATTGGCCAGCTGGCGGTTGCATGTGATACCCGATGAATCGCCGCAGGTTATTTTGCTCGAAGAACCTGAAGTGACGCTTCGGAAAACAATCAAGTTTGTTTACAAAAGCATCGACGATTACGGCATTGAATCCATCTCTGTTCGGATCGCCCCCACGTCGTCGGCGACTGGCGGAACGACAGAGCCAGTCGAGATTGCTTTGGCAACCCCCACAATTAAAGAGATCCGAAGCGCCAGTTATATAGATCTGACGTCGCTCCCCTGGGCAGGAGGTCCCGTTACGGTTCAGCTTGTCGTTGTGGATGGTGCCGGGCATCGTGGATGGAGCGAGCCTAAAGTCATTACGCTTCCTTCTCGCGCCTTTCACAATCCTTTTGCGCGGGCGCTGATCGAAGAGCGCCAAAAGTATATGGATAACCCAGATGCTAGCACACGGGACGAAACGGCTAATGTCATGGCTGGTATTGCGCGCCAGCAAGGGCTTTATCGTGGCGATCCCGTTGTCCTTATGTCTTTGCGTGCGGGGGCCGTTCGCCTTGTTTTGAACGATGATCCCGAGACGACCAAAGTTGTCGCCGACATTCTTTGGAAAGCCGCCGTGCGTCTGGAAGAAGGCGTAATTGGTCAGGCCCGCGCCGATCTTGCGGAAGCCGAGCGGGATCTGTCGTTTAGCCTTATGCGCGAATCGTCGAATGAATCCATCCAGCCATTTTTGTTTCGTGTTCATGAAACTATGGGGAAATATTTTGAGGCGTTGGAGTCGGAACGTGCGCGTCAGCCTCCCGCTCTACAAGAAATTGATTGGCCCTTGGCGACAGAAAGAGAAATGCTATCGCCAGAAGATTTGCAGTCACGCTTGACCGCCATTGCCGATAATTTGAGTGCGGGAGATCGTGCGGCCGCCCGTCAGGGTCTTTCTACGCTTCAGGCCTTGATCGAGAATTTGCGGACGACGCCGCCAGAGCTGACACCAGATCAGGCTCAAATGGCTCAACGGGTCTTTGCGTTACGGGCGATTATTCGCGGACAAAAGAATTTGATTGAGGAAATAGAAAAAACGGTTCTTCAAAACGCAGCTTCATTTGAAACGAAAAAAAGGAAACGAGATGCCGCTGCGCATGGATTGGCTCAGCAACAACTTCTTTTATCGGCTTTGCGCGATGTTATCACTCGACAAGGGGTGGGGCTTAAGGAGACAAAGGCTGGCGAAGACGCTATGCATAACGCCATTCTTGCTTTACAAAAGCAGGCTATTTCTGATGCGCAGAAGAGTCAGGCAGAGGCTCTCACTTTTTTAGAAAACAGTTTGCAGAGTCTGACGGAACAAATGCGCCGTGCGATGACCGCTCGCGCCCCTTGATTGCGATGCCACGCATTCACGACATCATCAAAATGACACCGGATGGGCTTATCCTTTCGGTTAAGGCAAAACCCGCCACAGCCAAAGAACGCGCCGTGCGTTTGGTTGATATTGGCGATGGAGCCATGGCTCTTGAAGTCAGTGTGCCAGCTTGTGCGCATGACGGTAAGGCAAACAAGGCGCTTTGTGAACGCCTCGCCAAGTTGTTTGGCGTGAGTAAGACACGTGTGCTTTTGAAATCGGGGGCCAAGGCGCGGCTGAAAGTTTTTTTGATTGATGGAGATCCTGCAGTTCTTGCGATGAAACTGTCTGAACTTTTAGAGCGGGTTTCGACAAGGTTGACGCATAGTTGACTGCATGCGACGGCTCGTTTGCTCATTGGAAAAAAACAGGGTCAAGGTCCACAGGGGGCTGAGGAAGAAAAGGCGCGTAAAAATGATCCACTTCCTGCTGACTAAATCCTAATCCCAGCCACACGATTTTGACCATTATACCAACCGCCCGATGAACCGACGCGCTGGGTCATGAGCGGTTGCGAGGAGATAGCCTCTCGCCGGACAGTCCTCTCCTTAAAAAGCAAGGGGTGCCGTCCGGCAAGAGGAGTGCGAGGCGCAGAGCGAATGAGTAAAAACAACGCCACCAGTGAGTCCGCTCATAGACCCGCTGGTATTATGCCTTTTTTAAAGATATACCCCTCGCACATCAAGAGTTGGTCATTTTGAGCCCATACTCTCCGTTAGCGTCATCCCGTGCTTGACACGGGATCCAGAGCCGCGTGTCCACGCGGCATAAGGCTGTGGGTACACAAGAAATTTCAGCAAGACAGGCTGAATCCCCGGCTCGGGGGGCGGGACGCAAAAGGAGAGGCCTGCTGGTGAAAAATCTGTTGAGGTTCTCTCGGCATAACGAGACGATAAAACCCAACTCTTGAAGGGCGAGCAGTATAGCAACATCTGCAGGACATCGAAGAAGGTTTATTTGCGTGGCTGCCCCACAACATTGGTGATGATTGAAGGGGTGTGTTTAACAAAATAGATCCAGCACCCCAAAAGGGTAGATCCTCCCCCGATCAGCAGCAGAACCAGCACGAGTGTAATGTGGCTTTGAATAAAGTTATACAACAGGGCCGCGATGATGCCCAAGATTAAAGTGCCGAGAAGTGTATTTAGTTTTATGTTTAAGCCTGCGGACGCAAGAACCCACGCCAATAAACAGGCAAGAACTGCTAACAGAATAACAGCACTCATGTTCAAAAAAGCCATTTAAGCTGCGCTCCATTAACAGTGATTCGAGAAAGAAATCTTCTGCCGCAATCTACACATTTTTGACGCTACGGACAGAGTGAATGGACTCGACAAACACGTGGATAGGCTGGCGGCAGGGAACCAGTCCTGCGCCAACTTATCCAAAAAATGGGTGGCGTGTCAGTTTGAAAATTAGCCCCTCATTATGCCTTGAGCCTCTTTCCTTTTCAAGATAGCATGATCCTGTGATTGGTTCATACCAGTCATGGGGCTTAGAAACCCTTACTACAAGCAGTTTGTGTGACTGAATCGCACTCCTCGGCTCTGGTCGGGGAGGCGCAAGTGCATGTTCAGGGCGAAAGCCTAAAGACTTGCGCGGCCTCTCTTGTAGTAGGCTTTCTAACTCCCCGATCACCAGAGACGGGGGTAAAGATGATGGATTTTGCGGAACTTATGGCACAAGTGATTTATGAAAGTGAGAAAAACCCATCTGAGACACTGTACATATGGATCAACTTTGATAATAACTCAGATAGTTGGGCCATTGATACGGATAAAGATAGCCTCGTAGAGCCTCCGACGTTTTTCTATAAGAGGGGATGAAAGGCTTAAAGGCCCCCATCTTTGGGGTAGAACCCCCAGTTTCATGCGTGAATGGCGTGCCGGACAGGATAAATCTGGGCACTGGGAAATCATAACAAAAATTGACTAGGTCGGGCATTATTTTGCGAAAAAGCCTTCTATGAATTCGCAGCGTGGTAGCGGAAACTTAGTTTCGCAAGGGTTCGCCTTGCTGTATTGTTTGGGGGGGGGAAGAAATGAGCAAAAAAGTGCCCGCATCTGTGGATCAATGGAAAAATCAAACAGTTCAATGCCTTGCTGTTGCCGAAGAATTGGCCACAGCTTTGGCGGGAATGGATATTCCTAGTGCGGCAGATCCGAAAGCTTTGGTCCTTGCATTGCTGGCTCGCTCCATGTCGAACACGCATGGAGCAATAGTTATGGTCGATCAGACACTGATTGTCGAAGCTCGCAGCCTTGTACGGCTTGTATATGAAAATATGTTTTATGTTGCCGCGCTACACCAGAAGGGCGTGGAGTTTGTCAAACAGCTTAAAGCGGAAGAAATGGCAACGCGCAGACTTCGCGCTCAAAACCTACTGGAACTGGCGAAGCCCGATGGCAAGCAGGATTGGGAGGAGAATCTACGGAGCCTTCTGCGAGAGCAGAAAGGCGGAACGACGACGAAAGGGCTGACCCCCAAAGTCATTGCAGGGATGGGGCCGACTTGCAAAGGATATCTCATTTACAGTCAGCTTTGCGCTGATGCTGGTCATCCAACAGCGGAATCTCTCTCTCGTTATCTACGGGAAATAAAGGTCGATGGAAAACATCAAAGGCTGCTAGAACTGAATTACAAAGCCCCTGCGACTGAAGAAGAAATGAGCCAGACGCTCGATTGGGTTTGCAGCGCCCTTATTGGCGTTATCATCGGCGTTAACGAAATGTTCGGTGGCAGCAGTGCAAACGATTCAATAAATCAAATGGTAGCAAGCTATCAGACGATGAACGGTTATCAGACATTTCCTGAAAAGCCCAAGACATAAAAGCCGAAAGTATACTGTATTACGAAGACGAGGATTTCCGTTTGGTGTTTTGAGAAACTCCGCTGGCTCCACGCCCAATGCCTCTGCCAATCGGCCAATGATTTTGAGGCTGACGTGGAAGGAGCCTTTTTCAATCTGACTTAAATAGCTGCGGCTTATTTCGGCTTCATAGGCAAGATCATCCTGCGAAAGTCCTTTCGCATTCCTAATCCGGCGCAGATTCGCTGCAAATGTTTCCCGCAAGTCCATGCGGGGATGACACAACAGCCGTTAAAAATACACACCTCGATATATTGAACAAAATGAAAGGGCGTGTAAAGATGGATTATGCCTCCTTTTCCCGCCATACCTTTTGATGTTCTATCCCGCCCTCTGGTGGCGGTCTTGGCTGGTGCCGTCGTTTTGGCTGTCTTAGGGGCCATTTTGTCCCACAGGGGCAAGATGCGGCCCGTTGTTCCGGTCGAGAAAAAGCCTCTTATGACAGCCAACGAACGAGAGTTTTTCGGGCGGCTAGCAAGAGCCTTGCCGGACTGTCATGTCTTCCCACAAGTCGCCTTTAATGCGCTGCTGGATGCCCGCAAAGGCCTTGGCTGGCAGGAACGAGGCCAGACCCGTAACCGCTTTGACAGGAAAGTGGCAGATTATGTCATTTGCCACCGCGACACGTTTGAAGTCCTCGCCATCGTGGAGCTGGACGACCGGACGCATAGAGCCGAAAAAGACGAACAAAGGGATGCACTACTGACAGGCGCGGGCTATCGCGTCATCCGCTTTCAGTCACGGGCAAAGCCAACGGAAACAGAGATTGTGGTGGCTATCAATCAAAAGGCTTAACCGTATTGCACCGAATGCGCAACATAAGTCATTTTGGGGATTATAAACCGAATAGGCTTATCTTCTACAACGTGCGGGCGGATTGGTGCTAGATGCGCCATCACGTCCTTACTTCCGACTTTGATCTTCTTGAAAATCTCTTTGCCAAGCATCCGAAAGAATTTGATGCGCTCTTTTCTGTCTTGTTTGATTTCTACGCCGCAAGCTGTATCCTCACGCTTTTGAAGCATGTCCAGTTCAGCTTTGCAGATTTCACGATAGGCAACGTAGGCGCCTTGCGTGAAATAGATGTCTTTGATCCTTTGCATCGGAACATCGTTGATCGTCTCAACACGATCATTCCGCATGAGTTCGGGAAGCTCAACCTCAAAGAAAACCCTGTTTAATCCCGCGCCGCAAACTGCCGTCTCAACGTGACCATAACAAGCCTTTGCAAATTCACGCGAGGCGAAGCGCATGACTTTATCAGCATGATGAATGGCCTTTGCCGGATCATCGGCATATATGCTCAAGAAATATTCATAGATATTTTGAGCATTGTTGTAGTTATTCAAACACCGTCCGGCTGGTGTTTCGTCAATCATATCGGATTTGGTGGTCTTTAAATCCCATGACTGGGCAAACGCACGCTCGTAGTTATTATTCTCTATATTCAGGACTGCTGCTATCCATCGCTCTGGTCCTGAGTACAGTTGGACGCGTCCGTTTGTTTCAAAAACTGGAATGCCGTTCTGAGCAATCCAACTTTTGATTTCGGATATAACGTTTCCTGCTGTCGGTAATCGCAGCTTCGTCATAGCGTCCTCATAAGAAAGTTATGTGACTGTTATGGCGTAAGCTGTCGCTTGCTAAGCCTTGCTAAGGCTGTGGCTCGAATCCCTTTGTTGTGATCTTCCAGAACCGATTTCATTTTGTCGACAAAGGATGGGATCACCACATCTTTTATGTTTTCTGGATTTTTCAGCCTTAAGGAATAAAAGTTGTGCATGTGCGCCCACTCTTTTGGGTCGTATTCCTGCAAAAAAGTTGCTTCTGTCCAAATAAGCCGTCCTGCATCAACAGGAACATAGATTTCTCGTTCAGTATCATCTTCAAGATATTGAATTGAAAAAAACTGTCCTCCAGTTGGATCGGTTCCACCAGAAGAAACGCTTCTGCCGACACGCATATGAATGAGTTGCGTCGGTTCATTTGTGATTGCTTCATTGAATTTTTGAAACGCCGTTTCCATTTCATTTTTTAAAACGGGAGAAACAGCTTCTTTTCTCGTAATTAAGCGGCCATATTCAATTTCTTCAAAATAGTTGGAGTTTCGACCTTCTTTTAAGAAAACCGAGCCGTCCCATGAAAGGGTGTCATTTTTGTAAGGGACATAGATTTCACGAACTTTATTGTTTTCGAAATGTGCAACGAAGATTCTGCCGCATGAATTAGCTTCATCGACTTTGTGAATGGCATCCCCTACAGTGACCTTGCGGACTGGTTGAATGTCGTTGGACACGTTGATCTTTTTTCCCTTACCAAAACAAAGCAAAACTAGCCTTGGTATTTCAAAATTGTAATCAAATGCTCTCGCTGTATTCATGATAACGTCCTCATATAGGCTGGTAAAATGATTTCGTGCCCTGTTAATTGTTGCGCGGTGCGCTAAATCCTGTTTCATCAATGCTTGATAGTAACAAATATCAGCCACCAAAACAATTTTGTCTTTATTTTCAATATGTTACGTTTACGTTTTATTAACCAGCTCGTGGGTGTTAATGGTTTTTACTTGTGTTTGCTTGAGGTTGCGAACTCGTCCTTAACCCTGTTGCCGCTGGCCTGCTGCTGCCGTTTGAGGGCCTGCGCTTGCCGTTGATCCATTTCCACGGAGAGCCTGACCGACCTATCCGTTAGTCCTGCTGGTGCAGTAGCCTCGCGCTGTCCCTTGCCCGTGCTTGCACGGGTCGGCGGGTAAATTCTATCGGAACTAAGGAAATAGCGGATGATAAAATGCATCCTCTTAGGGTTTATGTTGCAGACGATCTTGACAACATCTTTGACGTTAGCGGCGTAAGAAAGTTGGAAGCATTTTTTGAAAAAACTATAAAGCCGTTGGCTGAGGCAGACGTAGGCCCAGACCATGTTGTAGGGATTAGAGAAAGGTTTTATTCTGAACGAAAATTGTTTGATCTTCCGATAAAGTGCCTGATAAATGAAGAGAAAATAGTTCAGGCTGAGGGAGAAATTTCAGGAAATCGCTCATACCTATCTCAAATACCTCAGAGACAGTGGCCTTACATCCCGGCACATGACGCTGGGGACTTCACTTTTGGTCTTTGTTCTGCCTACACAGAAGCTTTGCGTGCTGCAACTGGATTGCCTGCTTTCGCTATGTCTGCCACACGATATCTGCCGCAGTGTGGTGGCAATTTAGGCTATATTCACAGCTTTATTCTGCATCCTGATGGGGAGGCGGAGGATGTTTGGGGAAAAGGGCCTATTCAACATATAGCGAAAAGGTTTCATGTATTGGAATATGCTCTTAATGAAGAGTTACATACACTGGTTGTGCAGGAGATTAATAAAAATTCACCGGAGCCTTATGCTATAGCTTATGAGCGAGCAAAAAACCTAATCGAACAACACAGAGGAAAGAAACCTAATAAATAAAAACTGTCCATAGCCGCATCAAACCAAGAATGGTGTCCCCGAGAAGATTCGAACTTCCGGCCCCAAGTTTAGGAAACTTGTGCTCTATCCAACTGAGCTACGGGGACATGGCTGTGTGCCTGCTTTGCGATGCGATTAGTCTATGCGCAGAGCCTTTAAAAACCCGTTTATGCCCTACCTTGATCGGGGCTGCAACAAGAACTGTTATGGCTCAATTGGCAGCGTCTCTGGGCAAAACAGACGATTAAATGCTGTTTTTTGCTCTATCGTTAAAGAATCCCCCGCTTCAAGCCCATTGTATAAAATGTGGCTTGGATGCTGCGCCCATGCTTTTTGCGCGAGATTTGCAAAACAAGCATCGTGAAGAACGTGAGTAACCGCGTTTGGTGTGTTGAACCCTTTAACGAGCAGGGCGGAAAAGCTGCGGTTAGAGAGGTCGCAAGATTCTTGGTACTGCATGGTGGCTTGCGGGGGCACGGGGGCGGCCCCGGATAAGGACGTGATGTGCTCAACGGCGGCCCATTGGCATTCACTGTAGGTTAGGGGCCCAATTTTCGGGTTGAGGGTGTACAGATGCGAACCGTGGAGGTTCCATGGGGTTGCTTGGCCTTCAGCTTTGAGCGTGCGGGACGCCTCGTGCATTGCCGTGCACTCTGCTGTGTGAAAAAGATCCTGATCGTTGCGTCGGTCCTGACCTAACCCCAGTGTGCGGTGATTCAGTGTAAGCACTGCGGTTACGGCAGGGTTGACCTTAAAAGCGGCTTGGACGTGTTCGGGCGCTTGCGCGAACGGGGATGTGGTGTATTGGATCAGACTGGCTTCGGAAGGTGGGTCTTTTACGACATTGAAGAAGTCGAGTGCATAGGCATAGTCATGAAACCCTGCTGTGATTTCTGTGTCTGTATAGGTCGCGCCATAAAGTAAGACGAAGTTTTTGGGTTTTATAAGCTCTTCTTGAATAAGTTGGCGCGCTAAAATTTCAATTTTGGTAAGGCACGCCCAGCAGGGTTGCGCGCTTGAAAACAAAACAATAATGGGGCGATCTTTTGGACGTTCTTGTTTGATGTGCCGCAGTTGTTTTTTAAGAAGCCCCACTGTTTCTGGCACAAGGCTTTGGGCTTCTGCATGGTTGCTGGCGATTCCCGTTTCAAGAACTTTGTTCGTGGCGTGTGGAAATTCAGTCAGCAATGAACGGGATCCCTCCTCGTTTACAGAAAAGAGAGCAAGACGCGCCGCAAACGGTCCCCCTTTGCCGGACAAGACATTCTCTTGCGCGCAAAGGTCAACGTCGCTGAGTTTTTGACGAAGTTGGGCATAATATATTTGAATTAAAGAGTTCATCTGAAATGGATCTTTATGTCTTAGGTTTGTCCGTTTGACGTCGTTTTGGCATCGCATAGGCGGGCGTAAATAATTTACTTAGTCGTTCTAAACGGCGCAGCTCTTCGGGGGAGGGATCGCCGCTGGCTTCAATCACACGA
>JAQUYN010000094.1 GCA_028691835.1 Alphaproteobacteria bacterium | reverse complement strand
TGTTACCTCTGCAACGCTTGTTAGCCGTCTTCGTTGTCTTCTCTTAACCTAATCTACCTCCCTTTTTTAGGCAAGGTTCTTCACGTCAGCTCTTCTTCATGGAAGCAGATCTCAATGACTGCAAAACAGAACAACCGAAAAGACGGGGAGGCCCGAAACGGAGACAATCTGTCTTGTCCTGAACTAACATCTTGATTATCAAAGTATCCACGGCACACTATTGCCATAACAAATTGTTTCTAGGCTTTTATTTACCATCAGTCAAAAGAAACACCTCAATTTTGAAATACAGAAAGCACGTCAGCCCCGAAACAGCCTACATTAACGTTAACTGAGGTTTTATAACCCGAGTTATGGGTTGATACCGGTGATAAACATAAAGGACTCGTCATCGCGAGGCCCCTTCTTCAGGGGCCGTGGCGATCCATCTCCTACTATTTCAACATGAGCCTACGTTGAAAATGCGGGAGATGGATGGCCTCGTCGGCCAATAGGCGTGCGAGGCACAGAGCGAGTGATTGAGAGCGGCCCTTTCAATGAGTCCGTTCATAGGCCCGCTGGTATTAGAGCAGTTTTCGAAGTGGTTGGCGCATAGTTGACTGCATGCACCCCAGAAATAGGGAAATCCTTGCCCTGTCCTATTTCTTTCTCAGTACTTCCAAAATACCTTGAAGCAACTGAACTGGCGTTGGGGGGCACCCGCGAATGACGGCATCAACAGGGATGACGTTCGACACAGCACCACAGCTCGCATATGAAATGCCAAATTCGCCACCACACGCTGCACAATCCCCCATCGCGATCACGACTTTGGGGTCTGGTGTCGCGTTATAAGTGCGGATGAGAGCCTCTTGCATATGCCGTGACACGGGGCCTGTGACCAACAGCAAATCGGCATGACGCGGAGACGCGACGAAGTGAATACCAAAACGCTCAATATCATAGAACCCGTTATTGGCAGCATGCATTTCCAGCTCACAGCCATTGCAAGAACCAACATCCACCATGCGTACCGCGAGGCTCTTGCCAAAGAGTCGAGATATTTCTTTACGGCAAGCTTCACCGACTTGATTGGCGGTCTCGTCGCGTGCAGGAAGTTTCTCTGTTAAACAACCCGTTTTAAAACTTTTGCGAAGAACATCAAACATTGGCGTTACCCGAAGCGCTAAGAGTTAAATACGAAGAATCAAAAGAACCGCTCATCACAAATCCTGCCCTGAATAAGATCCGTTTACGGATTTATTACACAGAGGAAAATCAGGGACGATTTCGCCGCCGATCAAGACCTCCAATGCGGGCCAATTGAGCCAGCTTGCATCGCGAGGGAAGTATCTCGACACGATTCCGTTTTCATCCAGATGGACATAAGCGATGGTTTCTCCACGCCACCCTTCGACTAAGCCAATGCCACAGCAAGAGGCCTTAATGGAAGGGAAAGGAACGCTGATCTTGCCCACAGGCAGGCTTGAAAGGAAGGTATCCAACAAATCAAGCGAGACAAAAAGCTCTTCACCACGCACGCGGACGCGGCTGGCCGTATCACCTTCGACGCAAGAAGGAACCTTGACTTTAACATCTTGATACGGCGCATAGGGCGCATCACGACGAAGATCCCACGCCTCATTGCTCGCGCGAGCAACATAGCCAAGTGTGCTCATCGTTCGCGCCATTTGAGGTGTCAGAATACCCGTTGTGTGGAAACGATCCTGCAAAGAAGGATACTCAGACAGTAAAGGAAGTAACTCCTGCAGCTCTTTACGCAAGGTGGCAACTGATTCATGTAGTTGTTTAATTTGCTCAGGATTAATATCGTGAGTCACGCCGCCGGGAATGACAACATCCATCATGAAACGATGACCGAAGATGGCGGCACTGTCCCGTTGCCAAAGCTCCCGCAAGCGACCAAACTGGACCAAAGCAAAGGCAAACCCTACGTCGTTACAGCAAGCGCCAATATCGCCAAGGTGGTTGGCAATACGCTCCCTTTCGGAAAGAATGGCGCGAAGTGTCACGGCCCGAGGCGGGATTGCAAGACCAACAGCGTTTTCGCAGGCCTGACAAGCGGCCCACGCATGAGTGACCGTGCTGTCGCCAGAGACGCGCCCGGCAAGGCGCGCAAGGCCGTTGACATCGCGGCCTTCAGCGCACTTTTCAATGCCTTTATGAACATAGCCAAGATGTTCTTCCAGACTCAAGATGGCTTCGCCCATGGCTGAGAATCGGAAATGCCCAGGTTCAATAATACCTGCGTGGACAGGGCCGACAGGGATCTCGTAAACCCCCTCCCCTTCTGCAGGAACAAACTCATAGGTGCAATCTGGTGGCGTTTGATCCAGCGGCGTGCCAGCAAGTGGAAATTCTTTGCGTAAAGGAAACTGGTTCGCGTCCCAAGCTTGATGACGTATCCAGCGACGTTCGTCGGGATGATCCGTAAAACGAATACCAAACATGTCTTGTGTATGACGTTCAGGACGGTTAGCCGCCGAAAAATAAGGTGTTTGCGAAGGAAGCTCGCCATGTACATCCGAGATCGTTGTACAGAGCAGCAAGTGGCCATCATTTCCGGCCAATGTCGCTGTCACTAAAATCTCTGGTGAACAGTGCTCAGCCCAAACAGCGCACCAACGAATAAAATTATCCGCCGCAACTTCTGCAGCTTTCCCCCAAAAGCGAGATTCAATCGCTACGACACGGACGGATCCTTTAATGTCAGATATATCCGTCGTTGGAATGCCAGCCTGATTGAGCAAGGCAGGGATTGCATCAACATTGGGAGCGGAAAGTTGACCTTTATGCATTGGTTTTGTCATAGAATGCCCTGCCCAACAATCATTATTGTTGCTTGATTAAGCCATTGAGCCAACACGGTCGGGATAGCAATCCCAAGCCATAGGACCAAGGCCAGATGAATGAAGACTGGCCACATATTGACCTGCACCTGATTTTGGCCTTCGGCTGGTTCGCCAAAGACCATTGGCTGGATGTGGCGGAACAGACCAGCAAAGGCGACAGCAAGACCAACCAAAAGCGGTATCACGAGCCAAGGATAGCTTTTGATCGTCGCAGTAAAGAGGAGAAACTCGCTGGTGAACACACCAAAAGGAGGAAAGCCAGCAATGGCACACGTGCCTATCAGCAAGCTCCACCCAACAGCGGGTTGAGACCGGATCAGGCCGCGTATCTTGCTAATCACCTGTGTTCCTGCAACATGCGAAGCTTGCCCTACAGTGACAAAAATCGCCGATTTGGTCAAAGAATGCACGATCATGTGCAAAAGAGCGCCAAAGGTTGCAAGTGGTCCGCCAATACCAAAGGCAAAAGTCATAAGCCCCATATGTTCAATCGATGAATAGCTGAACATGCGCTTAATATCGTACTGACGATGAAGCAAGAGTCCGGCCACAGTGAAAGAAAGCATACCAAAGCCCATCATCAGATTTCCGGCCATATGATTGCCAAGGGCAGGATCAGCCAGCATCTTAAAGCGGACAAGAGCATAGAGCGCAACGTTTAACAACAAACCCGAGAGAATGGCCGACATAGGCGTCGGGCCCTCCGAGTGGGCGTCGGGCAACCAGTTATGAAGCGGGACAAGGCCGACCTTTGTTCCATATCCGACAAGCAGAAAAACAAAAGCTAAAGCCATCACACCTTTATCCATGAGTGCGGCGTTTGAATGAAGAACAGTCCACAATAACCCATCAGCATGTTCGGGGAGAACCTTTGCGGCTGCAAAATAAATCAAGATTGTGCCAAACAAAGCTTGAGAGATGCCAACACCACATATGATGAAATATTTCCAGCCAGCTTCAATAGATTCATGCGTACGATAAAGACTGACCAAAAGCACAGTCGTCAACGTTGCCGCTTCGATTGCAACCCAAAGAATACCAAGGTTGTTGGTAGAAAGGGCGACAAGCATCGTAAACAGGAACCCTTGGAACATCGAATGATAGAGACGCATTCTCTTGTCCCCAACACGACCGATTTCTCTTTCATGGGTCATATAAGGCCCAGAGAAAATGGATGTTGTCAGGCCGACAAACGCGTTGAGTAAAATCAGATACACATTAAAGGCATCGACAAAAAAGAATTTCCCAATTGAGAGCATGGGGCCATTCTCAAAAACTTCAAGCGCCAACAAAAGGGCAGCAACAAAAGTTGCCCCGTTGATGACAATATTGATATTTTTGGCCGAACGCCAATGTCCAATCAACCCAAAGAGCAAAGCACCCAAAAGCGGAAAGAACAGGGTAAGGGAAAGAGCAATCATTTCTCAACCTCTGTCAAATGATTCAAGCGGTCTGTGTCAAGACTGCCGATTTCTGCACGAATGTGGAAAAAGAACACGCCAAAAAGAATGACCGCCACAAGAACGTCAAAGGCGATACCCAATTCAACAACCATGGGCATACCGAACGTGGAAACAACAGCAGCAAAGAACAACCCGTTTTCCATGGACATAAAGCCGATAACTTGTGAGGCCGCCTTAGCCCGTGAAATAATCATCAGCATGCCGATAAGAATAACAGCCAGAGAAATAGCAATGGTGTTACGCGTGGACAGAAGCGACAGTTCACGGATGGGCAAAGCGACATAGTAGCTGAAAAGGACCAAAGCTCCAGCAAAGAGCATAATCAATGAGGGTTTAATCAAGACCTCAACCTCGCGGCGAATGTCCAGTCGGACAACAAGTTTACGAAGCTGCATGGGGATAAAGAAAACCTTCAGCCCAAGAGTCAGAGCCGCTGATATAAGAAGCTCATATTTTCCGGAAATAAACGCGATAACAAGTGTCGCGAAAAACAACAACAATCCCTGCAGGGCAAAAGTATTGATCAAACTGTCAACACGAACTTGTGCAAGCAGGAGAAAAGAGGAAAGCAAGATTAGCGCGGACAGCGTCAGCGTAACCTGCTCTGGCATGGTAAGAGCAGTCATGAGCATGTTATTGTACCTCTAGGATAATATGGCTCATCATTCCAAGCAGGGAAAAGATAAAGGCCATACCAAGATATTGTGGGGCGCGAAACAAACGCATCTTTGCTTGCATGGTTTCCGAAATGGCCAGCAAAAGACCAAGGACCAAAAGCTTCGCGACAACACTGGCCGCACCAATGACCATATCCTGCGGAATAAGCGTGTTCGCAACGCCCCAAGGAAGGATCAAGTTGACAATTAAAATGGAATAAAGGGTTAGCTTGAGCATAGAAGCCCATTCCATCAAAAGAAGGTGACGGCCACTGTATTCGAGGATCATCGCCTCATGAATCATGGTGAGTTCAAGATGCGTGGCTGGATTGTCTATGGGGATACGTCCCGTTTCAGCGACACCAATCAGCACAAGAGCCATGAAGGTAAAGATGAGAGACGGGGCCAATGTAAAGCCCGACTGAGACAGATGAAACACGACTGATGACAAGTTTGTACTGGACATATTCATTGCCAACGTAAAAAACGCCATCAGAAGGGCTGGTTCAGCAAGTGAGGAAAGCGTTACTTCGCGTGACGACCCCATGCCCCCAAACGAGGTCCCCACATCCATCCCCGCAAGGGCGAGGAAAAAGCGCGCCAAGGCCAGGAAACCAACAAGCACGATGACATCGGCCAGCGCAGCCGTCGGCAGCTGTGTCGAGAAGATGGGCAGTGCGGACGCAGCAACGACAGTGATGCCGAAAACAATATAGGGGGCCATGCGAAAAATGGGGGACGCTATATCCGCAACGACAACCTGCTTTCTAGAAAGCCGCAGGAGATCCCGATAGGGCTGCCAAGGAGCGGGGCCCTGTCTATTCTGCAACTTACATTTCATCCATTTGACCCAGCCCGCAAGAAAGGGTGCAAAAAGAACAACACAAAATGTTTGAATTATCGCAAAAAACCAGCCGGTCATACTACCACCCAAAGTAAGAATAGTAAGGTAAAGAAGGAATAGCAGAGATAAACGCGGAGATTCCCCCCTTGAATGCGTGCTGTTTTTTCAGCCATTTTGTGGATAAGGCGCCCGACAGGCACATAGATCACGGTCCAGACCCAGTCGCTGACATGAAGAAAATAATGAGGGCCTTTCCCATGATGCGCAGGTTCCACCCGCTCTGAAATATTCCAGACAAAGGAGAAAACCCGACGGATAGGCATAGCAAAGGAGGTCGCCGTATATTGCATGCGTGCATTCAAAGGACCAAAGCCGCAATCCCAGGCGGGGGCTCTTCGAATGCAATTGTCACGCGTGGGGGGATGAAGCACGAAATAGATAATCAACGAGCTTAGGACAATACCAATCAACACGGCGATGGCACCATATGACGCCGTTTCTTTGTTAATCGGGGTCAGCCACAACCAGCTAGCGTTCGAGGCCCCGGCGTAGCCAACGCCGAGAAGTTTTTGCGGGATGATATTAAGAAGATTGGCCGTAAAGGTAGGAAAAACACCAAAGGCCAAACAGCTGGCGGCAAGAATGACTTGAGAAACCTGCATACCAAAGGGAACTTCATGTGCTTCTTCGATTTGCTTCGAACGAGGCAAACCGAGGAAAACGACCCCGTAAACTTTGACAAAGCAAGCAATTGCCAAGGCCCCGGTCAAAGCGAGCATAGCTGATGTGATCGGTACGACGGCGCCGAGAATACCGCTACGTAACACGGTGCCTTGTAAGGCGGCTTGATAAATCAGCCACTCCGAAACAAAGCCATTGAACGGAGGCAACGCACAAATACTGACACACCCAACAAGGAAGCAGCTAGCTGTCACGGGCATCTTCTTAATAAGCCCACCCATGTGTTCCATGTTGTGTTCACGGCTTTGCTCGAGCACCGCACCAGCGCCCAAGAAAAGCAAGCTTTTAAAGAGAGCGAGGTTCAAACAATGATAAAGGGCAGCAATCAGAGCGATGGCGGCGACTTCTTGATGATTTGTGGCGGCAAAGATCGTGGAAAGACCAAGGCCAATATAGATGATTCCAATG
>JAQUYN010000022.1:20878-34066 GCA_028691835.1 Alphaproteobacteria bacterium | reverse complement strand
ATTTCATGAATGCCCCAGCCCATTTAACTCCTTCATCGAACACATATGATTCCGAGTATGATGCGCATGCTTTCCAAAAGCTTATCCCAACCTTGTCTGATCTGAGCGGGGCCCTATTCGGGCAAGAAAAATGTAATCTTATGATCGAAGACATCCGTAAAGGGTTTGAAAAAGCCAAACGCGACTTTAACGACGCCAGCAAGGAGAAGTATATCCCTCCAGCTCACGAAGAAAGCCTCTATTGTGCCGTCTATGATGACTTGTCCTACGAAACAAAACGGGGGCTCAATACAATCTTCGAACATTCTCACCAACAAATAAATGCGCCGGGACGCCTGTTAAGTGAAAGTGAGAAGAATAGGCTTCAACACAAAAAACAAAGACTCAACACTATTCATAAAACCATGAATGATCAGACTTTCCGAGCGGGATATATCATTGGTGGCTCTGTTTGCCTCATCGGGTTTATAACGGCGGCAGGAACAATCCTTGCCGGTGCAATTAACGCGTCTGCGCCCCCCGATGTTAAGGCAATCAATGAAGCCGGAAATTACACATGTTTTACAGGCGCAATTATCGCATTCACCACGGGTGTCCTTGAAGTAGTAAATAACTTTGGCCACAAACATACAGTCAAAGGCACCAACCGAATCTTAGAACGCAACAAAGCCATCTTAGAGGGCGACAAAGAAATCTTCAGCCGTTGCGTGCGTGAACCAGATGCCTCTCAACAGCTGTTCCAAGATGTCGTAAAGAACCGACGCCCACCAGTGTTGGTCCAATAATAAGCATCAGTGAAGTTCTTCCGCTGTAAGCTTTGCCATGCTGCGGCTTAACGTGAAAATAGGGACGGAGTTTAACTCCCATTATACCAACCCTGAATGAAAGCATCCAGTCAGGTCACGAGCGGTTGCGAGGAGGGATCCTCTCGCCGGACAGGCCTTTCCTTTAAAAACAAAGCGCCCGTCCGGCAAGAGGAATGCGAGGCGCAGAGCGAGTGATTGAGAGCGGCCCTTTCAATGAGTCCGTTCATAGGCTCGCTGGTATAAGGCCAAATTAAGGACGAGATGTCATCGCGAGCGGCCTTAAGGTCGCGTGGCGATCCATCTCCCGATTTTGATACGAGAACCCATAGCGGAAGGTTTAGGAGATGGATTGCCGCACCCCGAAAGAGCGGGGTTCGCAATGACACCGCAGAGCGTGTTATGGAAACGATTTGGACTGGCTATGGGTTCCTTCTTTGCCCAAACAATACCAACGGCCCAATGAAGTGATCTTCGGCAAGAAAATTTCCAGATTTAAAGTTGACTGCTTGCGAAAAAACAAGGGTTTTCAAACTAGATAGGCGGGTTGCGCCGGTATGACGAAATAGAGTCGGTTCGCTCTTTGTAAAAAACGAACGAGTCATTTCATAGATTCGTTGGTATTACAACGTGATAATTCTGCTCACGACCAGGCGGATCTGCGCTTACCGTGCCTTACAACGATTGAGGCAGGATTTCATGTGAGCCTTACAATCAGCCTGAGCGCCTAGGATGCCTGTCATCTGGCCATTGCGCCCGACAGGTTCTTGCGCAGCCGTTGTCGAGCTGCAACGATCAAAATCGGCATTACATGAACGCGTGCAGGATTCGCGATCTGAATCAAGAACCATCACAGCCCCCGAAGAACTCGTATAGCTATCTGATTTTTTTGCCGCGCCGGAACATCCTGCGAGAACGACAACAAGAACGGCGCACAAAGAAAGGGCCCTCACGATATCCTTTGAAAACATCATAAAAGGCCCTCCCCCTATTTTCATTTGTGACAAGAAAAAAAGTTTACGCAACGCAGGCCATTTAACAAACGTCATCGCGAGGGGCTTTAGCCACGTGGCGATCCAACACACAATCTAAACGCTTATCTGAAATAGAAAAGGTAGGACTGGATTGCCGCGCCCTGATAAACTCAGGCTCGCAACGACGCTGTATGTGTTATTTTGTATCGCACAAAAAGACACTTTACAGCATCATCACGTTAATTGATCTGCAGCTTAACCCTCGACTCAGGCCTCTGCAACGTCTTCTTCACTGGCTGTTTGCACAGGGCCGCTATCTTTGCCCTTGGCTTCGACATCGCGGTCCATGAACTCGATGTAAGCAACAGGAGCAGCGTCGCCATAACGTACGCCAGCCTTCAAGACACGCGTGTACCCACCAGCGCGATCCTTATAACGATCAGCAAGAACGGTGAAAAGCTTTGCGACCATATCGTCATCACGCAGCATGGCGAAAGCCATACGACGGTTCGAAAGGCCACCCTTTTTGCCGAGCGTAATCAAGCGTTCAACGATAGGGCGAAGATCCTTCGCCTTGGGAAGCGTTGTCTTGATTTGTTCGTGCTTGATAAGCGCGTTGGCCATATTGGCGAACATCGCTTTACGATGGCTGCTTGTACGATTGAGTTTACGACCTGACATTCCGTGACGCATAGCGACTTCTCCTTTTATGGCTTGGCCCCTGTGCTATGCCACCATGGCACTCGTGCAGGAACCGATTGTTTGAAAGACAGACCTTTGCCAACAACTGGCAAGTATCGTCTCTTTCCCTGAGGCTTCAGGGGGCAGGATTCAGGGTTCAGGAAACGAGGTTACGCTAACCCCTGAATCCTGCCCCTAATTCCCAAATTAGAACGGCTCTTCGAGCTTCTTGGCCAGATCTTCAATGTTCTCTGGTGGCCAATTTGGAATCTGCAAGCCAAGGGACAGGCCCATCTGTTGCAAGACTTCCTTGATCTCGTTGAGGCTCTTACGGCCAAAGTTCGGTGTGCGAAGCATTTCGCTTTCCGTCTTTTGAACCAAATCACCGATGTAAACAATGTTGTCATTCTTCAGGCAATTTGCCGAGCGGACGGACAATTCAAGTTCATCAACCTTGCGAAGCAGATTGCGATTGAATGGCAAATCACCAACAGCTTGCTCCTGAGGAACAGCAGCGCGGGGTTCTTCAAAGTTGATGAAGAGCTGCAACTGATCTTGCATGATACGCGCAGCAACGGCTACGGCATCTTCAGGCGTGATCGAACCGTCCGTTTCAATCGCCAAGGTGAGACGATCATAATCGGTGACTTGACCAACACGGCTGTTATCAATCTTGTACGCAACCTTGCGTACAGGGCTGAACAACGCATCAACAGGGATCAAACCGATGGGCGTGTCTTCCTTACGAAGCGCAGAAGCAGGAATATAGCCCTTGCCAGAATCAACGGTCATTTCCATGTTGAGATGGGCACCGCGATCCAAGTTACAGATAACCAACTCCGGGTTCATAATCTCGATGTCTGCGCCCGTTTCAATCTGACCTGCCAAAACTTCACCAGGTCCTTCCGCACGAAGGCGGATCTTACGGGGTCCTTCGACATGCAAACGAAGTGCCAATGACTTGACGTTCAGAATGATGTCCGTCACGTCCTCACGAACGCCGGGAACAGATGAAAACTCATGCAAGACACCTTCGATTTGAATCGAAGTTACAGCAGCGCCTTGAAGCGACGACAGCAAAACGCGACGGAGCGTATTACCAAGCGTCATTGCAAAACCACGTTCGAGTGGTTCAACGACGATTGAAGCAAAACGCTTCAAATCGTCAGATGGCAAGACCTGTTTGTTAGCTTGAATGAGCGCTTTCCAATTCTTTTGCAACACGGATCGACCTCATTGGTTCGAGAAAAAATAAAATACTAAAAAACGTCCAAACTTAAACACGACGTCTTTTAGGTGGGCGCACGCCGTTGTGGGGGATCGGTGTTACGTCACGAATAGTCGTAACGGTAAAACCAACAGATTGCAGCGCACGCAAAGCTGATTCACGACCTGAACCAGGCCCCTTCACTTCGACTTCAACTGTACGAACGCCATGTTCCATGGCCTTGCGGCCAGCATCTTCAGCAGCCATCTGTGCAGCATATGGCGTTGACTTGCGAGATCCTTTAAAGCCCATCAGGCCCGAAGATGACCACGAAATCGTATTCCCCTGCGCATCGGCGATGGTTACAATTGTGTTGTTGAAGCTTGCGTTAACGTGAGCAATACCACTGACGATATTTTTGCGCTCGCGACGGCGCATACGGGCGGCTCCCTTACCCTTTTGTTCTTTAACTGCCATTGTCTTATCCACTTCTCTTTGAACATCGACGCCCTTTTAACGGGGCCAAAAATCATGCACACAACAAGAGCGGAACTTTTGTCCCGCCCCGCGTCACAACTTATTTACGGGTTGCAATCTTCTTGCCGGCGATCGCCTTGGCAGGACCTTTGCGCGTGCGAGCATTCGTATGCGTACGTTGACCATGCACAGGCAGGCCCTTACGATGACGCAAACCGCGATAGCACCCAAGATCCATCAAACGTTTGATGTTCATAGAAACTTCACGGCGAAGATCGCCTTCAACCTTATAATTCTTATCGATGTCTTCACGGATACGAAGCAGTTCGGCTTCGGTCAACTGGTTCACACGCTTAATGGAATCGATTCCCGTACGCGCGCAAATCTCCAGCGAGTTTGTCGGACCGATACCATAGATGTAACGTAAAGAAATATGCAGAGGCTTCCCAGCGGGAACATTAACGCCAGCAATACGGGCCACGTGGCTCTCCTAAGTTTATAAGCGACCGGTTCAAACGCATCCTACAAAAGCGCACACGCGCATATTAAAGATGCTCCCAGTCTTTCAGATTGGGCACCCCTATCAAGGTTGTGCAACAATCCACCCTTTTATGGACCCTCCTCATGTTTGCATCAACCAAAACGCTGTTTTGTTCAATACAAAAGCCGCCAAGCGCCTTACGTGAAGATCCATGGCAACGCACTCTACGGGATGGGGTCCACTTATTCCACCACGACGACATGAGCTCGGCCCCCAAAAGGAGCCAAGGCGCGCAGTATAGGCAACAGGGAGACTAAGTCAAGCCCATCACCGATAGTTTCTTTCACTTTTGTCAAGATTTTTCGTCATGGAATGGCTTTTTCGATGAAGAAGGTTAAAGAATACCCCTTGCACATCAAGAATTGGCCATTTTGAGCCCATACTCTCCGTTAGCATCTTCCCGTGCTTGACACGGGAGCCAGAGCCACGTGTCCACGCAGCATAAGGCTCATATGGCCTGCGGACGCAAGAGACTTCAGCAAGACAGGCTGGATCCCGGCTCGGGGGCTGGGACGGCGCAAAAGCAGAGGCCTGCTGGTGAAAAATCTGGAGAGATTCTCTTGGCATAACGGGACCATAAAAACCAACTCGTGAAGTGGGAGCAGTAAACCGTTGTTAACCAACACAATAAAATGATAAACGGCCAGCCTATGTCGTTTCGTCATTCAGACGATTAGGGACAGTTATGTCAAAACTCGACCCCTTATAAAGCTGAGACATCACATGGACGGTCCCTCCCAGCTTCTTCACTTCCGCCTCGACCGCCTCCATGCCGATTCCACGGCCAGAAATAGTTGTAACCGTCTCGGCCGTCGTGAAGTTTGGCAAGAAAATACGCTGAATCACGGCCTGATCATCTTCGAATCGCCAATCTCCATCAGGATCGACTGAGGCAAGCTTTGCCCTGACTCGCGAAGGATCGATCCCGTTACCATCATCTGTAATAACAATGTTGAGCTGTTCAGCGTCAACTTGACCTTCATTGACCAAAGAACAGGTAATTGTGACTTGTCCCGCCGCGTCTTTACCGCGCGCCATACGCGTCACAGGTGTTTCGATGCCGTGGTCAACAATGTTGCGACAAATATGTGTGAACGAGAACAAGAGTTCCTGAATCGGCTTCGTAAGAACGTGCGGATTGCTTCCAACAAATTTTATGGGTTTGACCTGCTTATCCAAGATTCCGGCCAATTCGCGAAGCTCTCGCTCAAACGAATGGAAACAATCACGAATGGGCACCGCCGCAATCCGGGAAAGATAAATCCCGACCACCTGAGGATCGACATGACGAGCCTTCATTTCATGCGCAAAACCATAAATATCGTCTTCACCGATTTCACGAACGTTGCCCCGCCATTCATATTCCGTACCGATCAAGCTACTGACTTCTTCGGTCACACGCGCCAAAGCATCACCTATTTTCTGGCGCGTCTCCCGAAGCTTGCACACAAAAACTTCGTCCGTTGTAATATCAGCGTTGCGCAGGTCACTTTCAGCGGTGTGCATGACCTCGCCAAAATCGATCAAGTTAAATTGTTTGACCGTCGCCTTCAGTGTATGAATTTGGCGTAAAATCCTCGGGGCATCCACAAGGCCGAGCCCCTCGCGTTCCGAAGTGCTCAGAAAATCACGGACATGCGCCATTGTAGATTGGAACTGATTGCGATCCTTAAAAATACGACAAATCATTTCGGCAAAATTTTGCTGGCGCTTCGCCGCTTGACGAGCTGCATATTCTTCTGTCTGATCCGTCGCAATCAGCACGATACGGGAAAGCTCGCCAGATGGCCCGTAAATAGGTTTGTAAACAAGCGTGACACGACGCTGCTGACTGTGTGAAAAGAACTGCGGAAAAAACCGTATCACATCATCAAAACCGAGAGCGTGATCTGGCTGGAACAAAACGTCAATCCAGTCCTGAAAATCTTCTCTTTGCTCTTCAGGAATATGAAGCACTTCCGAAATTGACTTGTTTGCCGGAACACATTCAAGCAAATCCAAACAAGCTTGGGAATACACGCTTCCGCATATACCATCACGAGAAAAGAACAAAAACCCCTGCCCCAAGGAATTGACGAGAACTTCCGTCAACCGCGCCTGATCCGTCACATGTTTGTGAACACGAAAATTCAGGATATAAAGGCCAGCAATCCCAATGAAGGACGCCACAGTCATAACCCAAAAGGCGAGAGGTTGCGTCACGGGCTGCTTGCCAAAAACGGGCAAAGCAACAGCGGCAAGAAGCATAATCACGATAGCCGTCATGCCAGCAAGAGAGGTATGAATCACGTCAACGTGCCGAACCGCTTCGGTCAATACAGCATCCGTTTCACCACCTCGCCCCGCTGACGACTGATCATCTAGGTCTGGGGCATTCATCATGGGCGCCCACCTATCATTATGACTGCGTGGAATCTTTATGCTGCTCATACAAAGCAACGTGAACCTGAAACAGCTGTCCGTCCAAATAGAAGGGGATAATCATGTAAGGGCCACGATGAAATTGGCTCACGAAATGGCCCTTGCCGGTCACAACACTTGGTATGCCAAGCTTAAGCCCATACCCGCGACCGTTCAGCAACGTTTTAATCTGACCAAAAATCATATTGGTCATTTCGCCGACGGCATCCACTGTCATTTCTCGCGTGACCGAAACCGAATTGCCGACAATGTTGGGCAACAAATCGCGGATCGTCTCAAAGGTCAGACACAAGGTCATCGTTCCCTCAAGCCCCTCTTGAACGAGCGCGATAACGCCAGATACATCGCCGACAAGAGACACCATCCCACGTCCAGATTCAGCCGTTCCCGCCGTAACATCGGCAAGGAAGGTTGTCTGCATCGCCGTGATGACCGCTTGCGAAATTTCAGAGGCGAGCTGATCGTCTAATACTAAATGCTGTGTAACTTGCCCCATGAAATGCACCCTTCGTTGAACAAACTCACCTAGAAATCAGAAGCCAAAACGCAGGCGCCTGATCTGCTAGGCGTTTTTCTGCCGCTTCCGCTTAAGCCATTCGTTAAGCTCAGACAATTTTTTACTTAGATCCCCAGGCGAAACAGGCTTGATGATATAGGATGTCGCCCCAGCCTTAATGGCCTTCATAATGTTCTGCTGCTCGGACTCAGCGGTCAGCATAACAAACGCCGTTTCAGCGTATTCGGGACGCGTGCGGAAATAATTGAGAACCTCAAGACCAGAGATCGTTGGCATGTTCCAATCCAAGAAAACGATGTCGTAAGGCTGCTTAACGTCCTTAGCTTTTTGAACAAGATCAATCGCCTCATTCCCATCCGCAGCCGTCTGAATATTAGTAACCTTCGCTTCTTGAAGCGTATTACGAACGAACTGCCGCACCAAAAAATGGTCGTCAGCAATCAGAATTTTGAGTTGTGCCAATTGACTCACATTCACTCTCCCTACAAGAGCCCCACGATAAACAAACCTAAAACCAGCTATCTATCATAAGATAGAAGCAGCCCAATTCGATCATGAGACATATCTGCCAAAGACTCTTCGAAACTTCGACACTTAAGTTCTCTCACAAATATATTTCTGTATGGTTAAAGCACATCCGACAGAAAAAGCGAGACACACCTAAGGCCTGAACTGATATTATCGTTTAATTCCAAGGAGTTGCACCAAGGAATCATAGACAGACATCATCTCGTCCATTCCGTCCACACCCTTTAACATACCCTTCGCTTGGTAATAAGGAAGGATAGGGGCGGTCTGGTCTCGATAAGCCTGAAGGCGGGTTTTCATTGTTTCGGCATTGTCATCCGCGCGCCGCGAGAATTCTGTCGATCCACACGAATCACATACGCCACTCGTTTGGGGAGTTTTGAACGTATCATGATACCCTTCCCCACACTTGGCACAGGTGAAACGGCCAGCCACGCGCTCCACAAGCTTTTCTTCATCAACTTTAAGTTCAATAACGGCATCGAGCTTCATATTCTTTTCGGCCAGCATCTCATCTAACGCTTCAGCCTGAGGCACAGTGCGCGGAAAGCCATCTAGAATAAAACCTTTTGCGCAGTCAGGCTGAGAGATGCGCGTTTCAATCAAACGAACCATCATTGCGTCGGGAACAAGTTCGCCACGATCAATCAAGGCTTTTGCGGCAAGGCCAAGCGGCTCGTGATTCTTAATCGAAGCGCGAAGCATGTCCCCCGTCGAGAGCTGGATTAGACCAAACTCTTCTTCCAACATGCGGGCCTGCGTTCCCTTACCCGCGCCCGGCGCGCCCAACAAAATGATATTCATGGATGATGTCTCCCCCAGATTATTTCGCGTTGTGCTTGTTCTTCTTAATCAACCCCTCATATTGATGGGCGATCAAGTGTGATTGAACCCGAGAAATCGTGTCAATCGTCACACTGACAACAATTAAAAGCGATGTACCCCCCAGATAGAAGGGGACGGCCTTCGTACTCATCAAAAACTCTGGCAACAAACATATAACGACAAGGTATAACGCCCCAACCACAGTCAAACGTGTCAGCACATAATCAAAATAATCCGATGTGTTCGCCCCGGGACGAATCCCCGGAACAAAACCGCCATACTTACGAAGATTCTCTGCCGTCTCGACCGGATTGAACACAACCGCCGTATAGAAGAAGGAGAAGAAAATAATCAAGGCCGCGTAAAGCACCATAAACAAGGGCTTGCCATGGCTGATTGAAGCCACAAGATCAGCAAGAAAGCCGCCATTTTGCTGCACGTTCGTAAAGCTCGCCAAGGTCAGCGGGAACAACAATAAAGAACTTGCAAAAATCGGCGGGATAACACCTGACGTATTAAGTCGAAGTGGCATATGAGAAGCCTCGCCCCCGTACATTTTATTGCCAACTTGACGCTTGGGATAGTTGACCAGAATACGGCGCTGCGCACGTTCAAAAAACACGCAAACCGCAAGAACAGCGACAGTCAGCACCATCACGAACAGAATGAACCACGTGGACAATGCGCCCGTGCGGCCCAATTCCAACGTCTGGGCCATAGCATGAGGCAAGTTGGCCACGATACCCGAATAGATAATCAAGGACACACCGTTGCCAATACCACGTGCGGTGATCTGTTCACCCAACCACATCAAGAAGACGGTACCACCCGTTAAAGTCACCATCGTGCTGAGGCGAAAGAACAATCCCGGCACCATAACAGCGCTGCCAGATCCGGCATTCATAGTTTCAAGACCAACGGCCAGCGCATAAGACTGCACAATTGCAAACAAAACGGTAAGATAACGCGAATATTGATTGAGCTGAGTCTGACCTGACTGCCCCTCTTTCTTCAGCGCCTCAAAAGCAGGAACAATCGCGGACAAAAGCTGAACAATAATTGACGCCGTAATGTAAGGCATAACACCCAAGGCAAAGATCGTCATACGCATCAAAGCGCCGCCCGAGAACATATCGAACATGCCCAAAATACCGCCCGAATGGGCTTTAAAAATCTGCCCAAGCATAACCGGATCAATGCCAGGCACGGGAATATATGTCCCAGCACGATAGATAATCAGCGCCAGAAGCGTAAACCAGATACGACTTTTAAGCTCTGTCGCTTTGCTAAAGGCGGAAAAATTCAAACTTGAAGCGAGTGTTTCAGCAGGAGAAACCATGTGTCACGACGATCATTTGTTAAGGGTCAAAACATACCTTCGCTGCACACAAGAATCGCGTGTGAGACGATCAGCGCGGGCAATGTAGCACCAGCCTTCTCGGTTAGCAAATCGTGAAATGTAAATTCAACAGGGCAACAATGCCAACAGGAAATCAGCAGTTATTTTGGGGAACTTGCTCGACCATGAAACGGACGGCCTTGTCATAAAGATGGGCAGGAAGACATTTAGGATTTGGAATACAGAAATGATTAGAAAGGTCACGCTCAACGCGATATTCGCTGCGCCCCGTCGCCTGAGCAACATAGGCAATAAGGGCCGTAAGGGAAATGAATTGATCAGAGCAAATAGACAAAAAAGAAGGAACCGAACACGTTGCAGGGGAATCTCCAGTTGAAGATGCCATCATGCAAGCATGGCTATCCATCGACTTTTTGCATCGATCTTTCAACGCGGCAATCATGGTTTCTAAACCGAGCTTAGTCATAAAAATACCCTATAAAATCAACAGAATAGAAAATGTTTGTCTATAAAATCCCGTGTGAAGGCCCAATAAAAAAGGATACTGTAAGTACCCAATGCCTGCAAAAATACTTATACCTACCTTTTTTACGTAAGTAAATACCTTTTTTTGGTTGCACAACTAAATTCCTGTTGATAACATCTCAAAACTGTTCCAACAGAGAAACAGTCTTAATATCTGGCTTGAAAAATTAATTCAAACCCAAACACGTTAAGCATAAGCTGGCCACTTCATGCCACTTTTAAATATCCAAGCAATGGATCAATGTTCGAGCAAAGAAGAAGGAAGCCCCTCCTCTAACATCGTGAAAATAATAGAACCCTTGCATTAAACCGACTAAAAACGTTATGTATTTGCATCAAACGAAGGAACGCAACGTACTATGATAATCTCCGCTGCACAATTACGCGCCGCCCGGGGCCTTTTGGATTGGACACGCTCAGAGCTTGCCAAAGCATCAGGCTTGTCCGCCGAGACGATCAAGAACATCGAGCACGGAGTCTATGCGCCTCAGGAGTCGACAATTGCAGCGATTGTGAATTGTTTTTCCGACAACAACATTGAGTTTACAAACGACGAAGGCGTTAGAAGAAAGCATTATCAAGTGCAGGTTCTACGCGGACACACAGGATATAAGCAGTTCCTCGACCACATTTATGCCGTTATGAAAGAAAATGGTGGTATTATACGCCAATTCAATCAGAGCGATGGGAACTGTCTGCCTCACGCTGAAGACTATGCAGCTTTTCACCTTGAGAGGATGTCTAAGCTGCGAAACATTGATGCACAGGTTCTGACCTTTTGTGACGACCACGCTTTCCCAGCGCCGTACTGCCAATACAGATGGTTGGACCAGAGCGCGGAAATTTTGATGCCTTATTACGTTTACAATCAGTTCATTGAGATCCCCATCCATAAGGACGATCAACACATCGAACTAATTACGATACATTCTCCGCAACTTGCGGCAAGGTTCATAGAACAGTTCGAGGCGCATTGGCGTGCAGCAACGGTTCCACCAAAAAACGGTGATAACTGATGACCAAAAACACATCACAACGGATTCTTGACAAATACGTCCTTCCCGAAGGCATGAGTGCATCGCTTCAACTGATCAATCCGTCCGTTTATCCCAACGACGGCCCCGCGATGAAGGATATAGAAGATTTGATCAGCCATGAAGCGGAAGCCCTGGGTACGCATGCCAACGCTGCAGGCTTTAACAAATTAAAAGATGCAATAAAATACAATAAGGTTAAGGTTCTTGCCTTAAATGTCGCCTATCCCGACGAATGGCCCTCGCGCGTTGGTGCAGTTATTATGTTTCCTACAGTTCACACTGAATGGGACAAAAAAGAAAAATGCTTCAAAACGAAACAAGCCGTCTATATCGAAGATACAGCGGTGAACCCTGACGCCTCTGCAAAATTCCGCCGTGAGACAGTTATTGATGATGTACGTCCTCATGGCATGGGGCTCGGCGAGTTCATGAACTGTGAACTATTTCGATTGAGTGCTGGAACTGAATCGAGTGAATTGCTATGGGGGGCCTCTGCCTCTGCATACGTAGCTGAATGTGGCGTACGCAGCCACGCTATGCACAAAATTTATTCGAATCTATCTGGCATTAGCCCCCAAGAATCCGGCCTTTACGTTGTAGAATTTAAGGGCGCTCCCAAGTTTGATAATAACACCCGAACAACCATCAGCATTCAAAATTGGGGCTACTACGCTGCTGCGCACAAGGCGAACGGGGAGCTAATACTTCCAGGCCAAATGATGCCGGACCATGTTTTCTCGACGAATTTAAGAAATGGGAATTCGCTTGAGCAAATTCAAGCCGACACAACGAGCACATTTTCTACATTCTACGGCCCAGATACTCATCGCGTTGTCATCAACCACAGTGAGCGGATTCCTTCAAGTGACACAAAACTTGTGACATTCTATGGCGAAACCCTCAATGCCGTGGCATCTGAGATCTTAGAAAATCGCATGTTGGGATCAGACGCAACAATTGACGATGTCTTTCGCATGATGTATGTGCATATCAAAGATACGGGCAACCCCCAAATCAACCAGCACTGCATGAATGCTCTCTCTCAATTAGGGGGCAAGAATCGCAGACTTGGTACATGCTTTATGCACCCCGTCGTGCTGCCATACGACAAGCTGAACGCAGCCGTGTTCTACCAACAAAGACAAACTCCTACTGCATATATTGGTTACACACGATCAAAAAAAACCGTTCCTATACGAACAAAGCGCCCTGCAGGTAATGCTAACGGTCCTACAGAACAGCGAAGAGCAGTAGCGGGCTGAAGCCCCCCTCCCCCCCCCCCCCACCCCCCC
>JAQUYN010000022.1:0-20868 GCA_028691835.1 Alphaproteobacteria bacterium | reverse complement strand
CGCGCTGACACGGAGGTCGGGGCCTGTGGTTGGGGTGAAGGTCAGGGTTGCACCGTCGGCTATCGTGTCTTTGGCAACCATCGGGAAACAAAACTCCAACGCTTCAATGCTTGCGCCTGACTGCTCACCTATCGTGAGCGTCACATTCACGACCCGCGTAAATCCGTCCTTCTTTGCCTGTCGCTCAATAATTTTGATGATGCTTTCGCACAGCGAGAGTTCATGCATAAATCAAGACCCAAGTTCACGACGGACAGCGGCTTCGACTTCAGGAATAACTTTTTCGACTTCCGGGGAACGGTCTGCACCAAAGGTGAACTCGATACCCTCAATGCCATAAATGATCATTTCTTTGGGAAGCATATCCAACGCCCGTGACATTTCGACGGCCTCGGCCAAACTAAACAAATGGCTGGAATAACGGAACACGCCATGATGCAGCGTTTCCTTAATCGCATCAAAACGACGCACTTCGCCAACCGTTCCTCCAGATTTCATCGCATCAACGATAACAACTTTTTGCAGCCCTTCCCATACATGCATAAGGGAAGCGCCCTCGCCGCTGTGCGGCTGAATGGTTAGGCCCTTTACTGTCAAAGCTGGATCAGAAGCAAGTCGTTCGGCCAATAACGGTCCGACGCCATCATCGGCCCGATGTAAGTTTCCAACGCCAAGAAAAAGCACGGACACTTATTCTCTCACCATCGTCAAGTTCAGCAAATGAGCCGAGCAGGAAATGCAGGGATCATAGTTTCTGATCGTCTGTTCACAACGATGCTTAAGTTTCTTTTCATCGAGGTCGAGATTCTTTTCGACGACACCATAAAGATCGCGCTCAATCTGTGGCTGGTTCTGCGCCGTTGGCGAAGAAATCACAGCCTTCAAAACGCGCCCATCGGCATCAAGCTTATAGGAGTGATAGCAAACACCACGGGGAGCCTCGGTCATACCAAACCCTTCGCTGGCACGAGGCGTTCCTTGGATGAAAGGAACATCTGGCTCTTCATAATTCTTGATCAACCGCAAGGCTTCTTCGCACGCATAAGCCGTTTCAACCATGCGAACAAGGATGCTCTTGAAGGGGTTATTGCAAGTTGTATCAAGACCAATTTCCTTGGCAAGCTGTTTCGTCAACTTCGAAAGCTGTTTATAATTATTGTTGTACCGAGCGTTCGGACCGGTCAAATAGGGCTCGTTCGTATCACGCGACCAGCCTTGAAGAGCCGTACTATGCGCCGCATGCGTTTCTTTAAAGTGTTTGTGAAAATCAGACACAGGGATATGTAAACCGCGATTGTCAACAACATCACCTTCCACGATAGGATATTCATCAGGATGATGCATAGACACACAGTGATAGTCATATTCGTAATCGGGAAAATCAAACGTCCCGAACAATTTAGCCAGAGCAATGGAAGCCTCAATCCCCCACTTTAAACGATCATTCAGCGCATTAAGGGATTTCTTCGTCGGAATTTTATAGAAACCGCCAACACGTGTGTTAACCGGATGAATGGCACGACCGCCGCCGATCACTTCGAGCAAATCGTTGCCAAGTTTTTTGAGCGCCAGCGCATTCTTGACGACATCCTTGTTCGTCGCAGCCAACTGCAAAACGTCATCAAGCCCTAAAAAATCTGGCGCATGAAGCATCGCAGCATGAAGAACATGGCTTTCAATCCACTCACCACAATACATAATGCGGCGCAGATCGCGTATCGGCTGTGTCACGGTAATGCCAAACGCGTCTTCCATGGCTTTTTGCGAACCCATCAGGTACGCCATCGGACAAATGCCACAAATGCGTGCCGTAATGTCAGGAACATCCATATAATTGCGCCCTCGCAAGAAGGCTTCAAAGAAACGCGGCGGCTCAACAATACGGAACTTACATTCCTTAATCACACCATCCTTCACGCGGACGAACAAAGCGCCCTCGCCTTCAACACGTGACAATTCGTCAACTTGAATGGTGCGCGTCGTCATAATCTTTTGGGCCGACTTGGCTTTGCCCTTCGACTTAGGTGCTGGCTTCTTAGTTACTGTCTTCTTGGTTGCTGTCTTCTTCTTGGCGGTCGTTGCCATGATCGGCTCCCTTTTATCTTACAAAAAAGATCTTAGTCATAGGCTTCGCTGGTCTTACGGAACGGCCCAGCATTCGCATTGAAAGAACGGAAGAAGTCACGTATTTCATGTTTCGTCATTCCCAGTTTTTCAAGCTGCTTGGCAAGGCTAAGCCCGTTCGGCGCCTCGGACGGACCAAAGCAACCGAAACAGCCACGGTCTGTAGACGGACACAAATTACCACACCCAGCATGAGTCACTGGACCCAAACAAGGAATTCCCTTAGAGACCATGACACAAACCGTACCCGCACGCTTACATTCAACACATTGACTAACATGCGAGATATTGGGCGTACGGTTGTTAAGCGTAGCATTAATAAGCTCAAGCAGCTCATTCTTGTTGATCGGGCAACCACGCAGTTCAAAATCAACAGGTACATGTTCTTGGATCGGGGTTGAGGTCCGCAATGTCGAAATGTAATCAGGCCGCGCATAAACCGCACGCGTATAATCATCGACATCGGCAAAATTACGCAAAGCCTGAATACCGCCCGAAGTCGCACATGCGCCGATGGCAATCAGTTTTTTGGACTGCTGACGAATCTTACGAAGACGGTGAATATCATGCTCGGTTGTGATGGATCCTTCGACAAGCGAAATGTCATAAGGCCCCTTAATCACGGCCGTCGTGGCTTCAAGAAAATATGCGATTTCGATTTGGCCGACAACATCTAAAAGCTCGTCTTCGCAGGCCAGAAGGCTAAGCTGACACCCATCACACGAAGCAAACTTCCACACTGCAATTTTGGGTTTGTGGCGCGGGCGAACAGTTGCGCTGACCTTTCCGGTGCTGCGGGATACTTTCTTTGTTTTTTCCTTCGTTACAGCCATGATCAAAGCTCCTCAACAGAAAGTGCAGCAGCAATCTTGTCATAGCTGTACACGGGACCATCGCGGCAGATAAAAGAGGATCCCCACTGACAATGTCCACAGAAACCAACGCCACACTTCATATTCCGTTCCATCGAAAGATAGATACGTTCATGGGGAATACCTCGTTCGTGAAGAGACTTCACGACGTTCATCATCATCATTTCCGGCCCACACGTGTAGGCAACCGAATTGTTCGGATCAAACCCACCCAAAGAAATCAGCTTGTTGACAAAACCAACGCGCCCCTGCCAATTTCCCGTTGCGCGATCAACAGTCACTTGAACATCCAGATCAAAGCGCGACTTCCAACGCAGTAATTCCTTGGAATAGAGAATGTCTTCAGGTGTGCGGGCCCCATAAAGAACCGCGATGTTGCCATATTTGTGACGCTCGGCCAAAGCCGCATAAATCACAGGACGAAGAGGCGCAAGACCAATGCCTCCCGCAACAAACACAAGATCCATACCTTCGGCGACATCCAATGGCCACTGCGAACCGAAGGGGCCACGCACGCCAACCGTCATGCCTGCCTTCAGCGCATCTAAGGCCTTCGAAACGTTACCAACGGCACGTGTCGTATGCACCAAAACAGAGCAATTTGTGGGATCACCGCTTACACTAATCGGAACCTCCCCAACACCGAAAACATAGAGCATATTAAACTGGCCCGGAGCAAAGACGATAGGTTTGCCGTCTTCTGGAACAAGCGACATGCTGAACGTATCCGAAAGTTCTTTCCAAATCTCAAGAACCTTAAAGGGACGCGGATGCATTGGATCTTCGCCGCCGGAATAACAACTGCATTCATGCTTTTGATCGTTTTGCTTCATCCCTATTCTCCACTGTCCTTGATGACTTTGGCTTCTTCAGTAATGTCAATTCCAACAGGACACCATGTGATACAACGACCACAGCCGACACAACCCGATGTTCCATATTGTTCATGCCAATTGGAAAGTTTATGCGTCATCCATTGGCGATACCGTGATTTCGTCTCGCGGCGAAGCGCCCCGCCATGAATATAACTGAAGTCAATCGAGAAACAGGAATCCCACATGCGCCAACGCTCAGCGTGATCACCGGTAAGATCCGTACGCTCCTCAACCGTCGTACAAAAACAAGTCGGACAAGCCATCGTGCAATTCGCGCAGGACAAACAACGTTCCGCAATTTTCTCCCAACGCGGATGCTGAAGATTCCGCTTGAGAACGTCCTTCACATCAGGAATCATTTTACGGCCCATTTGCGAACGCGCCATACGTCCTTGCTCTTGCTCGGCATATGAATCCGCGGTGGTCGCCTCACGATAAGGCAAGAGATCAAGAATAAGCGATCCGCGCTCACTCCCCACATGCAACAGGAATTCATGTTTGTTTGATGAAACAAACTCGGTCAACGAAAGATCAAAACCTTGGTCTTCTTTGACCTGTGGATCCCCCCCCATAGAAGAACAAAAACAAGTCTTGCCAGCGCGGCTGCAATTCACAGCAATAATCAATGATTTTTTACGACGCTCGACATAACCGGGGTCAGAAAAGATGCCAGATTCATGGCGATCTTCACGGCCAAAGCCAAAGACCTTGTCCTGAATTTTGATTGCATTCAGTTCACAGGAACGAACGCCGATAAAAGCATACGCAGGAGCCTCAACGTCCTTGTCTTTGACCTTAAAGGAACCAGCCTTACGATCAGCCTCCCACATTTTATGGCTAGGCGGAAACAAGAATTTTTTCCAGCTTGTCGGACCTACAAGATATTCAAAAAAAGCGCCTGTCGTCCCCTTCACAAGGCGATATTTACCGCCATCTTGTTCGTCAGACCAACCAACGGGAAGGTCCGCTATGGAGCCGATTTCTTCATAAACAACGGCACCATCCCGAACCTTAGGCCCGATGGTCTGATAGCCAATTTTCTGAAGGAGGGAGAAGAGAGAGGAAAGCCCTGCCTCATCAATAACAACCTTGGCGCCGACGGGAAAATGGCTGTCCTTGCCTTTTCCGTGAGACGTCTTTGAATGCGAATGCGCCGTTGCGCCAAGCGATTGAGTCAAACCACACCTCCAAAAGCGGACTTCTCGTATAAGACTGCGCCAGGGCGGCGCAAACGAGAACAAAGACTAGACTTTGCATACTCATCGTTGAATCGCACAAATGAACGAATCAAACAGATTTGCCTGCAGATAGGCATAGTAGAGCAACATCTAACAAATGATAAAGACGTATTTCAAAACGCGTTCTTCATATCACAAAAAGGCCATCAGCGCGAGGCGCCGTCTAACCCAAAAAGACGATAGAACTCGTTCTTTTCCTGCCAACGTTCATCAGCTTTAACATCAAGAAACAGATGAACGGGCCGCCCCATAAAGGCCACCATTTCCTGACGCGCAGCAGAACCGATTTCTTTAATGCGCGCGCCATTTTTGCCAAGCACCATAGCCCTGTGTGCAGCCTTCGTCACAAGGATGGTTTGACGGATCAACGCAGAGCCATCCTTGCGTTCCTCCCAACTTTCAGGAATGACCGAAGCCATGTAAGGCAACTCATCATGAAGCTGACAAAGAAGCTGCTCACGCGTTATCTCTGCAGCGAGTAAACGCTCAGACACATCGGTCAACTGATCCTCAGGATAATGCCACGGGCCAACGGGCATCCCAGCAAGAAGCTTGGTCTTCAATTCAGGCACACCGTCGCCAGTCAAGGCAGAAACCATATAAATCTCGTCGAACAATCCGGTTGCGTGCATCCGCTCCGTCATCGGCAGAAGTTTCTCAAGCTTGATCTTATCGACTTTGTTGAGAACCATCGTCGCCTTAACTTTCCGCTTGGCAAGGCTCTCCAAAATCTCATCGACTTTGGGGTCGGGTTGACGCGCCGACGCATCGACCAAAAGCAAAATCATGTCCACGCCGTCAAGACTATCCCACGCGGCCTGCACCATCGCTTTTTCAAGACGGCTTTTCGGTTTAAAAATCCCCGGCGTATCGATCAAGCCGATTTGCGTATTGCCTTGCGTCAACAACCCCAAAACACGAATGCGCGTTGTTTGAGCTTTATGTGTGACAATCGAAAGACGTTCGCCCAACATTTGATTTAACAGCGTGGATTTGCCAGCGTTCGGGGCACCTAAAATGGCGACAAATCCGGCATGCTGAATATGATCTTGCGTCATCGTTTTGTAATCTCCTCCAGGAGCATGCTGGCAGCTTTTTTTTCGGCTTCTCGTTTGGATCCGCCTTCGGCAATCACGGGATCGTGACCAGCCACGACAACCTGAATTCTAAACTTGGGCGCATGTGATGGCCCACTATGTTCAACAATACTGTATTTTGGTAATACATACCCCTTGCTTTGCGCATATTCTTGCAGCGCTGTTTTCGGATCAGCGGGAGGCGCAAGGTCAGCACCAATCCATGGCGTCCAATATGTCTTGATAAACGTATCTGCAAGGTCAAATCCGCCATCCAAATAAAGGGCACCAATAACGCCCTCCATGGCGTCCGACAAGGCAGCCAAATTCTTGCGCGATTCATTCGCACTCTCACCACGGGCTAAACGCAGATGATCCTGAAGCTTCAGCGACAGGGCAATCGTATTGAGCATATCACGATTGACAAGGTGCGCATGCCGTTTAGCAAGCTCGCCTTCATCAGCTTGAGGAAACATCTCGTAAAGCCAATGCGCGATCACAAGCCCCAAAACGCGGTCGCCAAGAAACTCCAGCCGCTCATAGGGCGACGGCTTGGTTATCTTATGAGACGACTTCGCTGTCGGTAAAGAAGGGTGAGTCAAAGCGTCATGCAGCAAGATCGGGTTTACAAAAACATGCCCAAGCTTCTGTGCAAGCACCGCATAATCTATTGGTTTTCTGTGTGGCATCACTCTATTTTCTTTAACAAACGCCCCCACCGGACGGAGGATGGCCATTTCCAAAACTCCCAGAAATGGGCATGTTCATCAAGCGAGAAAAACAATATCTGAGCCTTACCGACAAGATTATCGGCAGGGATAAAAGCAACCGTTGTTGTGCGGCTGTCTTGTGAATTATCGCGATTATCGCCCATCGCAAAATAATGTCTTTCAGGCACCATGAAAACATCAGTGTCATCAAGAGCCATATCGTCGCCCTCTTCGCGGATAACATGCTTAAATCCACCAGGAAGAGTCTCGATGTAATCAACGGCGTTGGGTGAAGGTTCTAAATAATCACGCGCTACTGGCTCTGCCAATTTCTGACGCTCAACCGCAACGCCATTGATATAAAGAAGCCCATGCCGCATTTGAATCTTATCACCGGGCAAGCCGATAATGCGTTTGATATAGTCTGTGTGACCATCTGATGGAAGCTTGAAAACCGCAACATCGCCACGTGCAGGCTCCTTACCAAAGGCGCGCCCCTGTATAGGCAATACGCCAAACAACGACGATAGACTGCTATAGCCATACGAGTATTTTGAGACGAAAAGATAATCGCCAATCAACAATCCCGGCACCATCGAACTCGATGGAATATTAAAGGGCTCGAACGCAAACGCACGGATCGAAAGCGCGATCAAGGCAGCAAGGAAAAATGTGCGAATTGTATCGTCCAATTTGTCACCAGCGCGAACAGCAATGTGATCTTTAGACTTTTCTGTTTCTAACATACTTTAACAACCTGATTGAAAGGGAAGCGCTTTATTAGCAGGAAACAGCCTCGATCACCACAAAAGCCTGCGCCATGGGATAATCATCTGTAATCGTTAAATGAATCACGGCTTTATGGCCCATAGGCATGAGTCGATCCAGCTGTTCTTTCGCTCCGCCCGTCAAAGCCAGAGTCGGTTGCCCCGATGGAAGATTCACGACCCCTATATCTTTGAAATACACACCACGATGAATGCCTGTCCCCAGCGCCTTACTGCACGCCTCTTTAGCCGCAAACCGCTTGGCATAGGTCGCGGGCACAAGGGTCTCATTCCGGCGCACGGCCTTGGCCTGTTCTTCTTGGGTAAAAATACGGGCAATAAAACGGGCACCGTGACGCCCCAATGTTTTTTCAATGCGCCGTATGTCAATGAGATCGCTGCCAATGCCTAAAATCATGCTGCTTTGTATCCAGATATGTCAGAGTTTCTTCACCTTATTTATAAGACGAAGATAAAAAGAAGGCTATGATTTTTATGAATCATACCAACCTGCGTATGAAAACATCCCTATAGGTCACGAACGGTTGCGAGGAGGGATCCTCTCGCCGGACAGTCCTCTCCTTTAGACGCAAGGAGTCCCAGGATCGCGAGGCGCAGAGCGAGTGAATCGGTGCAGCGCTCTCAATACGTCAGTTCATAGACGGATTGGTATCACTCACAGCACGAACACTCTTTAACCATAAAAGCCCCCCCCCTATCTCCCCCCCCTTCAATCTTAAGAAGGAAAAAAAATGAATCAAATAATGTACATGCATACGTCAACCTTGCACGCTATGATCAAAAGAGAACACCCCACTTAACACAACCAAAGCTAGATCAAGACACCAGATGAACCCTATGTCCGCACAACAGGAAACACACGCACATCTTCCTTCCGATGAAGGCGCGACGCCGTTAATGACACAATATTTGGCGATCAAGGCGCAACATCCCGAATGCTTGCTATTCTTTCGGCTGGGCGATTTTTACGAGTTATTTTTCGAAGATGCCGTCAAAGCTTCGCGTGCGCTTGATATTACGCTGACACGGCGAGGGCAGCTGAACGGACAAGACATTGCCATGTGCGGCGTGCCTTTTCATGCCTATGAAAATTACATGGCCAAGTTGATCCGCCAAGGGTTTCATGTCGCAATTTGTGAACAGACAGAAAACCCAGCAGAAGCGAAAAAACGTGGTGCAAAATCCATCGTAGCCCGTGAAGTCGTACGTATTGTCACGCCCGGCACCGTCACCGAAGATACGCTTCTCGACCAACGACAAGCGAACTATCTGGCCTGCATTGCACAAACGGGCGATGACTTCGCAGTCGCATGGATTGATCTTGCCAATAGCGAGCCGTTTGTGGAGACAACAAACCTCGACGCCCTCGGCTCCACCCTGTCACGCGTCAATCCCAGCGAAATTCTTGTCGCCGAGCGAACCGTGCAAACCCCAACTTTGTTCGAAACATTGGCCCCATGGCGTGATCAGCTGACCGTGCAGCCAAACGTGCGTTTTGACAGCGAAAATGCGCATAAACGACTACTCCAAACCTATCAAATAACGGATATATCCTCGTTTGGAGATCTTTCACGGACCGCAATTTCGGCATTGGGAACAATCCTAGATTATATTTCCCTCACGCAGCGTTGCGATATTTCCCACTTACAAAATCCAAGGGTTGTTTCCCTCGCCCCCTATGTTGCTATGGACCCCGCAACACGTCGCAACCTCGAGCTGACACGCACACTTGCTGGTGAACGCCGAGGATCACTCCTCGCCACAATCGACACAACGCTGACCAGCGCCGGGGCACGGCTACTGGCTTCCTATGTGGCGAGTCCCCTCACTGACGTTACCGCTATCAATCAACGGCTTGATGCCATCGAAGCCCTTACCTCCCGCCCGAAACTCCGCGAAGATTTGCGCGCCGCGCTTCACAACACGCCTGATCTGGAACGCGCCCTCGCCCGTTTATCGCTCGAACGCGGAGGACCTCGCGACCTTGCCTGCGTTCGTGATGCCCTCTCTCATGGGGAAAAAATACGAAGCCTACTTTTGAAGGCTGGGTCAACAGGCCTCCCCGCCGACCTTCTCACCATCATCAAAGACCTTGGCGAGCATTCCAGCCTTCATGACCGACTCACCCGCGCTTTAGCCGCTGAGCTTCCCATGCTAACCCGCGATGGCGGCTTTATTGCGCGAGGCTACGCCCCTCAACTCGATGAATTGATTATGCTACGTGACGACAGCCGACGACTAATTGTTGGGCTGCAACAAAAATACGCGGCCGCAAGCGGAGCCAATGCCCTCAAAATCAAACACAATAACGTCATCGGCTATCACATCGAAGTCTCACCAACGCATGCAGATAAATTGCTGGCGCAAAAAGATTTATTCATACATCGCCAAAGTTTAGCCAGCGCGATCCGGTTCACAACAATCGAACTATCTGAGCTTGAGCAGAAAATATCGGAAGCCGCCACTAAAGCTCTGGCCGTCGAAATCCAATTGTTCCGTGACTTGGTACAGGAGGTTATGCTTCGCCTACAAGACTTACGGCAAACAGCCGGGGCACTGGCCCAAATCGACACAACAGCCGCTTTGGCTGAACTTGCCATAACGAAAAATTACACACGCCCCACCATTGATCATTCGCTCGCCTTCGCGATCAGGGATGGTCGCCACCCCGTTGTGGAACAAGCATTGAAGGCTCACGGATCTGGGGTCCCCTTTATCGGAAACGCCTGTGATCTTGGCTCACAACAACGCCTATGGCTTCTCACTGGCCCCAATATGGCTGGTAAATCAACATTCTTACGCCAAAATGCCTTGATCGTCCTAATGGCACAAATGGGGTCCTTCGTGCCGGCAAGCAGTGCCCACATAGGTATCGTGGACCGCCTGTTCAGCCGAGTCGGTGCTGCCGACGATCTTGCACGCGGCCAATCAACCTTTATGGTCGAGATGGTCGAGACCGCAGCCATCCTAAACCAAGCTGGTGAACGATCCTTGGTAATCCTAGATGAAATCGGACGCGGAACAGCCACCTACGACGGCCTCTCCATTGCTTGGGCAACCATCGAGCACCTCCACGAAATCAACCAATGCCGAACCCTGTTCGCCACGCACTATCACGAGCTAACCGAACTTGCAAAAAAATTGCCGAAACTCCTGTGCGCAACCATGAAAATTCGCGAGTGGGAAAAAGAAGTTATTTTTATGCATCAAGTTGTCCCCGGCACCGCTGACAGATCTTATGGTATCCATGTCGCCCGCATGGCTGGCCTGCCAAAATCCGTCGTTGAACGCGCCGAATCTGTCCTTCACGCACTAGAAACGGGAGAAACCGGCAATAAACATCTTGATATTGTCGAAAATCTTCCCCTTTTTCGGGCAGCACAACCAAAAACAGCGGTCAAAGAAACAGGTTCTGCCATTGAACAGGCCCTCAAAGAACTCAATCCCGATGAGTTAACCCCAAAATCAGCCCTCGAAGAACTTTATCGTCTCAAGAAATTTGTAAGCTAGCCCCTTTTTCAATCACTCGGAATCGAGAAACGTTGACGAAAAAGGGCCTATCTTTTTGAATCAAGCAGATTCACGCATTAAGAGGGGGGGGGGCGCTTCGCTCTTCCACCTTAACACGATCTGCTAGAACGATCACATTGATCATTCTGTTACCGAACAGTATCCCTACCAAATTTTGTTGGGTTTGGAACAGGTTAACACTTCCATTTTGAGGCCACTTGCTGTTAAACTCATCAGTGATACCCCAGACTGCGCGAATCGTGCGGATGGAGAAATGTGGATTTATGTTTAATTTCAACAGAATGCACATACTTCTTTCATCACCTGTTCGGCCCCGTTACGTTTGGATTTAACATTCTTAATTTCTGGCTTTGAGGCTTTCATGGTCGATCCGACAATTTTCTCTGCTCCCCCCACTCGAACCCTTTCGCCGTCTCCCGACGCGACAGTCACTTCGACGCCAAGCGATGCGCAGAAAGACGCTCCACAAGCAGCGGCCGCAAAAACAACGGCAAATGCCACAAAGAATGTAGCCCGAAAAACAGCCAATTTTTCAACGACTCCCTTCTGGATGGGCATGAGCCTTTCAATCCTATGGGTCGCCGTCGTTGCCTTTGTCATGTCACAAACAGGCTCTGGCCATACGTTCGCCGGCGTGCCTTTGGCCAACTGGGCCATTGGAATCTCGGCCGTTATTTCGCCTGTCGCCATGATTTGGATGATCGCAGCCTATCTCCAACGCGCCGCCGATGTGCAATCCGTAACAGAACCACTGCGTCGTCAATTATCCATGATAACGGGAGAATCCGGCGCTGCCGAAGTACGTATTCGTCGTTTTAATCATGCGATCAAAGAACAGCTTGACCTTTTGCGTAGCACAAAAACCATAGGTGATGATGAACTCATGGCCATTATGGATCGTATCAACGAACATAAGTCCGAGCTTGAAAACTTCGAACAACAAAGTCTTTATCAAGTCAATGAAGTACAAGACGTTATCCGTCGCAGCATGCAGCACATTGAGCAGCTGATGGAAGACAAATTCGCGATGCTTCGCATTCTCGATAATAAACTTGTGCAAAGCGGCGATGATGTTGCGCGCCAGACGGAAAGCATCCGTGAAAATATATCCGGTCTTCTTAAAGAAGTCGAAACCACTGCTGTTCAAGTCGCCTCTTCCGTCGAACAAGCCATGCATGATAGCAAAAAGCTTTCCGATACGGCACGTTCACAAGAAACAAGTATTATCTCTGCCGCAGAAACGGCATCATCAACACTGAGCGAATTGTCAGGCAAAATTGACACCAATATTGCACATTTCCTTGGGCGTGCAGGCTTGGCTCGTGAAGAGGCTGAACGTCTTGCATCTGCACTTGACTCACAAACCCGCTCATTGGATGAATTCAGCAACTTACTCCCTTCACGCATTAGTGAAGCGGAATCTGTCTTGCGCGGCGTTGCCGACCGTCTTTACGCCAGTGAACAACTCGCCCGCGAACAGGCCACGCATCTCAGCGAACGTCTCGAAACCAATATTGAAAACATGCAAGGTCTTCTTGATCGTTTCGCCGCACGCGTTGGTGAAATCGATGGAGGACTCCAACAACGCCGTAGCGATCTGGATGGACTGGTTGTGCGCATTTCTGGCGCATCCAATGATTTGGCCCAACAGATGGATACCTCTATTATCAATCTGGGCACTCGCGCCGATGGCGTGCTTGAAAAGTTCTCTGTCGCCAATGAAGATGCGCGCAAAGGCACAGATGCCATTGCTGCCCAGCTTGCAGAAACGGCCGCACGCTATGAAGCAGCAACGCGTCACCTCGGCACCGTATCAGAAGCCAACAGCACACAACTGCGTGCCACAACACACGAAATCAACGAACAGCTGGCCCAGTTCAATGCCTTACAGCAGGCATCGCAACAAGCAGGACACGAAGTTCAGCTGCGAGCCTCAAACGCTCTGCAAAACCTGCAGCAAGTTCTTGAACGGCTTTTGGCTACACGCGACGCAACACAAACAGTGGGAGAAACGCTTACCGAAAAACTGCGCGGGGCTGTTGACCAGAACGAACGCGTTATCACCCGCATCAACGAAGCAGCACGCATGACTGTGCATGCTTTAGGTATTGCGACAGAATCTTTGAGTCGCCAAGAAAATGACATCACAACATCGACCCAAACAGCTGAAACGACATTGAACTCGACTATTTCCCAGTTGCAAGATCAGGCCCGGTCCGCCGAAGAAGCGATGCGCAGCCAGAACGACAGCCTGACCATCATGCTGCAAGACATTCGCGAACGTCTGGATTCAACAGACAAACGCTTACAAGATTTTGCCGACTTTGCCGCAGCTCCGGTTCAACAAGTTGTTGATCAAATCGATCAGAGTACAGCTCAAGGACGAGAATCGATCAACAAATATGGCAACGACATGCAAAGCCAACTTGATCGCCTTCAGCAGTTCAACAGCAGCATTAGCAACATGGGCCAAGATGTAGGCCGCATGACAGCTGAAACACTGGCCTCCATTGAAGATATGAACAAGCGCTTCCAAGCCATTCGTGAAGCGCAGGACGAAACAAGCCGCAAATCAATCGAACAGTTTAATGCGATGGCAGATCGACTTCAAAACGAAGTTGGCACAATTGGGGCGAAAGCAGCAGAAGCGGCAACCACCCTTCAACAAGCTGCAGTCTCCGTCGGGCAGCAGACTTATCAACTGCAAAGTGAAGCTAAAGACTCCGAAGCGAAGATCAGCATCGTCACAACGGCTCTTCAAAATGAGGCCACTGCCATTCGCACCACACTTGAGAAACAGGCATCAGAAATCAATGATGAACTGACACGCGCTGGCGCGAAATTTAACGAAATGGGTTGTGCGCTCAAGGATCGTACAGACAGCGCCTATGCCCTTCTCGACCGTGTTGCAGCTCACTATAACGAGCTGACCCGCACAGCAACACTCGACTTTGAAAACCGCGCCACACAGCTGGATCTCACAGCCAGCTCAGCAACAGGCAAGGTTCAGTCGCTAAGCTCCTCCATGGAATCTCAACTTGCCCTTATCAATGACGGAACCAGCAAGATTGACAACAGCGCAGCCAAGCTCACCTCAACAAGTGCGCTGACAATCGAGCAATTAGAACGCTTACATGCGCGCTTTACTGTCACCCAAACGGATACCGTTGAAGGCACAGACCGCGTCATGGGTCGCATGGAAGAAACACTGGAAAAATTCAAAAGCCACCACGACACCATTGACGCCGCAGCAGAAGGATCAATCACTGTTATACAAAAGGCCGGGGCCGCGTTTGGCGAACAGGCCAGCCGTATGCTGGACACAACTCATCAGGTTGAGGACAGTATTCGCAGCCTCAATGTTGCAACAATCTCCTTCGCTGATCAGTCCACTCAAATTCGAACCGCGATGGAGCAACACAACAGCCGTTTGATCTCAAGCCTAAAGGAATCCGTCGAACAAATCGATACGACAAGCGAAAGCCTACAGAAGACGGCTGCTTCGGCCATCCTCGGTGCCGATCAAGCAACGGCACGCTATAACTCAATGGCAGAAACGGCTTCTTCTCGTCTTGAAAACACATCGCAAGACCTCTTTAAGATTGCAGATCGCACAGAATCGACACTCGGCGACCTAAGCGCTGGGATCACCAAACAAGTGGCGTCGCTCAATCTGGTTGGTGAACAAATTGCTGAACAGCATCGCGTCCTAACATCGACCAATGAAACACAACGCACACAACTTCTCGACCTCTTTGAGAAACTCGGCGCGGCCCATGATGAAGCCTCTAATGTTGCTGAACGAACCATTTCACGTTTGGGAGAAACACTCTCGCAAGTTCAAACACATTTAGGACAACTCAGCGACAATTCGCAAACAGCTCTGGCCAATATAACAACAGCCAGCGATGGGTTCGCGGGACAAGCGACATCCTTGTTGTCGCACGCTAAACAAGCTGAAGAACAAGCCCGTACGGCAATGACCGTTACAGCTTCATTACAAGAACAAGCCAAGCAACTTCGTGATGCCTTGCAAGAAGAAACAAAGCGCACAGGTGAAATGCTTGGCGATCTTCTTGGTCGCCTCGCAACAGGCAGTGGGGATATGCGTGATGTCAGCAGCACGGCCAGCATGGCGCTGACCGATCTGCAAATGGGCATTTCAAAGCAAGTTTCCGCACTTAATGACTCAATGGATCAAATTGGTTCTCGCCAAATCACTTTGACCAATGCGCTCGAAGCTCAACGCGAAACGCTCAGCGGCTTAATCTCTCGCTTGTCAATGGCACAAGATGAAACAGCCGGAGCAGCAGAACGTGCTGCAAACCGTCTCACAGACGGGACTCTTCAAATCACACATCAAATCGAAACACTCGATACAAAGTCAGCGGCTACCTTGGCCTCCATTCATGCCGCGAATGAGGCTTTCAGCAAAGAAACAGCCTCGCTGATTTCCAATACGGATCAAGCAGAGACGCAAACACAAAAGCTGCTTGAAAGCGCAACAACCATCCAGAAACAAGCTAGCGAAATTTGTGTTCAACTGCGCAATGAAACACAAACAACAGGCGGCACCATCAGTATTGTTGTCGATCAGCTGCAAGGCAATATGACGGCTCTGCGCGAAACCAGCGTTTCAACCGAAACAGCCTTGAGCAACTTGAGCAGCACGATTAGCCAGCAAACGTCAGCAATCAACGGGAACCTCACAACAATCTCGGACAAGCAGACGTCACTCGGTTCTGCCCTAGATGTTCAGCGCGAAATGTTGGGTAGCATGGTCACGCACCTGACTTTGGCTCAAGACGAAACTGCCGCCGCCGCCGAACGCAGCGCAGCCCGCATTTCCGACAGCACGGGGCAGATTACGCGCCAGATGGAAAGCCTCGATTCACAGACCCAAAATACTCTGGCTGCGGTTCGCGCCGCCGGGGCGGGCCTCGCCGACGAAGCATCAACCATTGGCGAACATACGCAAAAAGCCGAATCTCAAGTTCGCGATATGCTGCAATCAACAACCAACATGCATAGCGAAGCCAGGACCTTGCGTGAATCGATCCGCAGTGAATCGGATCAAATGATGGATCATATCCGAACGGTTATGACGCAACTTGACACCACCGTTACACAACTGAAATCACAAAGCGGCAATGTTATGAATGTCATGGACAAATCTGCCCTTGATTTCTCAACCATTGCCAAGACAGCAGCAGAGACTTTAAGCAAGCAATCTGACAATTTGGGGACGATAGCCAGCCAGTCCGAGGTCAACATCACGGGCGTTAACGAAAAGATCCGTGAAAGCGTCAAGCTCATTTCGGATGCCAGCGACATGTCAGACATTCATGGTCGCCGCCTGATGGAAACGGCAGAAAAAGCAACGACACAGCTCGTCTCTCTGATCTCGACCATGACCGACAGTGATCGAGAAAGCCGTGCCATCGTCGAAGCGGCAACGACGCGACTGACCGACACACGCACCACGCTTGAAAAAGAACTGCAAACGATTGCGGATCTTTCAGCTCGAGCTGTTGATCAAGTTATGGGTGCAGGTTCAGCCTTGGCCATTCAAAGCGACGCCCTGCGCGCCAATCTGGCCTCATCTGAATCCGCTTTGGTTCAAGCCGCCGACACTGTTCGCGAAGAAACGATACAAATACCCAACCTTCTGGGACGCAGCACGAAGGAAATTGAAGCAGCAGCTAAAGCCTTTAAGTCACAAACGGGCGAGATCACCGAATCCATGCTCAAGACAACGGACCGTTGCATCAGCACAACAGGTGCAATTCGTGACACGATGATGGATGAATCGCGTCACCTTGCCAACGTTGCCGAAACAGCTGATCAAACCTTGCGTTCATTTAATGATGCCCTTAAAGCTCAACTCGAGGCGATCAAAACCAGCACAGGCACGCTCAGCAACGAGCAGAAAGAACTCGTGGACAAAGCTTCGCAAACTATCACCCAGCTCTCTGCCGCAAGTGATCGTCTTGGCCAACTTCGTGGCGACACACAACAGACAACGGCGAAGCTCGCGCATGAGTTTGAAGTGATCGAAGCTCGCGCAACAGCAACAACCCAGCGTCTTTCCGCCGCCGGGGATAATCTGTCAAAACAAGTCGTTGCACTCGTTGCGATGACTGAAAAAGCCGAAGGCCAAATGCAAGGCGCAAGTACAAACTTCCGCGAACAAGTCGAGCGGGTCCGCAATGGCGTTCAAACACAGATCGACGATATCAACCGTGGCCTGATGCAAATCACAGCGCAGTTGGATCGTACGGGCAGCACCTTGCGCACGGCCATGGCGAGCACAGTTGTTGATGTTGAAAAAATTGCTACACGCTTTGATCAAACCAGCAAAGAAACCGCAAACCAGCTTACGGACCGTACGGCACGCATGCGTGTGGCAACAGAGGAAGTTGCCAAGTTACTGGGTGGCTTTGGCGATCAAATCGATGGTCTTCTCAACCGTCTTGGGTCGGCAGGCGAAGGCATCAAGCGTCATGAAAACGATCTTGTAGGTCACATGCAACAGGCCTTCTCGCATCTTGGTGCAGTGGCAGAGCGTTTGAACTCAACGCGCGTTTTGACAGAAAATGTCAGCGAAGCCGCCGTGGCCAAACTATCCGAAGTCGCGCAGCAAGTTGATAAGCAAATGCGTCACATGGCTGAAGGTGGGCAAACAGTTACAGGGATTATTCAAAACGTCTCACAAACTTACGTCGATCAAGTTAGTCGCGTAAACGGCAGTGTTGTTGAATCTCAAGAACAAATTATCGTGATGAATAAGTCTATCGAAGAAATGCAACAACGCACAGACCGCATGCGCGTTACGTTAAAGCTGCAGGGTGATGATCTTCTTGGTTCTTTGGAAGAGATCATGCGTCAATTGTCTGGGGCTGGCGATGCAATGAGTACTGCCGTTGATGGTTCACTGCAGCGCAAAGCAATGGATAGCTTGAAAAAGATCAGCTAAACCGGGAAACAACTTTATGACAACGGCACAACAGCCCAAGCGGATCGCAATCCTAACAAGTGGGGGCGATTGCGCTGGGCTGAATGCTGTTATTCGCAGCGTTGTTATTTATGGGCTTTCCTTAGGCTGGGAAATCTTTGGAATCGAGGACGGTACACATGGCCTCATTGATCGCCCCATACGTGCACGCAAACTTACACTTGCCGATGTCAGTGCGACAATGCTGCGACAGGGTGGTACCATCTTAGGCACGACCAATAAAGGTAATCCTTTCGCCTACCCCATGCCGGATGGAACGATTCAAGATATTTCTGAAACGATCATTGACGGTTTCAAAAGTCTTGGCTGTGATGTGATGATCGGGATCGGTGGCGATGGAAGCCTGTCAATCCTGCATCAATTGGCAGAACAAGGTGGGTTCCCGCTCATCGGTATTCCCAAAACAATCGATAACGATTTAGGAATGACCGAAACTTCTATTGGTTTTGATACAGCTGTAGCCGTCGCAACAGAGGCTCTTGATCGCCTGCAACCGACAGCGGCCAGCCACGACCGTATCATGGTTTTGGAAGTTATGGGTCGCGATGCCGGCCATATTGCTCTTGCCGCTGGAATTGCTGGTGGCGCTGATGTTATTCTCATCCCTGAAATTCCTTATGCGCTCGACAAAATTGTTGCGCACATAAAAGAAATCCGCGACACAGGACGCAATTTTGCTCTTATCGTCGTCTCAGAAGCCGTTAAAACAATAGACGGAACGAGCAGCACCCTCTCCTTCTATGGCGGCGAAAAACGCTTTGGTGGCATCGGCCATTATATCGGGGCCGAAATCGCTGAGCTATGCCAAGCCGAAACGCGGGTCACCGTCTTAGGCCACGTTCAACGTGGTGGACAGCCAAGCGCACAAGATCGAATGCTAGCTCAAGCTTTTGGTGTGCACGCCATTGATTTGATTCGTCAGGAAAAATACGACCGCATGGTTGCATGGTCAGACCGGAATGTCATTGATGTTCCCATCGTCAAAGCCACTGCCCGTTACCAAAGCGTTGATTTGGATGGCACGCTCGTCAAAACCGCCCGAAGCCTTGGTATTTGTCTTGGTGATTGATCGACTTATCTAAAATGGCTTAAACTTTACAGCCCATTAACGATGATATGAAAAGCGTGTCACATTCATAGCTTTTCATCATGAAATCTTTTCTAATTTAGCGTACACTGAAAGCTAGAGTGAGTTATTAGTAACCATTGACTGAAGGAGAGTGCCTATGCCCTTAACCGCACGCATTGAATCCCTAAGAAAACGCCACACCGAGATTGAACAACAACTTCACGCAGAAGAATCTAGCCCCGCTCAGGACGAAGTCAAAATCAGCAAGCTGAAACGCGATAAGTTAAACCTCAAAGATGAAATCGCGAAGCTTACAGAAGAACAAGATAAGGCCGCCTGACTGGACGCTCCATGAATAAAAAGAAGGCCGGGTCCAACGATCTGGCCTTCTTTGCATATACAGAATATATAATCCCCGTTCCTTTTTGAAAATCTGTTTTATACCAACCCTCGAATGAAAGCATCCAATCAGGTCACGAGCGGTTGCAAGGAGGGATTCTCTCGCCGGACAGGCCTTTCCTTTAAAAACAAAGCGCCCATCTGGCAAGAGGATTGCGAGGCGCAGAACGAGTGAATGAGAGCGGCCCTTTCAATGAGTCCGTTCATAGGTCCGCTGGTATGACTATTAACTTTCCGTATTTTTCATAACCCTTTTCTTTTCGGTATGAGAAAACATAATCAACACGATCAGCCTGAGCTGACAACACCCTTTTCAACAATGAAGTGCTGCGTCTTTGAAAGAAAAGGTTTGAATTGAGCCTCGTCGGTGCCAGTCAACCATGCTTGCACGCCCAGCGCCATGATCTCCTCAAACAACGCAGCGCGGCGTACACTGTCCAAATGCGCAGTGATGTCATCGAGAAGAAAAAGGGGCTTCATCCGCCTCGCCTGCGCCAAAGTGCGTACATAGGCCAGCATCATCGCAACGAGCAACGCCTTTTGTTCACCCGTTGAGCAAAGCTCGGCAGGACAATTGTGAGCACGATGCACAACCCGAAGATCACTACGATGTGGCCCCGTGCCACACGTGCCGCTTTGTGCATCTTCGCCACGCATCCTCGCCAATGAAGCCCTCAACCTATCCTCGACGAGAAGGGCGGGATCATCGGCAAGAGCCTCCTCCGCTATCCCCGATAATGAAAGACCAGCTTGCGGAAAAACACTTTGCGTTTCAGAAATCGCCGTTTGCAGATAGCGCAACATCTGACACCGGGCCGCAGCAATCGCAACGCCAGTACGCGCCATTTCATCCTCAAGCCCCGAAAGCCACACCGCATCAGCGACACCGTCACGCAACAAACGCAGGCGCTCACGCAACGCTTTTTCATAACGATGCACACGCCCAGCATGCGCCGGATCAAAACTGTAAGCCATCCGATCAACAAGTTTACGCCGTGCCGAAGGCCCATCCGCAAGGACACGATCAAGATCAGGTGTAATCCACGCCATTGCAACATGCTCAGCGAGAACCTGCTGACTTTTGACGGTATGACCGTCAATCTGTACAATACGCCGATCATTATCAGGATCTTCGGGATCACGCCCCGTCGCAAAGCGCAAGATCGGAAGA
>JAQUYN010000093.1 GCA_028691835.1 Alphaproteobacteria bacterium | reverse complement strand
ATATGCTCAAGGCCATCGGCCAGACCGAAACCGTAGGCGGCACGGCGATGGGCGTGCTGGCAAAGCTCGCATCCACTTTCGAAGTGACGACCGAGTGGTTCAGCAAGGCTCCGCTTGATGTCCAGTTACGAAAAGCTAAAAACGAACTGGCCGAAGTGCAAAAGCAGCTTGAATGGCTTCAAAACCTGCCGCCGGTTGTCCAGCCGATCTATAAAGACAACACAGCGTTCCGGCAAAAGAAAGCCGCCGAACTTACGGCGGAAATCGAGCGCCTGACCAAGGCCGAACAAGCCGAAGCCGACGAGCGCGCCAAAGCTGATGCTGGTCGCGCCAACGCAGAAAAGGAAGGCCGCGCCGATCTATTGCTCACGACGCGCAAGGGTATCGACGAGGCTTTGGCTAAACTCGTGGACGATCCGGTTGAGAAAATCGCCAAAATCAACGAGGAACTGGCCAAGACCAAACAGCGCATCGAAACGCTGCGGGAAAAGGACAACAGCAACGGCGGCGATATCGATGTCGCCGTCAAGCAAGCCGAGGAACTTGCCCGCCGCCAGATTGCAGCCGTACAAAAACCTCTCGACGAGGCGGCAAAGAAAGAGGCCGAGACGAACCAAAAGGTCATCGACGACCTTAAGCGCCAGCTTCTCGGTATGGTCAATGAGCGGCAAGCCTTTATCGATCAGGCCGTCAGCCGCTTGTCTGAAAAAGCCGGTGATGCCGAAAAGGCCAAGACGCGCGCTCTGGCGGGCGACTTATTCGATCAGAAGACTTTTGCCGATACGAAAAAGGTTCTCGACGACCTCACGCGCCAAATTGAAAAGACGACCGATAAGAAGCAATCCTTTGTCGATGAATATCTTTCGCGGCTCCCTAAGGGCGCGACGCAGGCCGAGATCGACCAGACCAAGAAGCTTGCCGCCGTCACCTATGACCAAATCCAAGCGCGCGAAAAACTCGACAAGCTGAAAGAGGAAGGCAAGCAGCTTACCGACAGCGACAAAAGCTCGACAGAGGCTTACGCCAACCAGATCGCGCATCTGACCGAGATGCTGAACGCCGGAGCGATCAGCCAAGAGGTGTTCAACAAAGCAAAAGACAAAGCCTATGACGAGCAACTGGGTGGGCGCACGGATGCCGAGGCCGGAGCGATCCGCGCATTCCGCGCCTATCAGAAAGAGGGCGAAAACGCGGCGGGGGCGGTCGAGAAAGCTTTTACAAGCGCATTGAAGGCTACCGAGGACGCCATCGTGAATATGGTGACGTCCGGCGAGATTAGCCTCAACAGTTTGAATGACCTCGCCAACAGCATCGTCGCCGACATCACGCGCATGATGGTGCAGCAATCCATCACAGGGCCGCTGGCCAAGTGGATGGGCAGCAGCATGGAAAGCGGCGGCTTTATGGATGAGATATTCAGCTCGATCTTCCATGAAGGCGGCGTGGCTGGCGAAACGGCCCCGTCGCGGCAGGTTCCGGCTTTCGTGTTTGCGGGAGCGCCGCGCTATCACGGCGGCGGCATCGCTGGCCTGAAGCCCGATGAGGTTCCAGCCATTCTTCAACGGGGAGAGGAAGTTGTTTCAAGAAAAGACAGGCAGCGGCGCTCCGCAGGCGTCAACGTCGTCATGCATATCACTACGCCCGACGCGAACAGCTTCCGCGCCAGCCAAAGCCAAATCTCGGCGGAAGCAGCGCGGGGGATTAACCGGGCGAGAAGGAATTTGTAATCCATTGTCATGCTGATAGGATGAACTGATCTTCTCTCCAAGAAAGACGAATATGAAAATTGCAGAAATTATCAAGCCTGATTCGAGGGTATGGATCAAACCGGAATGGGGGCCACTCTCTGACAATTGGCCTGCTGTTTCCTTCACCTTCTATAAGGTCGCAGATGACCTAGCCAATGATTTTCGAATGGACCGAGATCTGATGATCTCAATTGGCACAACGAACTCCTTGGAAGTTGAGCCTGAGTACCGTAGCAAATTGTTATCAGTAACTAGATTTGCGTCAAAACAAGTTTTGCGTACATCAAAGATCGTCCCTCAGAGAAGTTGGGAAGAAGCGCAAAAGAATTACCCCGGTCAATGGACATGGGGATTTCCAATAAGTGAGCTATGGGAATTGGATCCTTATATCGACGCCCATAAAGTTTGTCCGAAAGCATACAAGATGTTTGCCGTATTACGCGGCAAGCCTGTCGAACTGGAGAAGGACGAAATCGAACGGCTTCTCAATCTTACTCTTGAGAAAATGACGCCTTCATTTACGAACAATGCAAAAACAGCGATCGGTCAGCAAACGCTATCGGAATTAGATGCAGCAACAAAAAGGGAGCTTTGGAGGGCAACTCAGTTAGTGCTTCAAAGGATCAATAGTGGTGGTGACGAACAGAAGCGCTTATTGCCCATTCGATCCACATCGCCGGATATAGACCTAAACGTGTGTTTCTCAGACATCTGGAAGAAGCAAGAGGGAATCTGCCCTTTATGTTTGGCTCCAATAGAAATTGAGCCAGAAAACAAACTCATGCAAATGTCGGCGGATCGTATCGTTAGCGAAAATGGCATGTACGATGAAAACAATATGCACATAACGCATTTGGCGTGCAATCTAGCGAAAAACAAGTTCTCCGTAGAAGATTTTCATGAGTGGCTTGAAGTCGCAGCTACGAATTATCTTTCGAAAACAAAAAGATAACGAATTTTGTGCGCGTTCATCGTGTATGCCGGCTGATTTGTCCATACTCCAGAATGAAAGTCAGATATGACCTTCCACGAAATCCAATTTCCGCCTGATATCGCCTATGGGGCATCGGGCGGGCCGGAATACCTGACCACGGTCGTCTCGATGGCTTCTGGCTACGAGCAGCGCAACGCCAACTGGTCGGCGGCGCGGTTGAAATGGAACGTGGCATCCGGCCTTAAGCATCAGACCCAACTTAACACGCTGATCTCCTTCTTCCGCGCGCGCAAAGGCAAGGCTTATGGCTTTAGGTTCAAGGATTGGACGGATTATAAGGCAACCGCACAAGCTCTTGGCACAGGCGATGGGACGACGAAGGTCTTTCAGCTCGTTAAAAACTATACCTCCGGCGCAGGCAACGAGACGCGCACGATCACAAAGCCTGTCTTGGGTACGGTCGTCCCCTATCTGGGCGGGGTCAAACAAACATCCGGCTGGTCGATCAATACGGCGACAGGCGTATTGACCTTTAATATCGCTCCGGCGCAAGGCGTAGCGGTCACGGCGGATTTTGAGTTTGACGTGCCCGTGCGCTTCGACACCGACAGCATGGCCGTTAGCATCGAACAGTTCGACCTGCACCAATGGTCGGATATTCCCGTTATTGAGATCCGCGTTTAATAAACGTACTTAGAATTTCATTTCTTCCTGTTTAGGCGGAGGAAGCACGTTATGAATTTTTTTGATAACGTAAATCGGTTCTTCGACCGCTTCTCCGCGTTCATTGGTAACGATGGTTTCCTCCAAGTCTACAACTAATTGGCTGTTTGGTGGCGCATCAATCTGATTGGTTTGAAATTTAGTAAGCCATTCTTCATCTTGCATTTCCGCATCAATGGCTTTCTTGTAAACAATTGTCCATTTTGATCTTCCTTCATAAGCGGGCTTTCTAATACGCACTGTTGTATGAATAGATGATTTAATCACATTCGTTGGGATAACTTCAGGGAGATCATCTCCTTGTTCAGAGGGCACATCGTTCTTTGAAAAAGATTCAAAAACGTTTTTGCCCTTATAGAAGGACAAACTGTCGTACCCCTCTTTTGTAAGAGGACGCATAACTTCAACAGCTTTTCTTCTAACATCACTTTTGCTGTACAATTCATATACTGGTTGAGGCACAGTTACGCTGTTTCCATCCCCGTGAATATGGATTTGAACACTATTTTTTCCATCTTGCTGTTTTAATACGGTTACTCCCTTGACCTTCTTCCCTTTCAGAAGCTTGATGAGCCCATATAGACTGATGCCGCCGACACCGCCACCTCCGGTTACAATGCCTATCCATTCAGCAATTTCTTTGGCCTTAATAACGTTGTCGTCTGCGATAAGAGAATTAGTTGCATCCCAAATTGTTTGAACAAGGGAAATTGCTAGTTCGAAACAGTTTTGCTCCAAGTCAGCATTGACCAATATCTTTAGGCCTGACCTATCTCCATTAAAATGCTTATTAGCAAGTTTGAGAAGGTCGCTCAGCGCAATTAAAGACGGGGCAAGATCGGCAACGTCCATTGCTTTTTCAGCAAGGACTGGGCCATCAAATTTTATGATCGTTTGAACTTCGGACATGACGTTGGGATTCTAGCTTAAAAAAGAGAAGACCAACAAGTTGTTTACTACTGACTCCTTTACGAGAAATTAACCCATGAAAACAGCCTCATCACAACTTGCCGCACACATCGCGGGCGAGACGACCACGCTTGCGACCTGCTGGAAGGTCTCGCGCAAGGATGGGGCCGTGTTCGGTTTCACCGACTTTGACCGCGATCTGACCATCGACGGTATCGTTTATGAAGCGCGAACAGGTTACACGCGCTCGGCCATTCATACGATTTCGGATTTGTCTGTCGACAATCTCGATATCGAAAGCGCGCTGGACAGCGAGGCCTTGGCCGCTCCAGACCTGCGGGCGGGCATTTGGGACAATGCCGAAGTTCTTATCTTTCTGGTCAATTGGAACGCCTTGTCGCAAGGCAAAATCGTGATGAAGCGCGGAACCATCGGCCAAGTCGAGCTGAAGGACACGACCTTCAAAGCTGAACTACGAGGCCTGACACAAGCACTTTCGCAGCAGATCGGGGAACTCTACACGCCGAACTGCCGCGCCGACCTTGGCGACACGCGCTGCAAGATCAATCTGGTGGCTTTGACTGTGGCAAGCGCGGTTACGGCAGTTTCGGATAGATACGGTTTTACCGACAGCGCGCGCGCCGAGACCGACGATTATTGGACTGGCGGACTTGTCACATGGACAAGCGGCGCAAACGCAGGGCGCAAAATGGAAATTCGTAGTTTTGCATCAAGCGTCTTTGATCTTTTCCTGCCCATGCCGTCCGAAATCGCGGTGGGCGACGCCTATGCCGTTCAGCCCGGATGCGATAAGGCCTTTTCGACATGCTGCTCCAAATACAACAACGCCGTGAACTTTCGCGGCGAACCGCATGTACCCGGCACAGATGCCGTTCTGAGTTATCCCGATGGAAAGTAAAATTGAACGCATGGACGCGGTACTTGAGGGCCGCGCATGGCTCGGCACGCCGTTTCACCATCAAGCCTCGGTCAAAGGGGCTGGCTGCGACTGCATCGGCCTCATTAAGGGCGTTGGGATGGCGCTAAAGCTGGTCGATTACGATCCGGCATCGCCGCAGGCACAGTCCTTCGCCAACTACTCTATGCTGCCCAACAGCCGCCGCATGCGCGAGGGTTTGGCAACATGGTTGGTTGAAATCCCCGTGGCCGAAGCGACGTTGGCAGACATTTACTTTATGGCATGGGGCCGCGAACCGCAGCATGTTGCGCTGATCACTGATAAAGGCATCATTCACAGCTACTCCGGCGTCGACAAAGTGGTCGAACATGCGCTGGACGAGAGTTGGCGGCATCGAATCGTGGCCGCTTATCGTTACCCCGTTTTCTCTGAAAGCGAATAAATGGCCGTTCTTGCATTGGGTCTTGTTGGCGCAGGTCTGACTTCCGCCATCGGGATCGGCGCGTCCATCGGTTGGATGGGCGGGGTTGTTCTCGGCAATCTGCTGTTTGGCGGCAGCAAGGGATCGAATACCGAAGGCTCGCGCTTGAGCGATCTTTCGGTTCAGTCCTCCACCTATGGCGGGACAATCCAGCTGGTTTACGGAACCATGCGCGTGTCCGGCAACGTGATCTGGTCGACGCCGCTCAAGGAAACCCGCCACGTCTCGCGTCAGAGCGGCGGCAAAGGCGGCGGCGGTAGCGCGACGACCACGACCTATACTTATTCGGTATCGTTCGCCATTGGCTTGTGTGCGGGGCCTGTCTCGACCGTGCGTCGCGTTTGGGCTGACACAAAGCTCATTTACGATGCGACGGCCAGCAACACGCAGGCGACCGAGAAATATCCGGGCGTTGTCCGCATTCATACAGGCGCGGAAGACCAGCAGCCTGACAGCACGATGGAAATGCATCTCGGCGCGGGAAACGTGCCGGGGTATCGCGGGCTTTGCTTTCTGACCTTCACGGATTTGCAACTGGCCGACTTTGCCAACCGCATTCCCAATATCAGCGCCGAGGTCGTGGCATCAGGTGCGATGGATTGTGATGCCGTGATCTTGCAGAAGGTACCAAGCATGTTCCGCGAGGGCGGCGTGATTGACCCCGCACGCGGCATCTTGCTTTGCGTGAACGCAACACGCGCATTCAAATATGACCTCGTCAACAATACGCTGGCGCTCAATGTGCCGCTTGTGGATGACGTTTATGGCGATCTGCGCGGACTGGACAGCGAAGGCTATCTCTACCACGCCACGGACGCTTACGGCGTCGGGATGCATCTGTGCAAACGCAACCCCGACACGATGGCCGTGGTGGCTAAAACGACGAAGCGCGTGGATTTTAGCGTCAGCGGCTTTGTCTTGGGCGACAAGATTTTCGTGCATCGTTCGCGCAAGGTTTACAATCTTGATTTTGGGCTGATCGCAGATCTATCGGAATTGTTCCCCTATGCCAATGAAGCCCCCATGTGCGCCGATGCAGACGGGCGGTATTGGCAAGCAGCATCCGACAAAATCCGCCGTGTAGAGCTGGACTTCCTCGGCAACGGCGATGTTGCTGAATGGGACGTTTCCGCTTGGACTAGCGGTCAACGCCCGAACATCCTCTTCTGGGACGACACGACCGGACATTTATATTTCAAGGTCAATATGCTTGGCCGGATCGTGAAATGGCATCCCGACAACGGCTTTGTCGCCTATGTGGACGGTGTGTCGATGGCAGCGGGATGGTCGCTCCAATGTGACTATGCCTTTCCGCAAAAAGGAAGGTTTTGGGCCGCAAGCGATCTTTCGGCCACGCTGGTCGATCTTGTCTCGATGCGCGTT
>JAQUYN010000021.1 GCA_028691835.1 Alphaproteobacteria bacterium | reverse complement strand
ATTCTTGTTCTAATGATAAGAAACATCTTATATATTTATTCATAAAATATATGCTATATCTTATAGCATGAAAGAATCACTTAGACATTTAGACCAGCGATTTGAAGAGCTGCGCCCGCTTTTGAAAGCCAAAAGGCCTCCGAGGGGATGGGTGCGTGCTATCCGTGATGCTTTGGGCATGACGGCCACGCAGCTTGCAAAACGCATGGGGGTGGCTCAGCCACGTATAACCGAGCTGGAAAAGGCAGAACTTTCAGGACGGATTACGTTCGATTCCTTGGAACGTGCTGCAGAGGCTTTGGGATGCCGTGTTATCTACACACTTCTTCCTGAAGAACCGCTGGCAAAACGAGTAAGAGCACGCGCAGAAAAATGCGCGGACAAACAGCTTGCCGAAGTAGGGCAGACTATGGGCCTCGAAAATCAATCTGTAAGTGACAAGGTAGCTCAGACTGAGATGCGGCAGAAACTTATTGAAGAACTTATGCAGAAACCAGCGCGCCTGTGGGATGAAGAATGACCAACCAAGATCCTTTTGCTTATGATGATGATGCTACGCCTTTAACACCTGATGAAGCTAAAGGGCTTATTCCTACACATATTACCGTGCGCTATGAGCTGAATGAGCTTGAACAGAAAAATATTCTGGAAGCTGTTACTTGGGCTTTTGGCAGGAAGCGGGATTTGTTGGATGAGGTTTTCTTATGCTCCCTTCACAAACGCATGTTTGGGAAGGTCTGGAAATGGGCAGGAAAATACAGAGAAACAAATCGTAATATAGGCGTTGATGTTTGGAATATAGAAGCTGACCTGCGACAACTTCTTGGCGATGTTCAATACTGGATAGACAATGACACCTATCCGCCAGATGAAATTGCTATCCGCTTTCATCATAGACTTGTTTTGATCCATCCTTTTCCAAATGGAAATGGCCGTTGGTCACGCTTAGGAGCAGATCTGCTCGTTGTATATCTTGGTGGGAAAAAGTTTTCTTGGGGAAGAGGGAACCTTCAAAAAGCAGGGGATGTGCGTAAGGAATACATTGCATCCCTACGCGCCGCCGATCAGCATGATATTGATCCCCTGCTTGCTTTTGCTAGGTCATAGAGATGGTAGAAGTGCAGAGAATTGAAATGTACAATAATCAATTGGTCCTTTTTTCATGTGGTCAACTTTCTGTTATGAAAAAAATATGGCCAAGGTTGAAAAAGCCAGAACCCTCTCTGTTAAAGGCTGTTTGTATCCCAACGGCAGGATTGGTTTATCCTGAAAAAGAGCGTGATTGGCATAAAGATGAAATTGGTATTTTTCAGAAATTTGGGTTTAAGCTCGACTTTTTTGATTTAGAAGAAAAATCACAAGAGGAAACATATGCTAAACTTAGTGATGCAGATGTTATTTATGTAACTGGCGGTAATACATTTCATTTGTTGGCGTGTGTTCAAAGAACGGGGTTTGAAAAGATAGTGCGGGAAAGGTTGGCTCAAGGCGCTCTATATATTGGTGTGAGCGCAGGTTCTATTATTGCTTGTCCTCATATTGAATATATTGAACCATTAGAGGATACACCTGTGTCGAAAAAGAACCCACTAAACGGATTGGAGCTCGTGGATTTTTATATTGTCCCCCATGTTGGGTCAGCCACGCATTCTCAAAATGCTGAAAAATGTATCCAGACAATAAAAGGACAATTAGGGAAAAGAGTTGTCGAGTTAAAAGACTCGCAAGCAATTTTTGTCGATGGGAATTATATAGAAATTGTTGAATAGAATGGTGCGCCCAAATGGACTTATATCGAACTATTCAGACGCCCACGAAGTCATTAACACAATGGTTGAGTGGGGCGCAATCCTAAATAATCTTGATAAAAATCAGGTGTCTAGAAGTAGGCCCTTCTTCTGAAGGTCTTAGAAGTTTTGCGCTGATTCTGGTTTGTTATGGTTAAGATTTTTACGTTTCTATGATAGCATGAAAGTAAAATTTAGCGTTCAGTTTGTGGTATAATAGCTCAGATTTTTATAAACTTTTCTGGAAATTTCATTGCATGAATAACAAAGTAGATCCGCCCCTTTCAGGAATTATGCATTGCTGGTTAGCAGTCGCCGCCGAAGTTGGGGGTGATACTTATATTTGTGTGCGAGGCGTTAATTTTTTGAATGAGTACAGGTCAGGGATGCGTTCAAGTGAGAAGGGCAACAGAATGCATCAAAAGGAGCGTCCCCCATGGCTTCATGTTCCAACGGTAACTTTTCCCTACGATGTAAAAGATCTAGAGGGAACGGTGAGCCCTTCTGCCGCCGAAAATCAAGTAACTCAAAAAATTCAACAGCAATGGTCTGGGTTAGCGGCAGCGAGCCTTACGGTTGTTGACCAGAACTTCACCTCTTCTTGGGGGGCAACAAATGCTGCCGGTGAAACGGAGGCTGTTACTCGATTGTTTCTAGATTTTGGAAAAGTTGTCAAATTGCCAACAGTTTTACTTTCGCCAAACACGCGCCCTCCTTACCCGAGACATCCTGTTTTCTGGGTTAAGGCTAAGGATATTATATGGGCAGGAGCAGAAAATTGTGGGTTTAAACACGGCCCTTATCCTTCACGTTATAAGCTGATTAAACCTTATTCGATCCAAATGGAGTTGGATGCTAAGGGGAATTTAGAAGAAAAACGGGTCAGAGGCTATCTCTTTCAAGAAACTGTTGGCGACATTTTCCGAAAGGTAAGAGGTAACGCCCTTTTCTCTCGTTTACGTAGGTCAACAAAAGACTGTTCACCAACTTAATAGTATCTTGAAAATGTATGAGGAAGCGATTCAGAGTGGGTTATAAGAAACAACCCAAATGGAATTGAACTACCCAACGCTTTGCTGCGCATCGAAAAAATTGAAAAAGCCATCTGTAGTCAAAAAATTTCGGAGTTTTTTGAACTGGTTACAACGTCTTAGAAAATAAGAACTTTTGCTTCCACCGAAGCGTTAGCTTCGGTGAATGGTGCCCAGAAGAAGACTCGAACTTCCACGACATTGCTGCCACAGATACCTGAAACCTGCGCGTCTACCAATTCCGCCATCTGGGCACACCATAAGGGCCTCTTGGTACGGCTTGGGGCTTTGAATGTCAAGGAAGTCTTGCGCCCGATTTTGATGTGAACAGGGAGTGTCCTGCGAACGGGCGTTAACCAAGAATGGATAAATCCCATTTTAAGGCCCGTAGAGTGCGACATTTCACATGCCAAGCTACACCCCTAGCAGGGGTCTTGTTTCAACGCGCCTACGGGCCTCTCAGGGGCCTTTACGGCGGTTCGTTTTGGGAGCTTCTCGCCCCCTTTTCCAAAAACGGATAAAAACAGCCCCATTTGCCTCTTTTTTAGGCAAAAAATGGAGGCCTCATGCAGGGCCCCGAACTGAGGTAAACAAAATATGAATAATGGCTACCAAAAACAAATGGGATGCCAGCCTTCGCTGGCATGACGGTTTTTGTTGTTGCTATTATTACCAAAATCAGCGGAAAGTTGACCTGTATGAGCCAAAAGGAGTCGTCATGCCAGCGAAGGCTGGCATCCCATTTACTGTTTTTTAATCTGAGTTCGGGGCCCTGAGGCCTCATCCTCGTGCTTCCAGATGGAACAAAATCTCGCGGCCAAGCTTGGGAAGGGTATCGTCGCGAGCGCCCATAATCACAATGCGATCCCCCTTTTGGGCCATGCGGATCAGGCAGGCGGCGGCTTCTTCACGTGTCGGTTTATGGGTGGCTTTACGGCCTTTGCGGATCACACCTGCGACGATGTCGGCGCTGCCCACTTCACGAGACGTTGTGCCGCCGAGATAGAGGGGATCGCACAAGAACAGCTCATCTTGTTCGGTAAGTCCGTTGGCAAAGCACGCTATCAAGTCTTCGCGCATCAGGCGCAAAGGCCCATAACCGTGTGGCTGGAACAAAATAAGTAAGCGCCCTTCAAATTGGTGCAGCGTGCGCAAAGTTGCGGCGATCTTGTCGGGGTTGTGCGCAAAGTCGTCAATCACGGTGATGCCTTGAGCCGAACCCAAAACATCAAGGCGGCGGGTGATACCTGTGAATCCGGTTAAAGCTTGTGCCGCAGTTTCAAGTGTTAAGCCAAAAGCGAGTGCGGCCCCCAGTGCGGCCAGAGCATTTGATATATTGTGGTAGCCCGTAACGTAAAGCGTTACATCGGCCTGTGCGCCCGTTGGTGTGTGTGTGACGGTAAAGCTCATCTGGTTGGGCTGAAATTGCGCGGCGCTTGCGATAAGCGTAGCGGCGGGGTCTGTCAGGCTATAGGTGATACGCGTTTTATCGGAGCAGGTGGCGGCAAGCGCCGCTGTTTCCGTGTTATCCAGATTAACCACGCAATGTGCGGCTTTGCCGAGAAACGTGCTGAACAGCTCGCGCAGCTCATCCATGCTTTTGTGGTCGAGGGCGATGTTATTAAGCACAGCAATGCTTGGCGTAAAGTTTTCAATCGAACCGTCGCTTTCATCCACCTCGGCAATGAACAGTTCAGGATCGCCGACAACGGCGCTCGCTATCGGGCTTTCGGGCGTCACAAGATCTTTCATCACCGCGCCATTCACGACGGTCGGGTTTGCGCCCGCTTTGTGTAGAAGAAAACCGATCATGCCCGTTGTCGTCGATTTTCCGCTTGTTCCCGCAACGGCTATGCGTATATGCGCAGCGTTAAAAATCTCGGCCAACAAAGCGGCCCGGTGAACGATGGGTATATGGTGGCGAAGGGCGGCTTGATAATCGGGAACCGTTTTTTCAACGGCGGTGGAAACAACAACACGGCCTGTCTTCTCTGTGATGCCACTTCCGTTTTGCGGAAAAAGGGTGATGCCATAGTCGCGGATCAAGGCAAAGCGTTCTGGCGTTCGTCCTTGATCGTGCGCACGGTCTGATCCGGCCACGTCAAACCCACGCGCCCGCATCATCATGGCAAGCGGTAACATACCACTACCCCCGACAGCGCAAAAGAAGAGGGAATCCTTATTTTTCATGGACGGACTTTAGGTCTGTCACGAAGCAATCGCAAGATTTATCGCTTTGTCGGCGCTGACTCTTGCATTTTTATCGCCCGCGCAAGCCTCTTTCCTTATCGTGAGCTGCCATAGCTGTTTACGAGGACAGCGGCGCCTTTTTACGGCATGATGGTCAAAGGATCCGCCTCATCACTTTGCGTAAAGGTGATGGTTTTCCGATGGGGCGTGCTGATGATCAACGTGTCGTCGCGCAGATCAATCAAGGTGCTTGCTTGCAAGATACCCACGAAAATCTTTTCTTGTTTCATCAGGTCTGTCGTACAGGTGTTTTTCGTTTTGACCATTTTGGGATCGATGGTCAGGACTTTGTCGTTGATTTTGTACGTGCCTGAGAATTGGTTGCACCCGCCATTAACAAGGAACAAGCCTTCGTCGCTCATGGCCAGAGTTAGGTACGCTGGGGTCAGGACGTTGATCCCGTCAATTTGTCGGGCGGCCCATATTTTCTTGGTGAAAGTTGGGACTACAGAAGGGGGCGTTGGTGCCGGATTTATATCGGGTTGAGTTGTGGCAATAGCAATAGAATGGAATTCTGTATCGGCCTGTGAACCCGAAATTCGGTTGCCGCATCCGGTCAGCTCCGTGCCTTGAAAGAGGACGCTGATTTGATCGGGATAGAGGCGGGATGTCAATGTATCCTGACAAGCTTTGCTTGCAAGGGATATGCGCATGTCTTGTGTGCCTGTTTTAAACGCATAGCTTTGGCCTGAAGCTGTTGGGCTTGGTTCAGGAAGATCGGCTGTGACAATTTTTTCGCGATACATCGAGCTGAAAATAACTTTGCCGTTGCGGATAACTAAATACCATGCTGGGTCATTGCCAATGGCCCGATAGTTCTTAATGTTCATGTCGTTTGGATGTTGGACTTTTTGACAAGCTGGATAAGTTTTTCCGGCAATTTCAAGAATGGCAGTATTGCCTCTGTCCCAAAAGGAGAGCGTGGGTGTTGCGGCTATGTCTTCATATTTTAGGCCATAAATGGTCTTGGAAGAAAGGACCGGAAAGGTGTCCCCACTCACGTTGATTTGCAAAGTATCATCCTTGCCACCGCTGAAGATGGATAAAGGTGTTTCGCCGCACATGTAATGGGAAGAGGGCCCCAATTCTTTTTGGAGAGGTTGTGTTGCGCACGCAGCCAAGACGGGGGAGAAGACCAAGAGTGTGATTATGCTTTTTGACAACGTCATAACTATTCTCCTTAACAAATTTTGAAAGGCTCAACTAAAATTGTGATAAAATCACATCATCTTTCATACAAGAAGGTGTGAACAAGAGCTTAACAGATATAAGAAATAAGTGCTATAGCTTCGTTTTATGTAGGTCTTTTCCCATCTCTGATATGGACTCTGCCCAAGACCCCGCCTGTTTCTGACGGTAAAGACGCATCGATGGATACCAAAAGGTTGTTTCACCCGCTGGGCCCCATCGCCAATCGCCATTCATTTTGGGAAGAAGGGTCCAAACGGGTTTTCCCATGGCGCCTGCCAAATGGGCGATTGCCGTATCGACGGTGATGATAAGATCAAGATCTCTTATGACCGCAGCGCTGACGGCAAAGTCGGTCAGACTCTCGGAAAGATCGACGATACGGTTTTGAAACCCTTCTTTAGCGATATCTTCGGCGCGTGAGCCGACTTGAAGACTGAACCATTCTGTGTCGGTTTGATTCAACAGCGGGGCTATATCCTGAAGGCTGCTGCTGCGATTTCGGTCGTTTTCATGTTTTGGATTTCCAGCCCAAACGAGGCCTATGCGCTGGGATGTTCCCCGTGGCGGAAGGGGAGAGGACGGGATGGGCGGTGCGACGATATAGGGGCCCTGCCATGAAGTCACAGGGTCGCATTGCAGAATGTGAGGCAGGCTTCCTATGGCCAAAGCCGCATCCATGGGGACGGGCGCATCTGTTGGATCAAAGACTCCCTGAACAGAAAGGGATCCTGTCAACAAGGTCTTCAGTGGTGTTTGAACGAAGAGGAACACGGCATACCCGCGCGCTGCGAGGAGGGGCGCAAAACGTAAAAACATTAAGGCGTCGCCAAGGCCCTGATCGCTCCATAACAAAAGGCGCGATCCTCGGGGAAGGGAGTCATGAAAGGATGGCAATCCCCAAGGGGCTGGCGGCGCATCGGAAAGTTTTAATCTCCATTCGTAATCCGTAAACCCATTGCGCCATTGCCCTTGCAGTAAAAGAAGGTTGGCGCGGTTGAAATAGGCCAATGCCGTATGTGGGCCGCCGCTGTTGATGGCCCTGTCATAATAGGTGACGGCTTGCGAGAATTGGCCTGCGGCTTTGGCTGTTTTGCCTGCATTCATAAGTGCGGCTTGGTCTTGGGGGGTGGCGTCCAGCAAGGTCTTGAATGTGGCGAGGCTCTGATCGAGATTGCCCATTTTATTCAAGAAAAGCGCATAGTGATAAAGCAAGTCTCGGCACTGTGGATGAAGGGCAAGGGCTTGGGTATAGGTTTCTTGCGCCTTTTCCCATTGTCCGCTCAATGTGAGCGCTAAGGCTAAATTGGTCCAAATCACGCTGTGCTGGGGGCTGTGTTTGCTTGCGCGTTGCCAGGTGGCAATGGCGTCGTCTATGCGCCCCGCTTGTTGGAGAAGAACCCCGTAATTATAGGCAATGTCGCCACGTTGGGGCAGAGCCTCCATGGCTTGCTGAAGAAGGGAAAGGGCCCTTTGGTCATCGCCAGTTTGAGCCGCCTGCATTCCTTGATGATAAAGGTGATCCCCATTTTCTTGCGAGGGTGTGTTTGTGGAGAAAGACTCAAGGTTCATCAGAAACGCCATCTATGTGAAAGGAAACAAGCCTTATCATAATGAAGCGTGCTCAGTTGTATAGCCCTTTCGTGGCCTGTTTTATCACAGGCAAAAGTGCAGGTTTTCATGTAATACCAACCCTCGAATGAAAGCATCCCATCAGGTCACGAGCGGTTGCGAGGAGGGATCCTCTCGCCGGACAGACCTCTCTTTTAAAAACAAAGCGCCCGTCCGGCAAGGGGCGTGTGAGGCGCAGAGCGAGTGAGTGAGAACGGCCCTTTCACTGAGTCCATTCATAGGCCCGCTGGTATAACAGCACGGCGATTTTTTGGATAAGGGGTTCTGCTGGGGTGCGGATGCCATACAAGAAGAGCAAGGCAACACAGGCAGCAAGGGCGAGATACCTGATGCGGAACGTGACCTGCGTAACAGACCGAAGAAAATGAGCAGAGAGTAAGGCGATGTTGCCGCCTATAAAGAGCCCCAGTAGGACCTCATTCGAGGTATGGGTGTGAAGGTGTATCCGCGAGAGCGCAATCAATAAAATCAGCACAAGAGCGCTTGCGAGGGTGAGCCCACGCCAAAACCCGGAAAAACGCTTGGCAACGATGAAGGCCAAAGTTCCGTAAATGGCGGCCCCCATGGCGGCATGGCCGCTTGGGGATTTGATGTGAATTGTGGGAGATAAGGAGGGGCATCCGAAGAAATAAATTTTCAATACCGTCATGGTTGCCAGACACAAAAATGTGGCGCCGACCAGAATCCCAGCGACACGGATGTTGCCTGTCAGGTATAAATAGACGGAACAAAAGAACGACAGCGCCGTCAAAAGGCCACTATCCCCAAGATTAGTAATGAAGATGAGGGGGTGTTCGAGAAGCTGAAGCATGGTGGCTCTGGTGCAAATGGCTCTGGCCGTCTGCAGAAAAACAGGGATAGCGAGAGAACTCCACGTTTTCGTTGCAGACGATCAGAACGGTGTGTATTTGAGTTGAACGTACCGTCAGCTTAAAAAAATGTCCTAGCAAAGGCAGCCGCGTTGGCCGACATTGACATTGTCAAGAAGCTGTTGCGTCCTTTGTTTTGTGCTTTCCGGCATAGACTCCATCATGCTGGCGATCAGAGCCTGACCCGTTTTCTTTGTTTCCGGCGAAGCATAATCGATCAGGTATTCCAAAAATGTCGAAAGCGCATTGGGCGTGCAATGGTTCTTGATTTTTCCAGAGCGCACAAAGGGCATAAACTTTTCACCCATGCGGCCAAGTTGATCGCAGGCGGTGCAGTTGGATGGGATAAAGCCTCTTTCAGTCAAGTCTTTGATGACTTCGTCCAAGGGACGATGATCGCCAAGTTGGAACTGGCTTTCGTCGAATTTCCCTGAAGCGGCCGCCTCGGCATAACCGCCGGGGTTGGTGCGGCTTCCTGCGGAGATTTGTGAAACGCCGAGTTCGAGCGTTGCTTGACGCATTTCCGAGTCCTCTCGTGTGGACATAATCATGCCTGTATAAGGAACAGCAAGGCGCAGGATTGTGACGATTTTTTTGAAGTCATGATCCGATACGGCGTATTTCGAGTGAGAAGCCAGTTCGGACCCGTGCGCTGGTTCAAGGCGAGGGACGCTAAGCGTATGACATCCGATGCCAAAGGTCTCTTCCAAATGTTTAACGTGCTTAAGCAGAGCTAAGGTATCGAACCGCCAATCAGCAAGGCCATAAAGAACACCCATGCCGACATCGCCAATTCCGGCCTCCATCGCACGATCCATCACCGTGACGCGCCAATCGAAGTCGCGCTTTTTTCCACCCGTGTGAACCTGAGCATAAACCGAGCGATCATAGGTTTCTTGAAAAGCCTGATAAGTTCCTATCTTGGCATCTTCTAGCCTCTTGAAATCCTCGACGCTTAATGGCGCCAGATTGACATTGACGCGACGAATTTCAGCGCCGGGCTTGTCGCCTTTGACGGCATAGACTCTGTTGATCGCATCGATGATGTAGTCAAATCCCTGTTCAGCAGGATAGGATTCTCCGGCAACGATCAGCGTGCGCTTGTGCCCTTGATTGACCAAAATGCGGGCCTCGTTTTCAATTTCTTCCCCCGTTAGGGCGCGCCGCGTAAGATCTTTATTTTTGGCGCGAAAAGCGCAATAGAGGCACTCGTTTTTGCAGAGGTTTGAGACATACATCGGGGCAAAGAGAACAATGCGCCGCCCGTAAATCTGTTCCTTTATTTTTTTGGCTAAAGCATACATTTCATCAAGAATATCTTGATCTTCCGTTTGCATCAGAAGCGCAACTTCTAAACTGTCGAGGCCTTTGGCTTCTCCTGCTTTGGCAAGAAGTTCACGAAGGCGTTGCTTATCGTTTTTTTGAGCCAGATTTGTGGCTTCGTTGAGCGTTTCGTTGATAGCGGTGCTGTCCAGCCATGTTGCGGCGTTGGAGCTGTGTGTCATTGACATCTTGTTGCCTGTCTCAAAGCTGGTGCGCTTTGAATGAGAGAAAAACCGATTGCGATGTTGTAAATCTTATTTTAGTATTAACCATGGGTGGCTTGTTATGCAAGCTGCTTCCTGCCTATTTTTAGGGGGACGCGCCTTGCGTCCTTCCCTATTTTGTTTAAGGAGCCATATGTCCGCTCATCCTTCTGCGAACCAACGATCTGCATCCGGCGACAGGCTTGGTGCCCGCCGTAATTCTCTCCAAGAAGAAATCGATGACTTGGTTGCTCATTTCGGGGCCGAGCGGAGTGCGCTCATCCCGATTCTTCAGGAAATCAAGAAACGCCATGCGCTCATTAATACTTTTGCCATGCAATATGTTGCGGATTGCTTGGGTATAAGCCCTGCCGATGTTTATGGCGTTGTCAGCTTTTATTCTTTCTTGAACGAAGAATATCATGGACGTTTTGTTATTCGGCTCTGTCGCACAATCAGCTGCGATATGGTTGGAAAGGAAAATGTTGCACGGCAGTTTGAAAACGATCTTGGGATCAAATTTGGTGAAGCGACTCCCGACGGGAAGTTTTCGTTGGAGTGGGCCAATTGTATCGGCATGTGTGACCAAGGTCCTGCCGTTTTGGTCAATGAGCAAGTTTTTACCCATGTGACGCCTGAGAAGGTTCACGAAATCATAGAGGCTTGCGAAAAGATTTATCAAAATACGCCCGTCAAAGGCAAAAAGGGGCTCGCTCATGACCATTAGGAATGAAATATCGTTTGCGTCTATTCCGGTTCATACTGGACTCAGCGCGGCTTTGGGTAAGGATCGCACTGAAGTTATCAAGAACGTAACGGACTCTGGCCTTAAAGGCCGTGGCGGCGCAGGCTTTCCAGCCGGAGTGAAGTGGAAGTTCGCAAGCGAAACGACAAGTGAAAAGAAGATTGTCATTTGCAATGCGGATGAAGGGGAACCCGGCACCTTTAAGGATCGCGTTATCCTTTCTGAGTGGCCCGATCTTGTTTTTGACGGCATGACGATTGCCGGATATGCGGTTGGGGCCTCGCTTGGTATTGTCTATCTTCGTGGCGAATATACTTATTTGAGGCAAAGTCTTGAGGATCGTTTGTCGGCGCGACGTGCCGCAGGCCTTTTGGGCAACGATATTCAGGGCAAACAAGGATTCTCCTTTGACATCCACATTCATATGGGGTGCGGTGCTTATGTTTGCGGGGAGGAGTCCGCTCTGATTGAATCTTTGGAAGGCAAACGTGGCGAATCGCGCAATCGTCCGCCTTTCCCCGTTACAAGCGGATTATTTGGTGTTCCCACGGTTGTCAATAATGTGGAAACGTTGGCTTGGGTCGCCGCCATTATGGTCAAGGGCGATGCTTGGTTCAAACGTGTTGGAACGGAAAAGTCTTCGGGCTATAAATTGCTTAGCATTTCTGGCGATGTGGAACGTCCGGGGGTTTACGAGTTTCCGATGGGAACAAAGATTTCTGCTATTCTTGAAGCGGCAGGCGCAGAACGGACCAAAGCAGCTGTCGTGGGCGGCGCATCGGGTCTTCTTGTTCCCGCTAAAGATTTTCATCGGGCGATCAGTTTTGAAGACGTTTCGACGGGCGGGTCGATTATCGTTTTCGATCAAAGCCGTGATCTTTTGGATGCGGTGGAAAATTTTCAGGAGTTCTTTGCAGACGAGTCCTGTGGTCAATGCACCATATGCCGGATGGGCAATGTCAAGTTGCTTGAAGGTATTCGCCTCTTGAAAGACGGTAAATGTACGACGAAGCATTTGAACGCTCTGTGCGCCTTGGGCGAGAGCATGAAAGCGGCCTCGAAATGTGGCCTCGGGCAATCGGCGCCCAACATGTTCCTGTCCGTTCTTGAACATTTTCGCGGCGAAGTCATGGGGCGCGTCAGCCACCATCGTCACGCTACGGGTAAATCAGACAAAAGGATTGCGTCATGAGTATTACAGGCGTTCAAATCGACCCCACCAAGACAGTTTCTCTTTTCGTTGATGAAAAAGAAATCACGGTTCCTTATGGCACGTCGCTTCTTAAGGCTATTCAGGACAATGGCATTCATTTGCCCACCTTGTGCCATCATGACGATTTAACGGCTTTCGGCGGATGCCGTTTGTGCATTGTTGAGGTCGAGGGGCAGCGAGCTTTAACGGCCAGTTGCGCGTTTCCGGTGACGGCTCCTATCAAGGTCAAGACAACCTCACCACGTATCCGTGAAGCACGACGGCATACGATTGAGCTTCTTTTGTCCGAACATTGCGGTGATTGTTATAGCTGTAAGCGCAACGGTAATTGTGAGCTGCAGAAATTGGCTAAAGAATACGCCGTCGATTCTTATCGTTTTGGCCATCCGACGGAGAAAGTCTGTCCGGTCGATATGTCCAGCGTCGCTATCGTTCGCGATATGGATAAGTGCGTTCAATGTGGGCGGTGTGTGCGCGCCTGCGACGAATTGCAAGGTATAGGGATTTTCAAATTTACGGGGCGCGGAGACAAGAAGACCGTTTCCACCTATCTTGACAAGCCAATGGCTGACGTTCCTTGCATTAACTGTGGCCAATGCATCACACGCTGTCCGACTGGTGCGCTTACTGAACGTGACGTCACGGATGAGATTTGGGCTGCGATTGATGATCCTACCAAGCATGTCGTGATCCAGACAGCCCCAAGCCCTCGTGCTGCCATTGGTGAGGAATTTGGCGTTCCGCCAGGCAAGGCGATGACGTGGGAGTTAAACACAGCGTTGCGCCGTTGCGGTTTTGACAAGGTGTTCGACACGAACTTCTCGGCTGACTTAACGATTATGGAGGAGGGAACAGAGCTGATCCTTCGCCTCTATAAAAATTTGGTCGCCAACGATACGTCTATGCCTCTGCCCCAATTCACTTCCTGTTGTCCTGGGTGGGTCAAGTATATGGAGCACACACATGGGCACCTGCTCGACCATCTTTCGTCGGCCAAAAGCCCACAGCAAATGTTCGGCCCTGTCATCAAGACATGGTATGCTCAGATGCATAACATTCCGCCCGAAAATATCGTGTCGGTTTCGCTCATGCCCTGTACCGCCAAAAAGTTCGAATGCAACAGGCCGGAAATGCGCGACAGTGGCTATAAGGATGTTGATTTTTCGATCACGACACGTGAGTGCGCGCGCATGATCCGTGAGGCGGGTATGCATTTGCCTGATTTGCCAAAGTCAGATTTTGACGATCCCTTCGGCACAGCTACAGGCTCAGGTGTCATCTTTGGCGCGACGGGTGGCGTGATGGAAGCTGCGCTACGCACCGTTTTGGAATTTGTGACTGGCCTTAAGGTTGAAGACATTTTCGCTCACGCCGATATTATTCCTGTGCGCGGTTTTGATGGATGCCGTTATGCTGAAGTTAAGGTTCCCGAAAAGTTGGGACCCGTTCCGGCCATGATCGCACATCTTGTTCCGAATTGGGATTGGCTTAAGGGCCAAACGTTGCGTGTTGGAATGGCGCACGGCATTAAGAATGCCCAGAAAGTATTGGATGATGTCGCTGCTGGTGGAACTTTCAGCAAGTGCCACTTTATCGAAGTGATGGCATGTCCGGGTGGGTGCATCAGTGGGGGTGGGCAACCGATCCCAACGAACCAGACTATTCGTGAGGCGCGAGCCAAGGCTATTTATGACGAAGACACGAACTATGGTGAGACAGGCCGTGTGCGCAAAAGTCATGAAAACCCGGCGATCTTGAAGATCTATACAGAGTTCTTGACGGAAGGACCGTGTGGCCACAAGAGCCATGAGCTTTTGCATACAAGCTATACAGAGCGTGGCAAGTTTATCGCCGATAAAGGCTGACGGGAACCAGGCGGCATGAGCCAAAATAACTTTCGCTGCGAAACGGATTTTTTAGGCGTGGCGGACGTTCCTGTGGATGCTCTTTACGGCATTCATACGGTTCGCGCTTTAGCAAACTTTCCGCTTTCTTTACGGCGCGTTCCTCCGGCTTTGATTCATGCTTTTGGGTTTGTCAAGTTGGCGGCTATTCAGACAAATCGTTCCCTTGGTTTTTGGAAAGACGATGACATCAAAGTACAAGCCATGGAATCGGCTTGTGCAGAAATGTCGCGAGGCCTTTTGGATGCGCATATCGTTGTGGATGCCTTGCAAGGCGGCGCTGGCACAAGCACGAATATGAATGTCAATGAGGTTCTCGCTAATCGTGCGTTGCAATTATGCGGTGAGCCTTTGGGGGCCTATAAGCGCATATCGCCGTTGGACGATCTCAACCTCCATCAATCGACGAATGATGCGTACCCGACGGCGCTTAAACTGGCCGCTATTCATCGAATACGCCTTTTGGAAGAGCGCTTGGCTTCCTTGGTTGAGGCTTTCCAGCGTAAGGAGCAAGCTCTTGCTTCGATCCCGAAGATTGGACGTACACAACTTCAAGAGGCTGTGCCGCTCACGTTGGGGCGCGAGATGGCGGCCTATGCGGCTGCCTTTGGGCGTGATCGCTGGCGCTTGTCCAAATGTGAGGAACGTCTTCGTGTCGTCAATCTGGGCGGTACGGCCATTGGTACAGGCTTGACGGCTCCGCGTGCCTATATTTTCCGCGCTGTCGAAACGCTGCGGGACCTAACGGGCATTGGCTTTGCCCGTGCCGAAGATATGGTAGAAAACACGCAAAATGCCGATGTTTTTGTCGAAGTCTCGGGGCTTCTTCGTACATGCGCGACGAATTTTATCAAATGTGCGAGCGATTTACGATTGCTGTCCTCTGGCCCCAACGCAGGGATCGGAGAGATCATTCTTCCCGCGCTTCAAGCAGGGTCTTCGATTATGCCGGGCAAGGTTAATCCCGTTATACCAGAAGCCGTGACTCAAGCCGCCCTGTGCGTTTATGGATATGATTTGCAAATTGCAACAGCGGCGGGAATGGGCAATCTCGAGCTAAACGCTTTTTTGCCGTTGATCGCGGACAGTTTGTTGAACGGGATTGATCTGCTTGCGAACGCAGCGGAGATTCTCCAAATGCGATGTGTGGAGGGTTTGAGCGCAAATGAAGAAAAATGCCGCGCTTCTCTTGACGGGGCAACTTCTCTTGCAACGGCGCTTGTTGCAGAACTTGGCCATGAAAAGGCCGTTCATATCGCGCAAAGAGCGCACGCTGAAGGAAAAACAATCCGTCAAATTGTTCTTGAAGAAAAGCTGATGAGTGAAGACGATTTTGAAAAACAGATTGCGTCTGAATCTTTTTTGCGTTTGGGTACTCCATGAATAACGCACCGAAAGGCATGCGCCTTCATATGGGCTTATTTGGTCGCAGGAATGTTGGCAAATCCAGCTTACTGAACGCCATCACGCGCCAACATGTTTCAATTGTTTCCGATCAGGCGGGAACGACAACAGACCCTGTCGAAAAGCCGATGGAGATTCTTCCCCTCGGCCCTGTTCTGTTTATTGACACGGCGGGACTGGATGACGCGGGCGCTCTGGGCGATTTACGCATGGTGCAGACGCGTCGCGTATTTGAACGAACGGATTTGGGGCTGATCGTCACCGATGGGATTTGGGGCGAATATGAAGAAACCATTCGCAAAGCTTTGCAAGATTCTGAAACGCCTATTCTTGCTGTTTTTAACAAAAGTGATTTGGCCGCGCCATCCCAGCAAACGCTCGACCTTGTTTCGCGCAAAGGGATTCCCTGTGTTCAGGTTTCCGCGACTTCTGGCGCGGGGCTGGAGTCCTTGCGTCAAGCCATGTTCGATCATGCGCCGGATACGTTCATGGAAGAGCCGACGATCCTTGGTGATCTTGTCGGGGCAGGGGAACTCGCCGTCCTGGTTGTACCCATCGACAAGGAGGCCCCGAAGGGACGCTTGATTCTTCCTCAGGTTCAGGCCATTCGTGATTTGCTGGATTCCGATGCTATGACGATGATCGTCAAGGAACGGGAGCTGAAGATTGCGCTTGAGGCTTGTTCTCAGAAACCGAAGCTCGTCGTTACGGATAGTCAGGCTTTTCTGAAAGTCGCCGCCGATACACCACGCGACATACCGATGACCAGTTTTTCCATTCTTTTTGCGCGATTCAAAGGTGACTTGGTTGTTCAAACGCAAGGCGTCCGCGCTATCGACGGCCTTAAAGCGGGCGACCGTATTCTTATTGCTGAAGCCTGTTCGCATCGTCCGCTTTGTGAGGACATTGGGCGCGTGAAGATCCCACGGTGGCTGACGCAATTTGTCGGTGGAAAACTGGAGTTTGATGTTGTGCAGGGACGCGATTTTCCAGACGATCTTTCACCTTATAAACTTGTTATTCACTGCGGCGCGTGCATGTGGAATCGCAAAGCGATGCTTTCACGTCTTGCGAGATGCAAGGCAGCGGGCGTTCCTATCACAAATTATGGGTTAGCCATTGCGCATAGCCTCGGCATTTTGGATCGTGCATTGGGTCCTTTTCCGGCGGCCTTGGATGTTTATCGAAAAGGATCAGGCCCATGACGGCCTTGCCAGATCTTTCTCAAAGTGTTTTTTCGCACGAAGAGATAGTGGCTCTTCTTTCCGTTGTGGATCCTCAGGACGTTGAAGCCGTTCGTGCCGCCGCCGAGAAAGTTTTGTTGAAAGAGTGCGGTAACGGCGTATATCTGCGCGGGTTAATCGAGGCTTCCAATGTTTGCCGTTGTGACTGTCATTATTGTGGCATCCGCAAATCGAACACGAAAGTCAGACATTATACGCTTGCGCAAAACGATATTCTTTTGCTTGCGCAGCAAGCGGCCAATTTGGGATATGGCTCTATCGTTATTCAAACGGGTGAGCGGCAAAACAAGACCTTTCTCGACGCGTTAGAGAAAACGATTCAACTGATTAAAACAGAAACAGTCAGTGATGCTTTGCCTCAGGGTATAGGCATAACGCTTTGCATCGGGGAGCAGACAGAAGAAACGTATCGTCGTTTGTTCAAAGCCGGGGCGCACCGCTATTTGTTGCGTATTGAAACGACAAATCCTGTCCTTTTTTCTCGCATCCATCCTGCGGATCAACATTTTGAAACACGGGTTCACTGCCTTCAACGCCTCAAAAAAATCGGTTATCAGGTTGGTACGGGCGTTATGATTGGATTGCCCGGCCAAACGATAGAAGATTTGGCAAACGACATCCTTTTTTTCAAAGAGCAAGACATTGATATGATCGGCATGGGGCCGTTCATTCCGCATCCTGATACGCCTTTGGGGGGTGTGGCATGCCCAGATGAGGCAACGCGTTTGCATCTTGGCCATATGATGATCGCCGCAACGCGCCTTGTCCTTCGCGATGTGAATATCGCGGCGACGACGGCCCTGCAAGCTCTTGACCCCGCTGGCCGTGAACGCGCCTTTCGTTTCGGCGCGAATGTCATGATGCCACTTATGACACCGGGGGAGGCAAGAGAGGATTACAATCTCTATCCCGGAAAGCCTAATCTGAAGGAAACCAACAACGACTATCAAGTTTCCTTTTCTGCTTTTCTAAATGAGATCGGGCGGACATTAGGCCAGAACCAATGGGGTGATGCCCCTCATGCATCTCGCGGGGGGGGGAATAGCCCCCCTTTCTCCAGCTGAGATTCTATCTCATACCCTCACATCAAACAGAAAGAAGTATCCTTGATATATAAATAGGGGTATATTATAACCTAGGGTGTTTCCCGATTAGGTTGATGCATCGTTGACTGCATGCCGTCGCTCTATCCTATTGTTTATCGAGCAGATTCACGCGAACGCTTGGTGCAAAATGCGTCAACCTTATCGCGATCTGCTCTAAGTCGGAATTTGTTTTATCCTGAGAGAGTACATCATGAAAATTCAACCGCTTTTTATCGCTTTTTCTGCATTACTCGTATTTTCAAACCTTGCCTTGGCCAAGACCAATCACAACATTGGTGATCCTTGCACCAAAGAACAGTTGGGTACAACCGAAATGGCCGCCGATCAAACTGGCATTATAGGCTGCTTTAGAAAAGGTGCTGGTATCGATATTTGGGAATGGAAAAGCGGTTCTTCTAGCTCAATTGATTATAGTACGTGCCTCACTCGCACTTGGTCAGTCGCGGGATCAGGCTTGTGTCCAACAAATTACGTTTTCACTGGGGCCAATTATCACAGTTCTGACAGCGCCGAGTGGGACTCTTTCATCTGCTGTCTCCTGCGATAGTCGGGAGCAGATCTTTGATGATGAATTTTGACCGGTATATCGGTTTATTTAAATCACAGTCCCCCCACTCGTTGTCATGCCCGCTTTAACGCTGCTTTGGGGCAGCCCATATGGTGAAGGAGGCTACAAACAGAATGGTGGCCAGTATGAGTAATACCAACAGCTCAATGAACGGACTCGCGAGGGGGATTCCCAAAGGGTAAAATATGTGATTCATAGAGTCCCATCTGAAACGAGGGAGGGGGCTATGTGGCAAATCGGAATTGAAGTCCGTAAGGACATGACGGCGCGGATGCTTGGGATCGCAAACATTCTGGACGGAATGGAGCGCGGCGCGGCGGCGCGAGCGGCGGGGATGGATCGGCAAACGCTTTGCGATTGGGTCCGTCGTTATAATCAAGAGGGATTGGCAGGGCTTCACAACAGGCCCCAAGGCCGCCCCGATCGCGCCCTGACCGAAGAACAAGAAAAGGAAGTTGAAACGCTCGCCCTAAAGGAGCCCGAAGATAATCTTGTGCGTTGATCTTAAAAAAGTAATCGAAAAACGGTTTGGCGTTGTCTTGCATGAACGCTCGGTTGGCAAGTTGTTGCGCCGTCTAGGGTTCGCCAAGCCACCGCCAGCGTTCGAGCGTGCGCGGCGAAATCCCCCAGCGCTGGGCGAGTTCTTCCTGATTGATAAAAGTTTTTTCCATTTCCTGTCGTCCCCTTCGCTTTGCTGAGCAACTGTGGGGACGTTGTCTCATTTCTGAGGGGTGTGAACCGATGTGACAGGTATGTGAAAAGCGGTGTGAAATGCATTGAAGCCCAAAAAAAGCCCCGGACATTGCCGGGGCTGAAGCGGAAAACTATGTGGTTAGTATTCGAGCCAATATAATCCTTTCTTATCGTTTTTGATGACCTCTCCCCATGCGGAATTGTATTTCCCCTTTTTGCGGAACACACCGCTCATGCTTTCTTGCTTGGATTTTGATTGCGAAAGAATCTCGCTTTTGTGCATAGGTTTTCCTGCTTTAATCTGAACCTAAAGACATCTCTACGCAATCGATCCCAGCACAATCACGCACAAACTTTCTCCCTCTTGCTTCCACAGTGCTTCCAAATGTCAAAATCAGAGGGGATAAACGCAAAAACGGCCCCGAAGGGGCAGTGCATGTATTTAATATATTGTGTTTCTTTGGTTGCGGGGGCCAGATTTGAACTGACGACCTTCAGGTTATGAGGCGGTTCATGGTGTCTATTCCAACCCTATGATTTTATTCCCATTTCTGCCGTTAACCACGATAATGCCTTGATTTCTTTGCGCAAATGAGCGACATTCCCTCAACTTCCGGTGATATTAAAAGACAGATTTTGCAACCCAGCGTGTTGACACAGTGTTGACACGAAAACGGTCGGGATAATGACCAGGCTAACAGACCAACAAGTTAGAAAGGCCCTGCCGCCTGTGCGCGGGCAACTGGTGCTGTGGGACGATGACGTGAAAGGCTTCGGCCTTCGCATTACGCCCGGCGGCGCGAAGGCGTTTGTACTTGACTATCGCGCCGATGGCCGGCAGCGCCGCATCACCATCGGCGCCTATCCCGACTGGCGCGTGGCCGCAGCGCGTAAGGCGGCCAGCGACCTGAAACGGGATGTCGATTTGGGCAACGACCCGATGGGTGACCGGCGGGATCAGCGCGAGGCGCCGACCTTGATCGATCTTTGGGAGCGTTATCAAAAAGAACATCTGGCAACCAAATCGCCACGCTCCCAAGCCGACGAAAGGGCAATGTGGGAAAAGATTGTCATCCCCCGTTTCGGGAAGAGCAAACTAAGCTCCATCACGTCTTTTGAGATAGACACCTTCCACAGGGACATTACGACAATACGCGGGACGCCCGTTCGCGCCAACCGCGTCGTGGAAGTCATGCGCAAGGCTTTCAATCTGGCCATTCGCTGGAAATGGATCAAAGAGAACCCCGTGTCAGGGGTGCGCAGGAATCCGGAAGAGAAACGCAACCGCTATTTGAACAAAACCGAAATTGCGGCGCTCGCCGTAGCGTTGAATGAGCATTCTGAGCGGACGGCCTCAAACGCCATTAAACTCTTGATGCTGACCGGCGCGCGCAAGAGCGAGGTCACAGACGCGACATGGGATATGTTCGACCTTGAAAACGGCGTATGGACCAAGCCCAGCGCGCATACCAAACAGCGCAGGCTGCACCGCGTTCCGCTCAGCGCTCCTGCGATCAATTTGCTCCTTCAGATCAAAGCCGAGGCTGACAATGCTTACGAGAAGGCTCGGAAGAAAGACAGAACAGTTCAGAAAAGCCCTTATGTCTTTCCAAGCGATATTTCGCCGGGCCAGCCGATCCAGGAAATCCGGCGCACATGGTGCGCGGTTTGCAAGACTGCCGGACTGACGGACAAGATTCCCAAAAAGAACAAGGCAGGAAAACCCATCAAAGATAAGGATGGCAATCCAGTCCTTATCGACTGGCCCAACGTGCGCATCCACGACCTACGACATTCCTTCGCCAGCATCCTTGTCTCAGCGGGAGCTTCCTTGCCGCTTATCGGCCAGATGCTCGGTCACACACAGGTGCAAACCACGCAACGTTATGCGCATTTGTACGACGAAGCGCTTCGAAAAGCGGCAGATACCGTTGGCGCCGTTGTTGACTTTTCGGCATCAAAAGATATTCAGAGAATCGAACAGAAAGAATAACGTCATGCCAGTTCTCGACCTACGCGACATTAGCGCGCAACATGATAAGTATCATGCCTCGCAAGTGATTAGGACCGTCATTGCCTGGCCGTATGACGAAGTGGCGCGTAGGCGATACATGGCTACCCTGATGGCTTCACATTTGGCAGAAATACAGGAAACTGCGAAGCACTTGCCCGATCCTTCAAAAGTCGAAGGATGGGTGGAAACCATCAAAGCCGTCCATATGTGGGAAGATCTGAAAACGGCGGAAGCGGTTTTTACAAGATGGTTTGAGGAAAACGGTGGATTTGAATCCATCGTCGATGCCGACAGCTTTCAAACTTATGTCGTGCAAATGACCAAGTCGGCCAAAGATCACTTTTCCGCAGGGATTATTCTTTGCCTCATTCGTCGCATGGCGGCGCACCATGCCGATCTTCCTGGTGGAGCCAGCGTGAATAAAGCGGTTTTTATCATCGAAAATGACAAGATGTTTAATGGGCTTGTGCATAGAAACAGCAACGATCTGCGGCGCGCGTGGTCGACCTATAAGCCCGTTGCTCATTTGTGCGCTTCTACGTTTGATATTTTTGCGGAGACTGTTGTTCAGTACCAGAAACCAGAGATGATCGAAGCGGTTATGAATGGCAAACTCATTGATGAACTTCCCGACTTTCTCATGCGGGCCGCAGCCTATCAGAAATTCGGTCTTTCATACATTCCCCCGCGCGCCAAGGAAACATTATTAAATCTGGATGACGTCTGGCTTTTACCTGAGAAACGGCAATGGCCAGAGAATGATTATGCACCAATGCCATTGGATGAAGCTTTCCTAACTCTAGCGCACTCCTACAGGGCGCCGATACCGGCTTCCTGACTGCTCAAGGCATCCACCTGACTAGATAATCAAAAAGTTTACCAACTGACGTGCTTTTCAAGCCGCCCTAAGTTTCCCCTCGTTGACGGCGCAAGACGCCGGAAGATCAAGGGGGACATTTATGGAGCTTTCCGTTTCACAACCTGTCTTGGAAACGCCTTACGGCAACGTGCTGGAGGGGTTTTTGTCCGAGGCCGAATACGCCCGCCAGCGCGGCGTGAGCGTTCGGACGTGCCAGCGTGATCGTGCGCTGCGCCAGTCGCCGCCTTACGTTGTTATGGGGCGGCAGGTCTATTACCGCATCGAAGCTGTTCGCGAATGGCTGGTGGGCAGAGAAAAGCTGGCCGGGCGCGAACCGACCTTTCTGGCCCGCAAGCGGAGGGCCGGACGATGAAGCTGTTTCCTATCGAACCGGGCGGCGTAGTCAGGATCGACGACGAACGGAGCAAGAATATTCTTGCCTCGGATATCGTGCCGGAACACGTCAAAGCTATCGTACGCGCCATGCGTGATTACGACATCAGCTGGTTCTTTATTCCACAAATCGATCAACCAATTGAACGGCGCGTCCTTCAGGCCTGCAATGGCTATATTGCCGTCGTCAGCGACGATACCGATTGCGCCAAAGGGCCGGAAGCGTTCGATCAGACGACCTTGCGGTGTTTGATTGAAAATGCCGCAGGCGTCTCCGTCATGTCCTGCGATTTTATGACAGACGTTTACGCGTTGTTCAGCAGCATGTCCGGGATGCTGCGAACAGGCACCACCGTAATCGAAACACGACCGGAGATGGAGGACACCTGGCTTTCCTACATCTGCTCTATTTCGCAAACTGTTCCAATCATTCTGTGCACGTCAAAACACTACAAAGGTGCGGCATGACGGCACAAGAGATTCCGATCAAAGACATCGTTGCCCGCCTTAATACGCGGATGGATGAACTGGCTGTCCGTCTTCTGGGCCGTCCAAACGATGCGCTTTCGACAGCCAACCAACTGCGTTACGGGCGCAAGGGGAGCCTTGCTGTCGAGATTGATGGTGAAAAAGTTGGAACGTGGTTCGATCACGAAGAAGGCGTTGGCGGTGATGCCTTGAGCCTTATTAAAAAACAATGCGGCTTGCACAATGGCGCGGCTCTCGATTGGGCGCGCGAATGGCTGGGCCTGACCGCGCCCAAGAAGGGAGAAAATCATGTCGAGACACGGGAATTTATTCTTCCTTCAGAAATGGAGGCGGTCGAGAAAGAAAATGCAGATGCCTCTCAAAACGATAGCCCCTGTCCTTCGCCGTCAGCGGAAGATCGTACCGCTAAAGTCGCAACCATTATATCCAAATGCACATCGCTCGAAGGCACGCCCGGCCAGTTTTACCTGCGCCGTCGTGGGATCACCGTTTTGCCGCCAGACTGCATCCGTTTCCGACCATTTGCCTGCGGCGGATACGGCGCCTTGGTTGCTTTGGCAACAGACGACCAAGGTGATGTGCTTGCCGTTCAGCAAATTTATCTGACAAATGATGGCAAGAAAGCGCCTGTCGATGTCGTCAAACGCACCAACAAAGCCGTCGATGGCTGGGCGTCAAAGGCCGCTGTGCGTTTTCCGGGGACGCAACCTGTCATTTTGACGGAAGGAGTCGAAACAGGCCTTTCGGTCTGGCAGGCCACTGGACAAGAGACTTGGGCCTGCCTCGGACTGAGCAACATTGCGCGCGCGCCGCTGCCAGACAGGGCCAGCGTGATCATTGCCCGCGATGGCGATATTCCCGGCAGCAAGGCAGACAACCAACTCGCTCGCGCTGTTTCCAAGCTTCAGATGCGCGGCCTTGCAGTTGCCGTCGCAACGCCCCCTGAGGGGCAGGATTTCAACGATCTTCTCCTGTTCGGCGGAGAAGGTACCGTGCGCACGTTGATCGCTGGCGCTGCGTTTTCCTTTCCGCAGGACGACGCTTTCAACGTGCGTACGGTTTATATCGGTTCGGATATTGAGATCGCCGGACGCGTGCGTGAGGACTTGATCGACCGCTACGGCCCCGTTCTTTATGCTGAAGGCTCTTTCTGGCGCTATGGCAAAACGCAGTGGGAACCGATTGAAGAACAGGAACTGCGTCTTTGCGTCCACGCCTATGACGGCGCGCCTTATCAAACGCCGCGCGGCGAAAAAGCACGGGTTAAACTCAGCAAGGGGCGTGTGGATTCCGTTCTCAATGAATTGATGGTTGTGCTCAAAAAGGAGGATTTCTTTGCTGATGCGCCAAGTGGGATCAACTGTGCATCGGGCTTCATTCGTTTTGTTGAATCCGGTGCGCCCATATTGGAACCGCACAGCCGCGATCATCGGTGTCGCCACACCTTGCCGGGACGCTGGTCGCCGTTTGCAGATGTCGTGCCGCCGGAAAGTTCGATGCTTTATCGCCTGTTAGACGGCTCTTTCAAGGACGACGAAGACAAGGCTGACAAAATCCAACTGTTTGGTGAGGTCGTGGCTTCAGCCGCAATGGGTTATGCGACCAAGGTCATGCACCCGGCTGCGCTGGTTTTGGAAGGCAAGCCAGCCGATAACGGGAAAAGCCAATATCTTGATCTGCCGCGCGGCATGTTGCCTTCCAGCGCCATATGCAGCGTCAGCGCGGCGCGGATGGGCGATGAGCGGCACGTGATTGCGCTGGCCGGGAAGTTGCTGAATGCCTCTGACGAGCTTTCATCATCCAAGGCCATTTCGTCCGACACGTTTAAAGCCATCATCACAGGCGAGCCCGTGGACGGTCGCGACGTGTACAAAAGCCGTGTCGAGTTTCGACCCGTCGCGCAGCATATTTTCGCCACCAATGTCCTGCCGCCGTTTCAAGGCGGAATGGATCGTGGCGTGCAGCGGCGGCTCATGGTTCTGACCTTCAATCGCGTTATTCCATATGAGGAACGGATCGAAGGCATCGGACGACGCATTGCAGCTGAGGAAGCCGATTTGCTTCTGGCATGGGTTGTGGGTTGCGCCTCGCGTTTGATCCGTCAGCGCCGCTTTACCCTCCCTGCCTCAAGCAAGCGCGCGCTGAGCGAATGGATTCTTGGCGCCGATCCTGTCTTGGCGTGGATCGACGAATGTGTGGAGATCAGAGCGAACGATCCGATGACGGCGGCTATGCCGACACGTACAGCCTATATCGCCTTTTATAACTGGGCAGTGGCCGAAGGTTACAAACACGACAAGCTGCCTGCCATCAATGGATTCGTGCAGCGTATTCAAGCCAATGCCACGGGTGTCGAAAGCAAACGCACCAGCACTGGCCGTGTTTTCCTCGGCCTACGCCTCAAACACATGACCCAGGTGTGACGCAAGAATGACGCCTTTTCAGCCCCAACCCCATGAAAGTGTTGAGATGATGAACCCTCAGACACCCTTTTTAGAAAAGACGAAAACGGATGGAAAAACCCGTTTGCTTTCCCCCTTTCTCTATAGAGGGCAATCTGCTCTCCGTCATCTCTGCATTTTCAAACAGATGCGTCTGTTCGTGTCGCGTTACCGCATCACGGCTGTGTCACCGCCATTTCCCGCCATCGCGTTTGCCTGCCGCGTTTTCGCAGGCAGGGTCGCTGTCGCCCTTCGATAGCTTTTCTCATAAGAAAGTGAGCCCTCATGTTCAACCGAACCGAAAGTCAGAAACAACAGGCCGAGGCCCGCAAGGTTTTTAAAGACGCTGGCGCCTATCTTGAAAAGCTTCAAAAGCTTAAAGACGCCTTTGACAAGCTAGATGCCAAGCGCGTATCGGCCAAGGCTTATCATCAAACTGTTCTTGCCGAGGCTGGACACGCTGAGGCGAAAAGATTGCTGGGTGAAACCAGTATGGGCGAACCGGAACCCGTAGTGAATCTGACGGAGATCCGTGACGGGCGTGAAAAGCTTGAAGCGGCTGAAGATGATCTACGCCAATTGCAAAACGCGCTTGAGGATCAGGTCTTCAATCAGACCGCTGTTGCAAATTCGGCTCTTAACAAACTGGCCAATACAATCAGCGACGAGTTAACGAAGAACTTGAAGAGGTCGCAGCACGTCTGACGTCCGTCATGAACAGGCTTTATGCCGTGTCCACCGGCACTAGGCTTTCGCATCTGTTTAAACGGGAGTTCTACGACATCCAGATTCCTTCGTTGCAAGGCGATCGGAACCTGTATGTTCCTCCCGTACGGCATAATCCTCTCGATGCTTACGTGTTTGCTTCTGCGTGGCGCGATGATCCGGAGGCCGCCAAACTGTACGAAATGCTGCGCCCCTTTACTTCAACCTACCTAACCCTTCAGGAGTTAGCACGCAATGTGGAGCGGAAACGTGAAAAAGCTGCCTGAACTGGCTCGCTGTGATGCTTTGCCGCCCGACGTAACATTTGAGCGCACAAGGCACGGCATCACTCTGCCGAAGCCGGAGGCACCCAATTTGCAAGACTTTGCCTCGCCGCCCGTGCCTCCCATGTCCGCCCCACAAGCGGCGGGTGGCACGGGGCTTCCCATTGGCACATGGATTCCCCCTGAGGAGGCGGGAATCCACCCAGCGGCCCGACAACCGCTTGTATTTACGAGTATTCTGCCCAGAAAACGGCGAAAAATCCGGATTCCGCGACATAAGGTGGCTTCCCGCTTTCGCGCCCTGTGTGTGGCCTTCTTTTGGGCTCTTGCCGCCAGCATACGAAAACCCGCAGGGAGGACCCGTTAAAAAATGTTAACCCTTAAGATAGTTCTTTTATATTTAATCTTTATAGGCTACCCTTTAATAAGAAGATTCCATATGAAGGGCTGTCCTCTTGGCAAAAACAACATCCAATAATCGTTTGGGAACCTACGTCGCCCGCAGCGTGACGGGAGAATCTTATAAGGCCTTTGTGCCTGCCCCGTTACCGCCGCAGCCGCCGCTCGACATGGCAGGGCTTTATAAACCGCTCGACAAAGCCATGAAGGCGTTGGGCGAGATCGACGCGCTTGCAAAGCTGTTGCCGGACGTAAGTCTTTTTCTCTTTATGTACGTTCGCAAGGAAGCCCTGATCTCGTCGCAGATTGAAGGAACGCAATCTTCGTTGTCCGATCTGTTGCTTTTCGAGAATGACGAAAGTCCCAGCGTCCCCGTCGATGATGTTGAGGAGGTGTCGAACTATATCGCGGCCCTCAATCATGGGCTAGATCGTATGCGTAAAGGCTTTCCGCTTTCCGTGCGCCTGATCCGTGAAATGCATAAAATCCTTTTGCGCGGTGGACGTGGATCGAACAAAGACCCAGGCAGTTTACGCCGTAGCCAAAACTGGATCGGTGGTATCCGCCCCGGCAAAGCGCGTTACGTTCCGCCGCCGCCGGAGATGGTCGCGGATTTGATGAGCGATCTTGAAAAGTTTGCACACGACGAAGATCAAAAACTTCCCGCATTGATTAAGGCCGCGCTGATCCACGTCCAATTTGAAACTATCCATCCTTTTCTTGACGGTAATGGACGTGTAGGACGTTTGCTAATCACGTTGCTTTTGTGTGCCGATGGAACGCTTGCGCTACCGATCCTCTATCTCAGCTTGCATTTCAAGGAACACCGCCAGCTTTATTACGATTTGCTGCAAGATGTCCGCTTGAAAGGTGAATGGGAGCGTTGGTGCGATTTCTTCCTTGATGGCGTTGCTGATACAGCCACGCAGGCTGCGCGGGATGCGAAACGTATTCTTGACCTCCTTGAACGCGACCGCATGCGTATCAGCCAAATCGGCAAAGCCGCGCCCAGTGCGCTAAGGGTTCACGACTACCTGCAGAAAAAACCGTTCTTGTCCCTGACCAAAGCGGCCCCTGAACTCGACCTGTCCGTTCCCACGACGACAAATGCCGTGATGAAACTGGTCGAACTCGGTATCTTAGAAGAAAAAACAGGCCAAGCCCGCAACAGGCTCTTCGCCTATACGGAATATCTGGATATCCTCACGGTTGGAACGGAGCCTTTGAAATGACTGCCACACCAGAACAATATTACTGCATTAATAGGCTTTGCTTGATAAGGTATCAGTCTCAGCAGAGAAAAACGGATGAAGAGTTAACCTGATGGCGAAAAAGAAAAACTCTACTGCTTCGGGAATCCTATTTTTAGGTGCCCTTGTCGTGTGGGCGATTTCTTCTATCCCTCCGGAAGTTTGGAGAGTAATTGGGAGTGTCAGTGTTCCTGCGATTCTTCTTTGGCTTTTATTTAGACGAAAAACCCCGAGTATTCCCGACAAGAATAAAGATGAGTTATTGCACTACGAGGTAGCAGGGCATGCTTCGGGAGATATAAAGAGAGAAACAAGCTATCGTATCCCGTCAAGCCCCAGCATAGGGAAAGATAATGCGCGATGGGTTGCTGCCGGTGAAACCATTAGGATTCAAAATATTAAAATCGAAGGTGGTTTTTTCTATCTGGGATCGAGGCTTTCCAGTCAAACCGGTGGTACTGAGCCTTCGCTTATTGATCCCGCCTTGCACATCTCTTCCGGCCAAATTGATATTTCCGAACGCCTGATGGGATATTGGCCTAGTTACTCCCACATCTCGCCAGAGGCGAGAGCGTGCTATATGCACTGGATGTCCGATGGGAGAAAGGCCCCGCATGCCGACATAGGTTACATATTTTTGTTTTTTTATGGTTTGGAACGGCGTGCGCTCGTTGATGCCAACGTGAATGATGATGCCAAAAGAGATATTCCTCAAATTATTACTGAGGTGCGACGGCTCTTGTCGATCTATTCGACAAATCACTCATTCAAAAGATATGCAGAAAACTTCTTGCAAGCGTTGGAACTACAAACTGTACAGGATCGACTGTACGAAAAAGCCGCCCCAACTTTATCAGCGGATTTTCGAGAACTTCCTTTTTATATGCGCATTGGCCTCGGGCAATTGGCAGCAGAAGGCAAGTCCATCCCAGTGCGGTGGGCATTCTTTTGGGCATTCGTCCTTGCAGATTATGGACAGCGCAAACGTATTTTACGTTGTCCCGAGATTGCAGAAAAGCTTTTCTCGAAAAAATACGAAGCCTGTTTTGAAGATGGTTTGAAACTTGCTGCTAATAAAACAAAATTAAAGCTTGAATACGCGTCAGCCTCTTCGGGAATAGCGCGCGGGCGTCCCATACCAGTCTCCAACGATTTACCTGACGTTAGCGCGACGACGGTGGCTGTAAAAAAACTGCTCCCCATATTAGCTTCGTGTGCTGAGGAGCTTAATGCATATAGTCGCTACATTGCTCGCAATGTGGGACAAGAAAATAGCCTCGAAGCATTGTTGCAGTTACCTGTATCATTGTGGCCTAATAATGTGCGTACTGAAATTGAAAAGTTAAAATCTCAAATCGGAGATAGTCAATTACTTATAAGCTTTGCTGAGCTTTCCGGGCTGTTAGGAAATGCTGAAAGCCTCAATCGTAGCAAAATCATTGGATTGGCCAATGCACTACAGAATTTGCAAATAGGGATGGAGCCTGACGTTTTAGCTGGGGCGCGCACCCCACAGACTGAAGATATAATTTCCTTATTTATAGCGCCTGGTGAGGACATAACTTTAAGACTTTCGGCGCCATACAAAACAGCTGCCGTGATCCTCGGGTTGGCTTGTGCTGTTGCACATGCTGATGGAACCGTATCGCAGGAGGAGATGGTCTATCTATCTGGACTTATCGAATCTTGGCAGCATTTAACGCTTTCGCAAAGGTACAGGCTTAAAGCCTATATGCGACTTCAAATGAAGTGTCCCGATAGGTTGGCATCACTTAAAAAGAAACTGGAACCATTAACGGCAGAGGCAAAGCAATCGGTTGCCCAACATGCTGTTCATTTGGCTCAAACTGATGGTGTCGTAACGCCTACAGAGGTCAGAATTCTAGAAAAAATCTATCAAGCGATTGGGGTAGATACACAACAATTATACAAGGATATTCATTCCGTTGGGCCTGCTTCGTTAGCGAAGATTTCGTCAACAAAGTTAAGAGAAGCGAAAACAATATTGGTCGATGGAGATATTGCTCTCGATGCAGATCGTATTGCTGCGCTAAAGAGCGAGACGGAACAAGTATCGGCGTTGCTTGCTGGGGTCTTTTCTGATGATCTTCCTCCCGAACAATTTGATACGACTAGTCCCGATAATGATGATGTTGAGACGACAAACAATAATCTCATACAAGGACTTGATGCTGAACACAGAGCCTTTCTTCAGGTTCTTGGTTCTCGTTCAATATGGGCGAGGACCGAACTGCTTGAAGTGGCTGCCGACATGAAGTTATTGCTCGATGGGGCGTTAGAGCGCATTAATGAAGCCTTTTTTGATCAATATGATGAGCCTTTTTGTGAAGGCGAAGATCCTGTCGAAATCAACGCCCAGCTTATGGAAAGAATTGCCGCATGACCGTTGTTCCTATCAGAGCCAAAGACCGTGACGCCGTTATCCAGTCTCTTCGCGCCGGTGTTGTGCCACGTACGGGTCAGTATCTCGTTCAGGTCGGGCGCGCCAAGGAATTAGCCGCGTTGCTTCAAGAGATAACACGGATTGCTAACGAAGGATCAGCCTTTAAGCTTGTTGTTGGCGAATATGGAGCAGGTAAAACTTTTTTTCTGAATCTTGTTCGTTCCATCGCTATGGAAAAAAGACTTGTTACAATGCACGCCGATCTTAATCCCGATCGAAGATTGCAGGCGACAGGGGGGCAAGCGAGGTCCCTGTACGCTGAATTGACAAAAAACATATCGACGCGAACTAAACCGGATGGCGGCGCTCTTCCAGGCATTGTTGAGAAGTTTATTGCCCATGCCAAGTCAGAGGCGACTGCAAGCGGGCAGACTAGCGAGAATGTCATCAGAGCCAAGCTTGCCTGTCTCACGGAGTTAGTAAATGGTTATGATTTCTCTGACGTCATTGCGGCCTATTGTCGTGGTTTTGAGGAAGATAAAGAACAACTAAAGATTGACGCTATTCGTTGGCTGCGTGGTGAGTTTTCTACAAAAACTGACGCACGTAATGCGCTCGGTGTCCGGACCATTATTGATGATGCCTCCATATATGATCAATTGAAGCTCCTTGCGCGTTTTGTCCGACTGGCAGGCTATGGCGGGCTAATGGTTTGTTTGGATGAAATGGTCAACCTATACAAATTGGCAAACAAGCAGGCTCGAGATGCCAACTACGAACAGATACTTCGCATGCTGAATGACTCTTTGCAGGGATCGTCTCAAGGCCTTGGCTTGGTTCTGGGCGGAACACCGGAATTTTTAATGGACACACGGAAAGGTTTGTATAGTTATCCAGCGTTACAATCTCGCCTGATGGAAAATGCATTTGCGAGGCCGGGGTTAATTGATTATGCCGGACCCGTTATGAGATTATCTTCTTTAACGCATGAAGATTTCTACGTTCTTTTGTGCAAATTACGGGATGTCTATTCCTTTAACAATCCAGAAAAACATCTCCTCCCTGATGAGGCAATACCAGCATTCATGCAGCATTGTGCAAAACGGCTCGGTGAGGCCTACTTTCGTACACCCCGAACAACAATAACTGCATTTATCAGTCTGCTTGCAGTTCTAGAACAGAATCCTGACGCAGACTGGAAAGATCTAATCGGCGCAACCGACATAGCAAAAGATACTGGCGGGGATGCTGACTTCGACTTATCACCAGATGACGGAGAGGATGAACTTGTCAGCATCAGAACGAGTTGAGCCAGACTCTTCGTCTTTTTCGCAGTTAGATGAACGCATCCAGCGTTGGATATGGTCTGCGGGTTGGACGGTGATGCGCGACATACAGGAAAAAGCTATACCTGCGCTTGTAAACGCAGATAGGGATGTCATCATTGCGGCGGCAACGGCCAGCGGAAAAACCGAAGCCGCCTTTTTCCCAATACTCACAAATTTTCTGAAAAATGGCTCGGAGGGCTGCGTCATATACATTAGCCCTCTTAAAGCACTTATTAATGACCAATGGGAACGTTTGGATCAACTTTGCGAAAATTTGGAAATTCCAGTAACCCCTTGGCACGGCGATGTGGCAGCTAATCGCAAAGCCCGTTTTATCAAGAAACCATATGGCGTTCTTTTAATTACTCCTGAGTCACTTGAGGCGCTTTTTGTCAATCGTGGGCATTCTGTTCCAACTTTATTTAAATCGCTTCGTTATGTAGTTATAGATGAATTGCACGCGTTTATTGGAAGCGAGCGGGGCAAACAGTTACAATCCTTGCTGCATCGTCTTGAATTGGCCGCAGATCATCCTGTCCCACGTGTTGGTTTGTCGGCAACGCTAGGTGATATGGCGCTTGCCTCCACATTTATGAGACCTGAAAAATCAGAACAAACACAGCTAATTGTTTCTCAAAATGCCCATCAAGAACTTAAATTAATCATAAAAGGATATGTTGATAAGCCACTAAAACCAAGAGCGGATTCGGAAGCTGAAATAAGCGATGTGTCAAGGGAGGAAACATCAACAAGTTTGAATGCCATTGCGGATCATCTTTATCGGGTCCTACGTGGTACAAACAATCTTGTTTTTCCTAACAGTCGAGGAGCGGTAGAAACCTACGCAGATTTATTGCGGCGTCGATGTGAAAACGAAAGAGTTCCTAACGAATTCTGGCCACATCACGGGAGTTTGTCGAAAAACATACGAGAGGAAACGGAACAAGCCTTGAAAGCTGGGGACAAGCCAGCCACAGCGATCTGCACCACAACACTCGAGCTTGGTATTGATATCGGTGGGGTAAAGAGCATTGCACAAATAGGTTCACCCCCATCAGTTGCCAGCCTCAGACAACGTCTAGGACGATCAGGCCGTCGTGCAGGCGAGTCATCCATTCTGCGTTGTTATTGCGTAGAACATGAACTTACCAGCGAATCTCCCTTGTCTGACCGGCTGCATGAAGGGCTCATTCAATCCACGGCGATGCTTCAATTGCTTCTCGCCGGTTGGTGTGAACCCCCGCATCCTCAGGGCCTTCATGCTTCAACGTTGGTGCAGCAGTTACTCTCTCTCATTGCTCAATACGGAGGCATTACATCAAAGAAGGCGTGGGAAAGTTTAATCGGTGGCAGCGTTTTTTCTAACATAATCAAAGAAGATTTTGTTGGGCTGCTGAAAACTCTGATAGAGCGCGATCTTATCTATCAGGATAAGACAGGATTACTGTTGCTTGGAGAACGTGGGGAGCGAATGGTCAGCCACTACGATTTCTATGCGGCCTTTATGAGTGAGGACGAATATCGTCTTTCCTACAACGGTAGCACGCTTGGTGCGTTACCCATATCAAAGCCCCTGTTGCCGGAACAGAATGTTATCTTCGCGGGCCGCCGTTGGCAGGTTATCAGCGTTGACTCAACTGATAGGGTAATAGTCGTAGCCCCCAGCGTGGGTGGGAAACCGCCCCTGTTCGACGGCGCGGGCATAATGGTTCACGACCGCATTCGTCAGGAAATGCGGGCGGTTCTTGACGGAAATGACATTCCCGCATTTCTTGATCCAGCGGCGAAAATGCTTCTTGTTGAAGCAAGAGAAGCTTATGAGGAAATGGATCTTACAAAGGGGCTTTATACAAGAGAAGGAAAGAACCTGATCCTAATGAACTGGTGCGGTGATTGGACCAATAATGCGCTTGCAATGTTTTTGACAGCTCTTGGTTGTCCAGCGACAAATGAAGGAATGATCTTACGCCTTACTGCTGAGAGTATCAATTCCATTGCCCCTTTCCTTGATAGAATTGCAAAGTCAAGCCAAGAAGAGCTTTTGGCATTTGTGGGGAAGGCCAAGAACCTTCAATGTGAGAAATGGGATTGGGCATTGCCCACCGACCTTCTAGTTAAATCATTCGCCTCAACCCGCCTTGATGTTTCTGGTGCACAGAGGGAGGCGGCGCGGCTCCTAAATTCATGAGCACCCATTTCACACTAAGACCAATTAGCTGAAGGGTGATAATCTGGATGATTTATTGAGACACTACAAGAAACCGAAAGTGAGGGAATCGTTCCAATGGAATCCTTCAATGACATTGAAAAGAAGTATCAGAAAATCCCTGTCGATTACGTCAGTGATGGAAAGAAGGTGTCTGGCCTTCTTTCTCTCAGCAAGAAACAATCAGAAATCATCCTATCTTCAGAGCACCCCCTAAAATTTGAACCCAAGGAAAGCGGCTGGTTTGATTTTTGCGTTAAGGCAGCGGATGGGAAATCCATCCTTTTTCACAATGCGCTGATGGTCGATGGCACTCGATATCACTATCGCGGAGATTCTCAGCAATGCGAGGAACATATTTTTCCAAATGTTGTCGTCATTGATCAAGCCAATCTGGCCTCCGGCGATCGCGTAAAATCTTTGACATTTCAGATTTTCGGAATGGAGAGCTTTTTTCACTACATCCACGTCAATCGTTGCTCTCTGCACAAAGCACCACCTGAAGATATAGCTTTGATCCAACGCCTTTTAGGCAACTGTAATCAACGTGATACGTTTTTTGATCCGTCAGACCTTTATCTTACGCATCATCCGCAGCAAGCGTTTCGACTTTGTCATAAGGGCAATCAATATGAGATCAATTTTAGTGGACAGTTTTCCGGTGGATGGGGGAGCAATATTAGGCATAGCTATCAGCCTGCTGCTAGGATCATTTTTGGGGAGCCTCAATCAATAGATGATGCTTTAGACGCAATATGGTCATGGAAAAGGTTCTTTTCGCAAATAGCTATGGTCGACCTTCCAGTGACGGCAATCGCTTTTTATGGCACGGAAGAAGCTTTTGGCGGTGAGGCAAGTGTATACTTGCCCAACATGAAATTGGATTCAGAGCCAGGTGGTGACATCAATCGCATCCATCATGGCGATATCCCACTAAATTTCTGGGAGG
>JAQUYN010000092.1 GCA_028691835.1 Alphaproteobacteria bacterium | reverse complement strand
CACGCCATCAGGAACAACACGCGCCACAACTTTTTCGTGCCGTGGTTTAATGACAAGACCCTGAGATGCAGGGATCACATAAAAATCAAACAATTGTCTTTTAACCGAAAACGCGCCGGGCTCCTTCAAAGGTAAAAGGATCAAATCATCCCCGACAACGGGATCAAAAAAGAATACGGGTTGTGGTGGATTCGGCGTCGAAACCAAAAGACGCGCCCCTAAGGCAAACTCTGGTTGAGAAATAAAGTCCGTTGATAAGGCCGAAGGCACGCCAGCTGCCGTTAAATAAAGCTCCCACGCTGTCCCCTTACGCGTGGAACGAACGCCCGTGCCTTCAGGAACGGCTATACGAAAGCCCGTATTAAAAGGAAGAACCAGAGGCTCTAGATTTAATCGCGGAGGGGGAGACAACTGAAGCGAATCTCCCGATAACTTTCTGTCAAAGACAATCGTAATATATCCACCGCGAACAAAAATCGCAGCCCCAATTGCAATCTTGGGATCAAAAACAGCAACCGGACGCGGTTCTTTTTCGTTCAGAATGTCATGGACTTGCGTGATAAGTTTTGGATCGATCTTGACACTGGGCGATACAAACAACGTCGGCTCGATGCGAAGCGTTGTTTCCTTCGTATCGACGGGCAAACGCGGCGCTGATTGCGGGCTCGGGGCCAAATCTCCATCGGGGGATACGGAAGGACGAACCTCAGCGCCAACGACTGGCGCGAGCCTTTTTTCAGACGCGGGTGCCTCACTTTCAGGAACGGACGACGGGTTTTGAAGAGGGGGAACCTCTGCTTTTGTTTCGCCCGCAGCAGGAAGCGGAGTCGGTGAAATAGGAATGACCACTTTCTGTTCTTTGCCCGCCTCTTGCCTCGGTTCAGGCTTTGACGCAACCGTAAGTGAATTCTTTTCCCGTTTATTCGTCACGTCTGTCGTGTTAAGTACAGGCTTAATTTGCGCTGGAGGCCAAGAATCTGTAGCTGGGGCTGCGGCGATGGATGAAAGGGGAACCGAGGGCCCTATGACATCAATCACTATCGACGTGCCGCTCATAAAATCTTTAAGCTTGGATTGAGGGGCCACGAAAAAACGTACCGCCAACGGCGATGAACCATCCCCTCCCTGCACAATCTGAAAGGCTTGGGCGCGGCTCATCCTGACCTTTGATAATGTCAACATTGCAGCAGATCCAAATGTCAGGGTAACTTGGTTTTCTTTGCGCGCAAGCTTATACGTCACGCCCTTTGGCGCATCGAATACGATGCGATCAAATGAGGGGTGCTCCCCTGTACGAAAAACGAGGGTCGGAAGAGACGCGCTTGAAACTCCATCGGCTGCCATCAAAGGCAAACTCAGCGATGAAAAAACAAACAAAGCACTTACGACACAGAAGGAAGCTCGCGACATAGCGAAAAGACACTACAAAGTTCAGACTTTAATCTTTATAGTACAGTCCGACCAAGAAACTGAACTCTTTTTTTTAAAGCCAATCCGCATGCGCAGCTTTTCGCGACACAGAGTGAGCGCACTCAGTCAACGCGCATTTAAAAGATGCCGCTCAACCAAAAACTTATCATGAGAACGGTTTTCGACGTAGTTGGCATGAGGTTGACTGGGATGGTTCAACGACGAGTCAAACTAATCGGGAAACGTGCTGGCCATATCACGATCTGCTCAAAAAAAAACACGGGTCAGAAGTCCGACATCAGCTTGTCGATTGCCTCTTGGTCAATTGCGTTATGAGGCAATTGAGGCCCATTGAGAAGCTCCTTCTCAAGATCCTCATCATTCGCGGACATGCCTGTTGCATCACCAGAACCTTCGCGATGGAGTTCTTCGCCAAGGGCGGCCAACAAAGCGGCAACTTTTGTATCAATGTATTTGAGGGTTTGAACAACCTTTGTAATTCGTTGTCCCGTAATGTCTTGAAAATTACACGCCTCAAAAATACGGGTTGTGCAGTTGATCAGTTGATCACTAACTTCTGGCGCACATTGACTGGCGATGCTGCCAATCGTGTCACATACATCCATGATTTTGTTGGTTGCTTCTTCTGTCGCGCCAACAACGGCGTCTAGTTCATCCGTGGCATGGGGAATATGGCTGGAGCTTATATCCTTGGGCTTAATGTCCGCAATTTCTTGCTTGGCATGACGAATATACTTCGCAAGCTCTTCAAGCTCAGCGTAAAATTTCAGATCAGAAACAGAAACATCGCCTGTCAAACTTGAAACGACATCCTGTACAATTAAGGCGACTTCTTCTGATGTTAACGGCGCTTTTATGGATTGGGTGGCCGCATGAATCTTCTCATGAAGATTTGCTTCCAATCCAGCTAAACGTTCTGCGTCATTCATGGCATGTCTCCGGGGAAAAGAAGCTCTAGATGTCTATCAGAAGGCCCCAATGACAGAAGAAATCTTCTGCTTAAGAGTCTCTGCATTAAACGGCTTGACGATATAGTTATTGACGCCAGCTTCCTTTGCAGCGGCAACATTTTCGACCTTACTTTCAGCTGTCACCATAATAAAGGGGATCGTCTTCAGTTTAGCGTCAGCGCGCACTTCTTTAAGAAGTTGCAAACCCGTCATAGGTTCCATATTCCAATCTGAAATAACAAGACCGTAACTCGCCTCACGCAACATTTTAAGCGCCATTGAACCATCTGTGGCTTGCGCGACATTCTTGAATCCAAGCTGTTTAAGCAAATTTTCAATAATGCGCAACATCGTCTTATAATCATCGACGATCAGAATGTGCATATTCATATCAACGGCCATAGCTCTCTTCCTTTTCAAAAAACAACCTGAATAGTGACTGAAAAGCCAACATGTCATGGAGTCAAGGGTGCCCCCAACTTGCCTGAAGAACCTAAAAAAATAGTTACCAATCTTCGGGACTATTCCACTTTGCTTACAAAAACGTGGCGAAGTATCAAAACTCCGCCACGTTAATTAAAGCTTAAACTTTTATTACACTTAGAACGGAGAATAACGGAACGATGTCATAATCACATTCTCGTACGCATGGGGCTGTTTGTCGTTAAGCCCACTGAAAGCGTCCTTACGCGTGAAAGCGTACTGAGCGCCAAGCTTGATGCTACCATAATCACCTTTATACACCGTATTCCAGAAGCCTGGGGTGATTGTCCAGATCGACTCGGTCTGCGCCGAACATGTCCCTGTTTGGTAATAGCACCCACTGTTATCAATGGCGGTGCTGCCATAACCATAAGCGCCATCAGCAGAATTTTGGCGCATCACCTTTTCAACACCAGAGTACAAATAGAGATCCCAAGTGGGAGTTGGATGACCGATAACGCCCAGCATAGCGGTCAATTCTTCAATAGGTTTAATATCGCCAGACCGGGAGAACGCCAAATCAGGCATTTGCCCAGAGCTGTAACGACCGACACCGCGACCGCCCATAAGGTTCGCTTGAATGTCCAACTTTTTCGCGATCACAGGGATAAAAGCGCCAACACCACCGCCAAGACCGACAGCATAGTTGTTTTGATAGGAACTTCCTACTGTCACACTATCTCTAAAGAAGCGAGACAACCCAAAGATTTCAAAATGACCGATGCTTGTATCATAAGCAACCTTGGCCACCACATCTGGCGCATAATCAAGCGATTGGTTACCCGCCAACCCACCAGCCCCCGTGGACGTTGCCGTCACCCTAGCAAAGTGCGTCGAATCGCATGTTCCGGCAGCAGTTGATTGTGATGTACACGCCAACCCAGCCATGTTGACTTCTGAATCTTCAAAGGAAAGACCGACATGCCCCTTATTACCAGCAAAATCTTTCACGATACGGATCTGCGGAGAACGCGTATAAACGTACCCAGCCGGACCAACCGAATCAATGCCAATGGGACCAGCTTCTTGACGCGGAGTCAGGCCCGACTTGAACAACGAGGTCAGGCTCCACGACTGACCAGCCAAAACATGCAAGCCCCAATCATTGCGATCTATCGTCGCGTACGCATGGCGCATACGAGGCGTATAGCTGTTCGACTCAACAGAAGCGGCGCTAGATGTAGATCCGCCCATGAAATCACCTTCGAAATAAGCCGCAAGGCTCATATCCTTGTCAACTTTACCCTCAGCAAGCATGGAAAAACGTGTCGCATTCGATGTCAAATGGAACTCATCAATGTTTGCATTGTTACCATTCGCATAAGCAATCGACGTGTTCAAATTAGAGCCAGAACCAGCACTCTGGTTATGTCCGCGATACACACCTTCAACAGCCGCATACCCGCCAAACTTAACCGTAACCCCCGGCAAAATTTCTTTTTTGCTCGATTCGGCCGGGGCCGCCGGGGCTGAGGCCACGGGCGTTTGCTGTGCGACTTTTTCCTTCGCCTGGATATCAACCAGTTGTTTTTGAAGAGCATTGACTTGCGCCTGAAGGGCTTTAATGGCTTCCGCCGTCGAAGTATCTGCCGCATGGGCAGGGGTCACTAAAAGAAAGCTTAGTGCCGTTGAAGCCAATAAAACCGTGCGAAGATGCTTTTTCATAAAACGCTCCATAACAAGAGAAGGTAAAGCCTAAGGTCGAGTGACCAGCAAGAAGGGCCCTTTCGTCATAGTGTGTTTGGCCTGCCCAATCAAACAAAATATTGACACAATACATACACTCGTGACGCCATCTATTTTTTCCACCCCCTATGTGATGAATCAATAGACAAAAAAATAAGGATGCATGCACCCTTATTTTCAAAGCTCCCCTAATAAAAATCTTAAATAAAAAACCATGAAATTACCGCCCAATTGTGCGCATTCCCCCGCCTAAAAGTGAAACATGGTTGTCTTGTTCTTCAGACCTTTTTGTTGTCAACGAATTCATAAAGGCGCCACCGGGGCCATGTCCCGCATGATTGCGTCCTTCTTCCGTGGCCGCCATCCTGAAATAGGCCATAACGAAAACGCGAATCGCTGCTGTCAGCGATGTATTCGATGACTTACGTTCAAAAACGACGGTAGCAATCTCATGCATAGAGACATGCTCGCGACGACAAATCTCACGAAGCCCATTCCACATGTCAGGCTCCAGTCGTATGCTGGTCCGATGGGATCCAATTGTGACATTTCGGCTAACGAGACTGCTTTTATCCTGTTTGTTTGAGAAAAGGTCCACGACAGGCCCTTGTTGTGAATGGCCTAAACTTGCCTTGGCATTCGCTTGTGGATTCATAACTTTCTCCTTGAGATAAATTCTGTGGGTGTTGTCTGCAGTAACCATAATATATACACGCGCAGGTGTATCAAGAGAAAAATAGAGTCATGTATATGTGCATATATATCAATGCGATAAACGTTTTATTGACATACTATAGTAACATGCTCACACTTGTATATGCAACCCTCGGTTGTGTTAACCAGGCATGGGAGGCCTTCTTTTGCAACTTAATCGATAATGACGAATCACGGAAGCCCGTTCATTTTACAAAACCAGCGCGCAAACACGCTTTCAAAGAACAGGATCCCGTTCCAGCTACAGTCATGAGGTGTTTAACAACATTGGGTTTGTCTTCGCCATGCACCCTTTTGGCTGTTAAAAAGCGGCATCGTGCGCTCGCCAAACAATTTCATCCTGATACCAATCGCGGAAGCCAATCAAAAATTGTGCATTTTCACACAATTCAAGAAGCCTTCGGGACATTACACGCCTATTATGCTAAAGCTAAGCGTACACCCCCAACTCAAGAATGATTGACAAGAAATGACAACACCATCGCTTCAAATTGCGCCCGATGAACAGGGCCTGCCGGATACAACCGTTTCCGTGAAAGATGTTTTTCAACTCGACACAGACTGGCAAGTTCCTGCTTTTTCGCAAGCTGGCGAGCATGTCCCAGAAGTTGATTCCGCCTATCGATTTGATCATGATACGACGATGGCCATTTTGGCGGGCTTTGCTTTTAATCGCCGTGTGATGATTCAAGGCTATCACGGAACAGGAAAATCTACGCATATAGAACAGATTGCGGCACGCCTGAATTGGCCCTGCGTCCGCGTCAATCTTGACAGTCATATCAGCCGCATCGATCTGATCGGCAAAGATGCCATCGTCATCCGTGATGGCAAGCAAATCACAGAATATCGCGAAGGTATTTTGCCATGGGCCCTTCAACATGCCGTTGCTCTCGTCTTTGACGAATATGACGCCGGGCGCGCAGATGTCATGTTTGTGATCCAACGCGTTCTGGAGGTCGAAGGTAAACTGACGCTATTGGATCAAAATCGCGTCATTCGCCCTCATCCAGCCTTCCGCCTTTTTGCAACGGCCAACACCGTTGGCCTTGGCGATACAACAGGCTTGTATCACGGCACGCAGCAAATCAACCAAGGCCAGATGGATCGCTGGAACATTGTTGCCACGCTAAATTATCTTCCTGCCGAAGAAGAAGTCGCCATTGTGCAGGCCAAGGTGCCCTCTTTCGCGGCCCCTGCCAAACACAAGCAAGTTGCGGCTATGGTCGCGCTTGCCAACTTGACTCGGCAAAGCTTTATGAATGGAGACATCGCAACCGTGATGTCTCCACGCACTGTCATTACATGGGCTGAAAATTGTCAAATCTTTGGCGATGTTGGACGCGCCTTCCGCCTGAGTTTTTTGAACAAATGCGACGAAGCCGAGCGCCCCGCTATCGCTGAATTTTATCAGCGCTGCATGGATGAAAACCTTAGCCTTACCAACAGCCCTTCTGTGCGGGATTGATGAAAACGGCAGACGAAACACCAACGGACATATTTAAGCGCGCAACCGCAACGACGATCAAAGCCATTGGCCATCGGGCGGAGCTTGAAGTTGCCTTTGCGCCCGGCGGCGAAAGTTTCAGCAATGACCGTATCAAATTACCGGAACTCGCCGAACATCTTTCACAAGAAGAAATGGCATGCAGCCGTGGCCGCGCCGATGCTGCCGCCGTCCGACTCCGTTATCACGATCCAACTTTACCCGCTTCGCATCGGCCACTTCCGCCGCAAGCCTTTGCTCTTTTGACCGTTCTGGAACAAGCTCGTTGTGAGGCGCTTGGCGCGCAAAAACTCGCGGGATTAGGCAGCAATATCGGTGCCTATCTGGAAACGCAGTGCCAACAAAAAGACTTTCTCAGCGCAAAAAGTCAAGCCGATGTGCCGCTCAGCGATGTCATTCATCTTGTTGCGCATGAACGCCTTGGCGGTCAAAAAATTCCGCCCGTCGCAGCAAAGGCCGTCGCCCTGTGGCGGCCCGTAATTGAGGACCGCCTCGCCCCACATTTTATACGGCTCAAAAACCTTTTGCACGACCAACAAGCTTTTACAGCCGAGGTCGAGGATCTGCTTGTCACGCTTAATCTTGTCGAAAAGGAAGCCCAAGAATCGCAAACGGCCACGGACTCGGATAAACCGCAGGATGCGCCCAAACAACCAACACCCGACGAACAAACGGACGAACAAAAACAGCA
>JAQUYN010000091.1 GCA_028691835.1 Alphaproteobacteria bacterium | reverse complement strand
TGGCTCCGGCAAATACAAGGAATATAATTCGTCCAATACGGACGGATCGCAATCCGCCTTGGCCGTTTTGTTGGATGCTGTGGACGCAACGACTAGCGACCACGAAGGCCTTGTCATCGCACGGCAAGCTGAAGTGAATGCGGCGGAGATTGTTTGGTTCACGGGCGCAACCGATGCCCAAAAGAAAACGGGCATCGCGCAACTTAAAGCTCAAACCATCTTCGCGCGCGTGGCCGTCTAAGCCACAAGACTCTCGTCCCACCCGACAAAAGCCCTGCACCGGAAACGGTTGCGGGGCTTTTGTCATTCAAAAAGGAACCCACCCTATGCCAATGCTCGATATTTTCCAAAACAATGCGTTTTCGGTCACATCTTTGACCGACGCGATCAACAAAATGCCCTTCATTCCCGGCAAAGTCGGGCAACTGGGCATCTTTCAGGAAAGCGGCGTCTCGACAACCTCAATCATGATTGAGGAACGCGAAGGCTCGTTGGCTCTTATCCCGACCAGCCATCGCGGCAGCCCTGCGGCGCAAAACAAAAACGAAAAGCGTAAAGCGCGGTCTTTGATCGTGCCGCATATTGCGCTTGAAGACACGATTATGGCCGATGAAGTGCAGGACGTTCGCTCTTTCGGCAGCGAATCCTCGCTTCAAAGCGTTCAAGCTGTGGTCAATAACCGTCTTTCGGAAATGACCACCAAGCATGATGCGACGTTGGAACATCTGCGGATTGGCGCGATCAAGGGTAAGATTTTGGACGCGGACGGAGTTTCTGTGCTTTATGATCTCTTCACCGAGTTTGGAGTCACGCCCTACAGTGAAATCGACTTCGATCTTGATGCGGCCTCGCCAGTAAGCGGCGCGATCAAGAAAGTCTGCCACGGTATCAAGCGGAAGATGGAGGACGCATTGGGCGCTGCCCCTTACGTCTCAATCCACGCCTTCTGCTCGGAAGGGTTCTTTGATGCGTTGGTCACGCACCCCGAAGTCACGGCGGCCTATGACCGTTATCAGGAAAGTATCTTCCTGCGGACAGGACAGGCGCGCGGCCAGTTCGATTATGCTGGCATTGTGTTTGAAGAATATCGCGGCAGCGTCGGGGGTGTTGACTTTATTCCCGATGGCAAAGCGCATTTCTTCCCCGTCGGAACGCCCGGACTGTTCCGGCAGTACAATGCGCCTGCGGATTTTGTTGAAACCGTCAACACCATCGGCCTGCCGCGTTACGCCAAGCAGGCGATTGACGATGAGTTTGGACGCTGGGTGAAGCTACATACGCAGGCGAACCCGCTCCCGATCTGCACACGTCCGCAAGTGTTGATCAAAGGCGCGGCCTAATGGTCTTTGCCACCATGATCGCGGCGCTCTTTGCCGATCCGTCACTGGCCAAACCCGCCGAGTATCTCCCGAAAGGAGGTCTCGGCGGCAAGGCAGTGCGCGTGATCGCTAAACAACCAGACACACTGACCAACTTTGGCGACGCGCGGATTCATAGCTCGACCACGCTCTTTGATATTCAATCCGCCGAGGTTTCAAATCCGCAAGTGGGCGACCAGCTTACGGTGGGTAACGTGACCTATGTCATTCAGTCCGAGCCGATGGCCGATAGCGAACGGCTGGTCTGGACGCTGGACATGGTGACCTTATGAGTCTGCGCCTGACAGCAGCCTTGCAGGGCAGTCTGACACGGCTTGTCACGCAGGAGGTTAAATCGGCGGAACATGCTGTAACGCTTGGCGTTCATGCGGCAACCGATGGCCTCAAGCAAGAATTGCGCGATCAAGTGACAAGTGCAGGCCTCGGCCAGCGTCTTGCCAAAACATGGCGGGGCAAGGTGTTTCCCAAAGGCGAGAGCATGAACGCAGCGGGGTTCGTGTTCAGCAAAGCGCCAGAAGTCATAGACAGCTACGCCCACGGCGCGGTGATCCGCGCCCATAAGAGTGCCTATCTCGCCGTTCCGTTGCCTGCGGCTGGAAAACTGGCAGGCCGCAACAAACTTACCCCTGAAACATGGGAACGCGCCCACGGGCAGAAACTGGTCTTTGTGCCACGCAGCAAAGGGCTCGCCCTTCTTGTGGCCGAAAACATGCGCGCCCGCAAAGGCAAGCGCGGCGGCTTCACAGGAGCCAGCGCAACAGCCATACGCACGGGACGTGGCCTGACGACTGTTCCCATATTTGTTTTAATCCCACAGGTCACCATCAAGAAACGCTTCGACATGGAAAGCGTCGGCAAGAAATGGATTGACCGCCTGCCGAGTATGGTGATCGAAAATTGGCAGGAAGGCGACAAGGCATGACATCCCGTGAAAACGTCCTTCAAGCCTTGTTCGCGCTGCTTCAAACCATTTCCGGCCCCAAAGTCACGCGCAACGATGTGTTGCCGGAGAAGATTCCACCTGAAGGCCTGCTTATTCTGCGCGATGGGGATTCCGGTGAGCCGGAGATCCTCCTTTCTCCCGTTTCCTATTATTGGCAGCACCTAGCTTCACTGGAAGTCTTTGCTCAAGCAGCCGATGCGGAAACCCGCAACGCGATCCTGAGCGACCTGTTTGATCGTATTGCCATTGCGCTTATCGCCGATCCCACGCTGGGCGGCCTGTGCGACCGCGTCATGCCCAAGGCTCCCGATACAAGCTCCATTGCTATCGAAGGCGCGGCCAACATACGCGCCGCCATTGTGCCGATTGAACTGATTTACACGACCACCAGCCAACTCGGCTGATCCGCTCCAGCCCTCGGACGGAAGCGACGCAGGACGCAGGGCATCACCACAACAACCGGAGGACACCATGTCACGTGCTTATGGCGCGAACGCGCAACTATTGGGTAAATTTGAAAACACCTATGGAACGTCGCCGAGCGGAAACTATATTAAGTTTCCGTTCTCGGCGGCCTCGCTTGGATCGGAGCAAAACCTTATTGCCTCGGATTTGTTAGGCCAAGGGCGTGAGCCTGCGGCTCCCATGCGCGACGTGATCAATGTCGATGGCGATATTACGGTTCCCGTCGATCTTCGGTTCTTCGGATATTGGCTGAAAGCTCTGTTCGGTGCGCCAACAACAAACGGAGTCGGGCCGTATGTTCACACCTACCAATCCGGAGCAGTGGTTCTGCCAAGCCTTTCGCTGGAAGTGGGTATGCCTGAAGCCGCAACCTTCAACATGAATGAAGGGGTCATGGTCAATTCCATGCAGTTGAGCTTTGCCCGTTCGGGCGGCGCAAGCGCGACGCTGAACTGTATCGCTCAAGGGGAAGTCGGCCTTTCGGCCAGCGCAGGCGGGGTGCCGACGCAAATGGCTTTGACCCGTTTTAACCAGTTCCAAGGGTCGATCAAAAAGAACGGTACGCAACTGGCCAACGTTACGGGGGCACAGCTGACATACACCAATAACCTCGAAAAGATCGAAACCATCCGCTCAGACGGCAAGATCGATGGAGCCGACCCGACGATTGCCGCCTTCACTGGATCCATCGATGTGCGTTTTGCGGATAATGACTTGCTCGATGCCGCAACGGACAACACGCCGATGGAACTGGAGTTTGGCTACGTCATCGACGCCGACAAGACGCTCCTTTTCACGGCGCACGAGGTGTATCTGCCCAAGCCCAAACTGCCAGTCAGTAACGCGGGCGGCATTCAGGCATCCTTCAACTGGCAAGCAGCCAAACCCACCATCGGCCATTTACTGACCGTGACTCTAACCAACGATGTGGAAACCTACGCATGATCAAGCTGAACCTAAAACGGGAAGATTACTGGCTCGATCTTGGATACGGGGTGCGCCTGAAGGTGCGCCCCGCTTCCACAGCCCTGATCATGGGGGCGCGCGTTGCCGCCCTCAAGGAAGCCACAGAAACAACGGATACAGGTCAGCGAAGTGCTGCCCTTATCAAAGAACTCGCCTTATTGGCCGTTCTTGAATGGGAGGGTGTTGGTTATAGCGAGGACAATCCCGCCGAAGTTACATCCGAAACCATAGCTGCCCTTATGGATTTGTGGCCGATTGCCGATGCTTTCGAGCGTCTCTATCTCGGCCCTACGCTCATTCTGGAACAGGAAAAAAACGCCTAGAGGCTCGCTGTAAATGGCACTTTGGCGGCGGGCCGGATTATTGCGGGGCTTGTGCGGACGCGGCTCTGCCGTGCAGCAAGGGCAAAGAGAATAAGGACGGCAAATGCTGCCCCTACTGCTCCTCAGAACCTCAAACGATGGAAGGGTGGCAAGCGTGGGATGTCGCCCTGCGCTGCGCCGGACAACTTCGCATGACGCAGTTTGTTGTCCTTGGTCTTGACATCGGAGCGGCCATCAAAATGGGTGAGGCACTTGGCTACGACGCGACGGCTCTGGCCGAGCTTCTCCCCTTTTGCGAATCCGGCATGGTTTCCGCAATCAACGCAAAAGTTAATGAGGGCTTAAAGTAATGGCTGAACGCAATCTCGCCATCCGTCTATCCGTAATGGATGGCGGCAAGGTCAAAGCCGAGTTGAAGGAAATCGGGGAGTCCGGTGAAAAGTCGCTCAAAAAGATTGAGCTTGCCGGACAACCCGCCTCAAAATCGCTTATGGCCTTGAATGCTGCCGCCAATGACGTGAAAGGCATGGCCGTTGGCTTGACAGGCCAAATCGGCCCACTTGGCTCTGCAATGGCCGCGCTTGGCCCCGCGGGTCTGGCGGCGGGTGCTGGGCTTGGCGCAATGGCCCTCATGCTCAAAAAGAGCTTCGATGAGGCCTCTGCCGCCCAACAGGCACAAAATCGTTTGCAGGGCGTATTGAAAGCGACGGGGTACGCTTCGGGTCTGACAGGCAAAGACATTGCCGAGATGGCCGAAGAGATGGAGCACTCCACGCTGACCAGCGCGGAATCCGTCAAGGCGGCGGCTGCGGTGTTGGCGACGTTCCGGTCTGTGTCGGGGGATACGTTCAAACAAGCCATTCATCTGGCACAAGATATGTCCGCCGTGTTCCAGCAGGATTTGTCCTCTTCGGCCACGCAGCTTGGCAAGGCCCTTGAAGATCCCATTGAAGGGCTAACCGCGTTGAAACGTGTTGGCGTTTCTTTTTCGGACTCGCAGCGCGACGTGATCAAGCGACTTGTCGAAGTCGGCGATAAGGCGCAAGCGCAGAAAATCATTTTGGCCGCGCTGGAACAACAAGTCGGTGGCGCAGCCGAGGCAGAAACCCAAGGACTTACGGGAGCCGCCCACCGCATGACCGTGGCTTGGGGCGATATGCTCAAGGCCATCGGGCAAACGGAAACGGTTTCTGGCGCGGCGATGGGGGCCTTACACAAACTTGCTTCGACGTTCGAGACAACGACAGAATGGTTTAGCAAGGCCCCCCTTGCCATCCAGATTCAGAAAGCCAAAAAAGAACTGGCCGATGTGCAGAAGGAACTCGACTGGCTTCAAAATCTGCCACCCCTTGTCCAACCAATTTACAAGGACAATACGGCCTTTCGACAAAAGCGCGTTGCCGAACTGACAGCAGAAATCGATAAGCTGACCAAGGCAGAGCAAGCCGAAGCGGATGAACGGGCGAAGGCCGAGGCCGGACGACTTACCGCCGAAAAGGAAGGACGCACTGAATTGATTTTGTCGCAGGGCAAAACTATTCAAGATGAGCTTGCAAAGCTAATCGACGATCCTGCCGAGAAGATTGCCAAGATTAATGCGGAGCTGGCCAATACCGTCAAACTACTCAATACGCGGCGCGAGGCGGATGGAAGCAACAACGCCCTTGTCGATAGCACAATCAAACAAGCGGAAGAACTGGCGCGGGTTAAAACAGAGGCTATCCAAAAACCGCTTCGAGAAGCGGCGGAAAAAGAAGCCGAGGCCAATCAGAAAGTCATCGATGATTTGAAACAAAAACTGCTCGGAATCAGCAACGAGCGACAGGCCTTTATCGATCAAGCTATATCGCGCCTTTCGGGAAAGGCAAACGATGCCGATAAAAACAAGACACGTAATCTTGCTGGACAGTTGTTTGACGAAAAGGCTTTTGCAAGCGCCGAAAAAGTTATCGCCGATCTCGGCAAACAGATGGACACTCTGTCTGACAAACGCAAGGCGTTCGTGTCTGATGCCGTTGCAAAGCTGCCGGAGACGGCCACGCAAGAACAAGTCGAGCGCACTAAGAAAATGGCCGCCGCGCTTTACGATCAGACGCAAGCGCAGGAAAAGCTCGATAAACTTAAACAGGATGGCAAGCAAATTACAGAAGGCGCACGTAGTGCCGAGGAGGCCTACGCCGATCAAATCCAGCGTCTTACCGAAATGTTGAACGCGGGCGCGATCAGTCAAGACGTGTTCAACAAAGCAAAAGACAAGGCCTACGACGAGCAACTAGCCGGACGCACAGACGCGCAGGCCGGAGCGATCCGTGCCTTCCGCGCCTATCAAAAGGAAGGCGAAAATGCTGCGGAGGCGGTCGAGAAAGCCTTTTCGACCGCCCTGAAAGCGACGGAGGACGCCATCGTGAACATGGTGACGTCCGGCGAGATTAGCCTCAACAGTTTGAATGACCTCGCCAATAGCGTCGTCGCCGACATCACGCGCATGATGGTGCAGCAATCTATCACAGGGCCGCTGGCCAAGTGGATGGGTAGCAGCATGGAAAGCGGCGGCTTTCTGGACAGCGTGTTCAGCTCAATCTTTCACGAAGGCGGCGTTGCGGGTGAAACATCTCCCTCTCGGCAGATTCCGGCCTTCGTTTTTGCTGGCGCGCCGCGTTATCACGGCGGAGGCATCGCTGGGCTTCGTCCCGACGAAGTGCCCGCCATTCTACAAAAAGGCGAGCGCGTTATTCCAAAGAATGCCCGCGCAGCCAGCCCGATTAGCGTGGTCATGCAAATCTCGACGCCGGATGCGAATTCCTTCCGCGCCAGTCAAAGCCAAATCTCTGCGGAGGCGGCACGAGGGATCAGTCGTGCCAAAAGGAATCTTTAGACAATGACTTTCCACGAAGTCCAGTTCCCGCCTGACATTGCCTATGGGGCAACGGGCGGGCCGGAGTATTTGACATCAGTCGTATCGATGGCCTCTGGCTATGAGCAGCGCAACGCCAATTGGTCGGCGGCGCGGTTGAAATGGAATGTCGCTTCCGGCCTTAAGCATCAGACCCAACTTAACACGCTGATTTCCTTCTTTCGCGCGCGCAAGGGCAAGGCCTATGGATTTCGGTTCAAGGACTGGACGGATTACAAAGCAACCGCACAAGCCATCGGCACAGGTGATGGGACAACGAAAGCCTTTCAACTCGTTAAAAGCTACACTTCCGGCGCGGGCAGCGAGACGCGCACAATCACAAAGCCTATTTTAGGCACGGTCGCACCCTATCTTGGGGGCGTCAAACAAACGTCCGGTTGGTCAATCAATACGGCGACTGGCGTTCTAACCTTCACGGTTGCCCCCGCGCAAGGCGTAGCAGTCACGGCGGATTTCGAGTTTGACGTGCCTGTGCGCTTTGATACCGACAGCATGGCCGTCAGCA
>JAQUYN010000020.1 GCA_028691835.1 Alphaproteobacteria bacterium | reverse complement strand
CAGCGAGAGTATCCCTCCTCGCAACCGCTCGTGATCTATAGGGATGCTTTCATACGCAGGTTGGTCTTACTTAAAGAAACTCGCTTTCATCAGGGAGTCTTTACAGTCCCTTCAAGGCTTGCCGAGCAACGTCCAGCCCAACATAAGGCGATTCACTTATAACCGCTTTTTCTAAAGCCCGCTTAGCATCAGCTATCCTGCCCGTTTTTAAAAGAAGCATCCCATAATGATAATGTACCGCCGCGGGCAACGCAGAATTAGCCGCCATTATTCGTTCGAAAATCGTTTGGGCCTGATCGATATTCCCTTGACGAAAATAGACCCACGCCAAGGTATCCAGATAGGACGGATTGGAACTACGAATAAAACGCTCTGCGAAAATCCTCGCCTTTTCCATCGCTGACGGGTCATCTGACATAAAATCGGCAATAAGTTGAGCCGCATTATTCGCCGCAGCATCTGCCTTTGGCCTTTGAGTCAAGATGTCCTCATAAGCAGCCAAGGATTCGTTTTGCCGACCAACTATCAACAACAAATCTGCCCGGCTCATCATAAGTAGCGGTTCGTTAGGAAAGAGGGGGGCAGCTTTTGTTAACACCTCAATAGCAGCATCATATTTTTTTTGATTTCTATAAAGCTGAGCACGGACAAGGTAGGGTTCAACATCTCTCGAATTTATTGCTATAGCTGCATCATAGGCCTGTGCCGCAGAATCCAATTGATTGAGTTCGAAATAACAACGCCCCAACAACCCCAATGCGTTGGCGTTGTTGTGATCAAGTGACGAAAAATAAGTTACGGCCTCGCGAAGTTTTCCCTGTTGTTTATATGTATCAAAAATGGCATGTAGCACATGCCCAGCGAGAGGCGTCGAAAGATCAACACCAAGCGCCTGTTTATAAGAAGAAAGCCCCGCGTCATAAGAACCTTTTGCCACGGACATCTGACCACGCAGAAAAACGGCCAGATTTGAGGTGGGGAGAAGCCCTTCCAACACCTGAATCGAAGCTTCCGCCAAAGCCCAGTTTTTACTCGCAATTGCTATGCGGGCTTGGCTCTCCCATCCCACAGAATAGGTGGGAGCCAACGAAGTTGTAAGCTTTAGCAAAGCAACTGCGCGCGCAGAATCCCCGTTCACAGCAAGAAGTTGGGCCAAACGAACTCTTGCCGAAGAATTTTCTGGGGAAACATCGACTAGCTGACTAAATGTATCTATGGCAAGATCAATATACCCCTGTGCCAGCAAGCTTTCGCCCAAAAGTTGTAACGCTTCAGCAGATTGTGCTTGATCACGAATGATTGTCCTAAGAGCAACCACAGCCTCTTGGAAATCACCCTGATCAAATGACATCCTTGCCAAAATAAAGAGAGCTTCTTTGTTGTTGGGATCTTGTTTTAACACTGCTTTCGCGAGTCTTTCCGCAACATCGTTATCTCCTTTGTTAAAATGAATCCGCGCTAAAGATGTACGCACGGTTAAACTATGTTTATCTTGCGTGTCTTCGTTTGGAAGTTTCACCATATCCTGAAGAAGCATCAGGGCGCGATCTGTCGCATTATTCGCGATGTAAAGATCCGCCAACCAAAAAACGAGATCACGGTTATCAGGATACACGGTTAAATATTCTTTGATTTGTTTTTCCGCAAAATCAATGCCACGATTTTCGTTGAGAAACGACACAAGAAGTCTCTTCATCGCCCAGTTCTCAGGCATAGCCATCACGCCATCTTGCAACGTTTTCTCTGCGGCATCAATCCGTTTAGCCTGAATGTAAATTTTTGCAAGATCGTCGCGATATTTTATCTCTGTTGAGGCTAACTTGAAGATTTCTTGATAAGCTTCTTCGATTTTCTCAAGATTTGACGATCTTTGATAAATCATCGCCTTCAAAAGAAGGAGCCCAACATTCTGCGGATTTCTCTTAATTCCCAGGTCAATGGTAGCTCCAGCTTTCTCTAAATCTTCACGGGCTGCATAAATTCCTGTAAGAACGGAAAAGGCAATAACATTGGCCGGATCCTGCACCAAGGCAAGACGAACCTCTTTTTCTGCCCCATCAAGATCTTTGCTTCGCATTCGAAGAGATGCGTTTAAAGCATGCCCATCGGGATCATTAGGTCTATCTTGTAATATGACATTGATGCGTTTTTGTGCCTCATCGTTTTGATCGGCGGCTACAAGGTATTGGGCAAGTTTTAAAAGGGCATCATGGTGATGTGCATCCTGCTGCTCAGCCGCAACAAAACTTTTAAACGCCAAGGGCAGATTACCTTGAGCTTCATCAATCAACCCTAACCGATAACGAACCTCGGCATCAGAAGGATTAAGGCGAGCCGCGTTTTTATATTCGACCCGCGCCTTATCATATTCTCCTTTTTCATAAAGAACATTCCCCCGCCTAACATACTTGGCCTGCTTTTCTTCCGAACTGTCACATCCAACTAAAACAAACAACATTAAAAACGTTGTAGCAAGCAAGGATGTTCTACGTATGGCCATGAGATCTCCTCGTAAGAAAATAAGCTTTATGTCTTGGCAAATGATGGAAGCTTGTAGCTATTGTTCAAAACAGTCCCGATGACATTTGCTGAGTCTAAAATTTCGAGACTGCGCTTAACGTCAGAAACTTTTGTCACCCCATCTTGGACGACGAGCAAGACAGCTTCTACATGCGGCACAAAAGTGAGGGGATCGTCTTGAGCCAACAAGGGCGGCATATCATAAATGACTAAACGATCTGGATAACGAGTTTTGAGCTCATGTGCCAAGGCCCCCATTTGGGGAGACCCAAGCAACTCAGAAGAGTGATCAAGGCAGGCCCCCACAGGTAACATCGACAACCGATCAAAAGGCAGTCGCATAAGACAGTCTGGCAATGCCGCAGACCCAGACAAATAATCCGTTAATCCATAGCTTGGGCTTAACCCAAGATATTCATGGACAGACGGCTTGCGCAAATCCAAATCAACGAGCAAGACCGTTTGCTTAAGGTCCAGAGCAATACTCAGCACGAGATTTATAGCTGTGGTTGTTTTTCCCTCGCCATAATTAGGGCTTGTAATGGCAAGGGTACGAAACCCGTGTTTAGACATCGTCTGGAGAATTTGTGCCCGAAGGATCCGGAAAAGATCAGCTTCCGTGCTTCTCGTCCGATGAGCCACAATTCTATTCGCTTCTAAAACTTCAGCAGAGATCGAGACCGTCCCAATGGGAATGTCTTTCAACTTAGACGGACTGGCTTCAGCTGTACTTTTCATCAATCCAGATGAAAGATGCGCTTGCCTTAACAAGCGCGCCTTTTCTAGGGCTTTTTCAAGTTTATCCATAAGAAAAAATCCTCAATCCATTCAATTAATAAATCCCCAGCCTCATCGCAACAACAGAGACGAAGACATCTAGAGGCATGACAACGTAAGAAAAGATTGCCACAAAAAACACCAAAGCACAGATAGAAATCAATCCAACACGAATGCGAAGCCGCATTGTGCTTGATTTCTCTGCTTCGGTTTCTATGTGCGGAATAACCACTAAAGGGGGAAGCCCAACAATGGAACTCAAATGTCGCGGGCCAATAACACCTTGACGAAGAAGCTGTGCTCCAATCACAGAAGCCGCCCCACAAACAAGGGCAAGAACAAACCCGGCCAAAACAAAAATACGGCGCGATGGCTGCGTTGATGTTGGCAGTTCTGGTGGATTTATAATCAACAACCGTTGCCCCACACGATCTTTTTCAATCGTTTCGCTCATCTCGGCTTCCATTTTCTTGGCTTGCAGCTGACGATAACGTTCTTGAGAATTCGCATAATCACGCGACAGCTCAGCCATTTTCTTTTCAGCCTCTGGGTTGTCAGTTACGGCCTTCTGATACCTGTCAAGTTGCTCTTGCAAAGAAGCCCGTTGCTGTTCAAGAGCTCGTCCGCGCTCAATAACCGTCTGGATCTGTGAAACAACAGCCAAGTATGCGGGGTTATCTGCATCCTGTTTAATCAAAGCAAGGGCATCAACTTTTTGTTGTTTTTCCTTAAGCTGTTCGCGAAGCCCCTGAAGTTGTGTTTGAAGTGCCTTTACGTCGGGGTTTTCGGGCCCTTTGATATTCTTGGCTGCCTCCAATTTAGCTTCTGTATCGCGAATGAGAGCCCGTATCGGAGCAACATCTTCGCGTAGTGTTATACGCGTTCGCTTATCCCTAGTTTGGATCGAAAGCGACTCAACTTGGCGTCGCGCCTTAATAACATCAGGGTGATCCGGCCCATACTTTGCGGACAATGCGGCATAATCTGTCTTTGCCGCGCGAAGTTGGGTTGTGGGTGTTGTTAATACTTGTCCACCGCCAATCACAGCCGAATACGGGTCCAACGATACAAGTTGGGACTGCAGAGCCCCCAAAGCCCCAAAGTTTGAAGAAATCTGAGCATCTAAACCTTGTACGCCCATAAGAAGTGAAGACATGACCGACTGATTGAAAGCCAAAGATTCCGGCCGAGATTCACCATATTGAGAACGAAACTCTGCGATCTTCTTTTCTTGTTCTGCCAATGAACTTTCAAGACTTTTGATCTGTGCGGCCAAAAAGGATGTCGTTTCACGCGTTTGCCCCTGACGCTGCTTAATGTCTTCATCTAAAAAACGGGATACAAGTTCGTTTGTAACCTGCTGCGCAAGCAGGGGGTCGCTATAGTTAAAGCTTAGGGTAAAGGCAATTGTAGAGCGCTGGCTTGACTGTGGTCGCCCCCCAACAGACGAGCTTCCCACATAGTCAAGAAAGATCTTATTGCGCATTGCCTCCGCCACGTCGGCTATGGGGCGTGTCTGTCGCGCAGCTGCATATAAGTTGAACTTTGTAATGATCTCAACCAAGGATCCTGTTGAAAAAACTTTTTGTTGCAGATAACTGATCCGCAAATCTGCCAAGGCCTCACGCGCTGACTGGGGATCTTCATTGATCACCTGCATGGCAACTTCAGGCAAAGCAACTTCGACTGTCGCCGTCGATCTATAATTACTCCAGTGAAGAGCGCTTATGATCGAAATCAAGAAAACAGTAGCCGCCGTTATACAAAAAAGCTTCTTCCTGCGCCACAGCACAGGCAGAAAGTCCATGATATTGATTTCTTCCATTTTCATTCCTACAATTTTCTAACGACAGACCAAGTGTCCCTTACCAAAAAGAGTCAAACTGCGGTCGATAGGTTAGGCCAAGACGCACAATATTCTGTTTGACAACACTGTCATCATCCATAAACGATTCATATTTGTACATATATGATGACGTTAGCCCCAATGTTTCAGTAATATGGTAAACAAGCCCCGCCTTCCCAGAAAATTGGGTGTCCATCTGGCGGCTTTCTGTCTGACTTTCGCCAGAAAATTGGTAATCCCCACCACCATTTACAGAAAAAAGCTGATTAACTTTTTTTTCTCCGTTAAGTGATAACGTTGTCAAAAGAGACTCGCTGCCGTTCCCATAGGGCTGCTGGGCGCGAGACAGAGAAAAACGCACTAAATCTTGATCTCCCTTAAAACTTATGTTGGCCGAATATATACTATTCCAAGTCCAATCCCTTACAACAACGTCGGCCCGCTTGTCACGAGACGCCTCTTGACCAATACGAATGTCACCAGACCACCTATCAGAAAACTTGGCTACGACACCAATTGATGGCCCGATACTGTCAACAATTCGATCAATCCCCTCATCCGATTCATAACGACGAGCATTCAGGGCAACCAGACCGGAATACTTTTCTGAAAACTTTCTTGTATAAGCAGGACTGATGGAGACCGTGTGATAGTCCACATAATTATGTGCGTCATAACGAGCCTTCGCATAGTCCCCGGACAAAGAAATCTCACTAATCGGTGAAAGCAAATAACTGACGGATGGGCCCATACTGTACCGCGAGTGACGAACGGCTTCCGTTGCGATACCAAAAGTTGTTAGCTCACTTGTTCGCGTTGTGTCATAATCGCCTGAAGCCCCCAATTGCACGGTAAGCCGTTCTGTTTTCTTGGCAAGATTTAACCTGCCATAAAAATCTGTTGTATTATACTCGTGCTGATTGAAAATACTATTTTCGATCCATGCCGATAAAGCTAACGACGTGGTCGGCTGTTCTTTTTTGATGGAAATTTTGGGTGCCGTTGTTTCACCATACAGCTCTTTAATGTCTGTCTTTCGCCTAAGTGGGTTTGAATCCCAAACTCCACTTTGCGTGATAGAAGTTTCAATTTTTACATCTTCAGCCCACGAATTGCTGCTCAAAACACAGCCACAGGATAAGACACAGCAAGCCAAGCAAGCCCCAATCTTATTCCTTGATCGCAATATACGCAGGACAACAGAAAGCATGATCTAGAACAACCCTGCGGTTGGAACAAAAACAACATCGCCCGGCATCAATTCGACGTCCTTGTCAAAATGTTCGCCGCTTGCGACATCATCATAAGGAAACTTGATAGACGTTTTCTTACCGTTAACATTCCGCAACACAACAATGTTCCCCTCGCTAGCATAGGGGCTAAGCCCACCGGCTTGGCTTAAAGCCTGCATTACATTCATTTTACGGGCCATAATAAGTTCACCCGGCTTAGAAACCTGCCCCAAAACGCTTACCGTATGTCCCAAAGGGGCCTTCACCATTACGGTCACTGAAGCATCTGGGATTGTCTTCTTAAGTTTATCTTTAATAAGGCCTTGTGCTGCGAAAGGGGTCAAATCTTGGACCGAAACCACGCCAATCAAAGGAAAATTGATCGTGCCATCGGGAAGAACGACAAGCTCTTGATCCATGCCATCTTCTTTCCATACGGTAACCTGCAAAACGTCACCAGATCGTAATTTAAAATCATCTGCGGAGTCCGCCAACGAAGGGCCGGTTATGGTTAACAAAATAGAAAGTACTAAAAAAACTTGAACCAAAAACCTCATTAACCCCTCCAAATCAAAGGAACAATCCAACGCGACAGCATTATACGGACAATCTTCGAAATTAAAAGGATTATTGTAAAGAACTGGGATCTCTGGCACAATTACGAACGTTAGCGCCTAAGAAAAGAAACAGCTTTGGTTAAACTGTTGTTTTTCTCCACAAGTAAGGAAGCCCGCCCACACCACGACAATGCTATCCTCTTGATGTAACAGGCTTGATATTTATTCACATCCTTTCTTTATTTTTATTCCTCAACCTAGGAACGCAAAGAGCCAATGTACACAGACTTTTTCAACCTAAAAGCCATGCCGTTTTCTCTCCTGCCCGATGCAGATTTTTTATTCCCAAGCACACGCCATCAACGTGCGATGACTCACTTAGAGTACGGCATCGTGTCACAAGCGGGTTTCATTGTTATTACCGGCGAAGTTGGCACTGGAAAAACCACAATCTTGCGCAATTTTATCAAATCGACTGGGTCAAACGTTACAGTTGGCATTATCACAAACCCAAGCGCTACCTTTGGTCGGCTGCTTCATTGGATCGCGCAAGCTTTTGATCTTCCTGCACAAGATAAAGAAGACGCCTCTCTTTACCAAGAATTTGTCCAGTTTCTCCTTAATCAGTATGGCCTTGGCAAAAGAGCCCTTCTTATCATTGATGAGGCCCAGAACTTAAATGCACAGATGTTGGAAGAGCTACGAATGATCTCCAACGTTAACAATGAAAAAGATCAACTGCTTCAAGTGGTTCTTGTTGGACAACCTGAGCTTCTTGATACACTTAAGGGCCATAATCTGCGGCAATTTGTTCAGCGTATTGCCGTCCACTGCCACATCGATTCCCTGACACCATCGGAAACAACCAGCTATATCCACCACCGCCTTGAAGTAGCCGGCGGACAAGCTGCTCTTTTCGACAACGAAGCCTGTGCCACTGTTTATTCTTTCACTGACGGGGTTCCTCGCCTCATTAACATGCTGTGCGATCAGGCCCTTGTGTACGCTTTTTCGGAAGACCAACCCATAGTTAGCGCCAGAACTGTTGCAGAAGTCGTGCGGGATCGAGCCGAATCGGGTCTTAGTGCCTTTAAGCCTCTGTCGGAGAACTGGAAAATACTTCTCAAAGAGGCAAGTTCGACAGAAGAGTCACACTCCAAGAGCTCAAGCTAAAGACAACAAGCCCTCCACTTGCATTCTTTTTACAGTTTTTAATTTTGCTTGTGCTCAGGAAACCCAGGAAAGTGGGAAAAATTTTGTCTCGATAAACCAAGAACTTTAAACCAGGTCCCCATTACAGCCGGATGAATCAACCTATAAAGCTCTTCATCAATTTCTGCGGCATGAGTCGGGGAATTCCGACGAAGCTGAAGCGCACGGATATGAATACCCATTTGACTAAAAAAAGCACCCTGCCCAACAGGTCCCCAAACGCGCAGGCCCTCTTCCTCCGCTGTGCGCCGAAGTGCTGAAAAGTCAACATCACCTGTTACATCCGTTTCACCAGGTTTTGATAAAACATCGGTGTGTTTGTGTTCTCGCAAGGCAAACAGCGTATCCTCGCCCGTGGGCACATCATACCCATAGTCAATAAGCACGCCCGCCCCCCCATGCGTTGCCATGTGTCGCGATAGACACCTGACAACGTCAAGTGATTGCGGTGAGGTTTCAACGATCTGACCTTTTTTCGCTTTAGGATCAAGGATGACCGCTTCTTCATGACGTATGGCTATATCGCAAAAAACAAGCCGCCCATGTTTTAATCCTATCGCCCGTTCTCGCCAGCCTCGACTGAGACGAATAAACTGTCGCATAGGAAACGTGTCAAAGAATTCATTGCCGATGACAAGCAAAGGTAATGGGGGGAGATCATCAAGGGAGTCAAGATGCATAAACTTATATGGCGCTAACCGTTCTTGCTGCATTTGACGAAAGGTTACGTTACTTTCCAAAAGATAAAGCTGTATCGCATCATGAAAATCCTGACGAGCCGAGGTGCCAGACAAAAGACTCTTCATAAGAGTTCCTCGACCAGGCCCCAATTCAAGCAAAGCGAATGAGGTTGGTTTGCCAATGGCCTGCCATGTTTCAAAACACCAAACACCAATCATTTCGCCGAACATTTGGCTGTGCTCAGGTCCCGTTGAAAAATCACCGTCAAGTCCGACGGGGAGACCCTGTCGATAATAACCAAACACGGGGTGATGCAAAACGAGCCGCATGAATGCCTCAACAGAAATCGGACCCTCTTTGTGGATCTGTTCACAAATCATGGCGTATAGAGGGGTTAAAGAGTCTTTATCGGGAAGCTGACTCCTCCGAAAGAAAGCCATAGCTTGCCCCAAATTCAATAAAGAAAGCATCCCTAAATCAACCCTCTATTTCTTCCCACCTATCTCTTGGTGATGTTCTCAACGTGTTACGGCGACGGGCTACATCATGCGAAAGTCCTGACTGATTAAACTTAAGCACCCGATAAAGAGGCATCTCCACGACGAACAAACCACTCAAGTTCAGCGGCAGAATCTTGATAGAATTTGTGGTACGCGGCAAGATCGGGGATCTCTTTCGTACGATGAGCAAACTCCGTCAAGATAGGATGCTGTTGTTGAGCAAACCGTATTAAATCATACCTCTTATCAAGACGAAGAAAAGAAGAGAAGTTCATAATGGTTCGTCCAACACTTGATGTTTGAGCCGACTTCACAACAAACGCCTTCATCGCTGGATTCTGCTTCATGACCGTTTCCCCATAAGCGCAAAGCAAAGGGGCATCACCGCGCAAAGCGGCAATCTCTCTGTCAAAGTTCATGCGCTCCAAAATTCGCTTGTCCCGATAGACAACGGGGGCCGGAGCCTCTGTTTCGCACAGCCAGCCCTGTCTTGGGGTAAGAAACTCGGCCTGCGCCGCCTCTTTATGATAAGGATAAAATGGCATCGTTCGGCAACGAAGCGGTTTGTTTTCGTGAATACTGCACAACTTATCTGGAGCAAGCGCAGGACAAGCAAACGATGCGGGAAGATAGGCCGTTGGTGAGATCAACACAGCCACGTGTTTACGGTTGCCAAGAGGCAAGGAGAGACCAATTTGTGTTGTCAGCTCATGAGCGCCATCGGTTTTTCGAACGGGGGTCCAGACCATCGCCAGAGGAAAACGCCCGGCGTTAGCTAAAGCCTCGTTAATCGTCAGAGGCACCCAACCGAAACAGCACTTCCCACATTGCGTGCAATTGAACCGCTGTTCCGTCATCGCTGGGGCCCCAACATTGTCACAACCACAGAATTAGGCCCCACAGCATTTTTTGAACTTCTTATGAGAACCACAGGGACACGCCTCATTCCGACCGACCCGTTCAACTCGGTCCGGCGATTGTTTAGGATTTACGTCGCTTTTTTCATAAAGCCATGCGCCATCTTTCCGACAGAAATACGCGACTTCATGTTGTTGATAGGCCTCGCCATCATATGAGCAACTGAAAATAAATTCGACGAGCCCCGTCTGATCGTCTGCGCCGCCATCGACAACTCGCAAGATTTCTAATCCGCCCCATATCGCCTTTTCAATAAACCGCTCCACCTCCAGACGGTTAAACTCACCTAAAGCCTCTGGTGCGCATGTGCGCTCAATGTAGTCTATATCCCCTTGGGCATAAGCCGTATAACGTGATCGCATCAACGCTTCGGCTGTTGGGGCAGAGCCCCCAGCTAACAGCTTGGCACAACATTCATCAGCTTGAAGACCTGAACCACAAAAACAATCAGACATAAATCACGAGCCTTTTACAAGAAGAGAAAACGACGCTACCTTAGTCTTCTTTGAGAGTTTATTTTGACCAAACAACTCTGTTTACAAAATCAACATAGCTCAAAACAGCACGAAGGACTTTCTTAGACACCGCACCACCATCATATCCTGCGGCAACTTTGAACTGTCTTTCTTCCTTGTTCTGCTGCTGCGTTACAACACGAATAGCATCGAGCACGCGATCCGCCTTAAGGCCACACATGACAAGCGTACCCTCGTCCATTCCTTCTGGCCGTTCATGCGCATTGCGAAGCATCACAGCAGACAAGTTCATCAAAGACGCCTCTTCCGTTATCGTGCCGCTGTCTGAAAGAACACAGAAAGATTCCAACTGCAACTTGACATAATCAAAGAAGCCAAAGGGCTTAAGGAACTGAATTTTGGGATCCAAACCCGCCAGGCCCAAAGCTTCCAGACGTTGGTGTGTACGTGGATGCGTAGATACGATAATTGGAAAGGCATACTGATTGGCCAACACCTGCAACGTATCCAGAAGGTCCTGAAGATTCTCTGGCGAATCAACATTTTCTTCACGGTGAGCACTTAACAAAAAATAGCTTTGCGGTTTCAAGCCGAGACGATCAAGCACAGTTGAGGTCGTAATTTTCTGCATATAGTGCTCAAGCACTTCCTGCATATGCGATCCTGTTTTAATAATCCTGTCTGCTGGCAGACCTTCTGCAAGTAAGTATCTACGGGCATGCTCCGTAAGCACCATATTAATATCACTCAGATGATCCAAAACCTTCCGGTTTAGCTCCTCGGGAACGCGCTGATCAAAACAACGATTACCAGCTTCCATATGGAAAACGGGAATCTTGCGGCGTTTAGCCGACAAAATAGACAAACAGGAATTAGTGTCGCCATAGAGCAACACGGCATCAGGTTTCTCCTGCGCCATCACCTCGTCTGCTTTTTCTATCACACGGGCAATCGTCTGGGCGGTATTTGCGCCGACAGCTTCCAAAAAGTAATCCGGCTTGCGAATTCCAAGGTCATCGAAAAAAATCTGATTTAATTCATAATCAAAATTTTGACCCGTATGAACCAGAACGTGCTGCGTGTGCGCATCAAACTCGGCGATCACACGGCTCATCTTAATTAACTCAGGGCGTGTGCCAACAATCGTCATAACCTTAAGCATGAAGTGCATCCTTTATAAAATCGAGGCTCATCAACAATGTTTTGACTTGTTCAACATTCAACCGCTCGGTGTTGTGCGACGTATAATCGTCAAACGTTGCTGTTTTAGATTCACCCTCGATAAAAAACTTATTATAATTCAGATCCCGATCATCAGAAGGGACACGATAATACTGCCCTTTATCTTGGGCGCGAGCCATTTCCTCACGAGAAAGAAGTGATTCATAAAGTTTTTCACCATGACGTGTGCCAATAAATTTTACCAAATTGTCCCGCTTAAAAAGCTCATTCAACGCCTGCGCTAAATCAGCTATCGTTGAGGCAGGAGCCTTTTGCACAAAGGTATCTCCTTGCTGTCCATGTTCAAACGCATACAACACAAGCTCCACGGAATCGGCCAGAGACATAAGAAACCGCGTCATGTTGGGGTCTGTAACCGTCAATGGATTTCCGGCACGAATCTGATCCACAAAAAGAGGAATAACAGACCCACGCGACGCCATCACATTTCCATAACGCGTTGCGCAAAACACAGTCTGCCCAGCCGTTCGCATGCGTGCCTTCGCAACCATCAATTTTTCCATCATCGACTTGGACAGGCCCATCGCATTGATGGGGTAAACTGCTTTGTCCGTACTCAACACAATCATGCGCTTGACGCCATTGGCAACAGCAGAGTTCATAACGTTTTCGGTGCCCAACACGTTGGTGCGCACGGCTTCCATAGGATAGAATTCACAGGAAGGAACTTGTTTGAGAGCCGCCGCATGAAAGATATAGTCCACACCAGACATCGCTTCGTTAATGCTGTCATAACAGCGAACATCCCCAATATAAAATTTGAGTTTGGGGTGATTCAGCGCGATACGCATGTCTTCTTGTTTCTTTTCGTCACGACTAAAGATGCGAATTTCCTGCACATCTGTGTCCAAAAACCGACTGAGAACAGCGTTACCAAAAGACCCCGTACCTCCCGTAATCATCAAAACTTTACCAGCAAACATTATCGTCTCCCTTACTTAAACTCGAACATGTGTTGAATAAGCTCAGGCCATGATGGCGCAACATATCCCGTTGTTTCGCGGAAAAGGCTCGCATTCAATGACCGATCAATAACGACAGATTCATCCGGTATGATCTTAATCGATTTATTGTATGTTTTGGCAATCATATTCAACAAATCAAACTTCGCTATAGGATCCGCAGCCACGTGATAGATCCCAAACAGATTTTCTCTAGGCAGAACGACATCCCGCACGACACGGGCAAGCTCGACCGTGGGCAAGCCTGAGAAAATCGCACGGGTATAACCTTTTGTTTGGCCTTCTTGTCCCAAGAACCAACCGAGCAATCCCTTCCTGCCCACTAATTCATGCCCAATAATAGATGTACGCAGTGTAATTGTGTGAGGATAGGCAACTTCACCAATGAATTTCGACTTGCCATAGAGATCCTTAGCATCAGAGGTGTCGGTTTCTCGATAATCCCCCTTCTCTCCAGAAAAGACGCAATCGGTACTGATATGAATAAGACGAGCACCAATCAGCTGGCATAAATGGGACAAACGATGGGGCAACATGGCATTAATAGGAAGCGCGACCAATGGGTCACCAGCCTCAGCCAATTGCTTGATAAGGCCGATGCAGTTGACAACAACATCCGGCTTGACCTCTCCCAAAAGGCGAACAAGCGCATCTTGGTTTTCGACATCAACGCCACAAAGGATCTTTTCAGCCACCTTGGGCTCAAAAAAACGCAAGGAGGCCACGGAACGCGCCGTTGCGAACACATCCAGCCCCGTCCCCGCAGAAAGAACGCGCAGCATCGTATTGCCAAGCATGCCCGAAGCGCCCAAAATCAATATTTTCATGGTGTTTTTCCTTTGTGCGCCCGTTGCACGATTTCGAAATAGTCAATAAGTTTACAAACAAGCTTATCAGGATCAAAATGTTCCATAAAGTACCTATGTCCGTGTTCGCCAAGCCGCTTCTGCTCCTCAGGAGGCAAGGCATAAAGCCTCATGATCGTCGCAGCAAGCGCATCCGCATCCTGAGCCGGACAGGTGAACCCGGCCCCTGCAAGCTCAATCACACGCGCTCCTTCACCGTTCAAAGAAGCAATCACGGGACGCCCCACGGCCAAATAAGACTGTATTTTACTGGGGATTGTATAGGTCAAGATAGGATCGCTTTTAAGCGAAACAAGCAAAGCTGCCGCTGCCGAAAAGAGGACGGGCATATCCTCCAAGGGAAGGCGGCCCGGCAATTCCACATTGACGAGATGACGACGGGCAATTTGCTCTTCAAGCCACGAAGAACAACTACCGCTGCCTACAATAAAAAATCGAATATCTTCATGTCCCTTAAGTTTCTCGGCAGCATCAATGATCGTATCCAAGGCCTGCGCGGTGCCAAGATTACCAGCAAAAACGATGGAAAACTGCTTGCGAATCGAATCAACAAGAGCCGAAGCCCCTGTCCGTTTTTGCGGCATGCAAAAAATTTCCTCTGCAGAATTGGGATAATAGTGGATCTTTTTCTTGTCTTGAACAAAGCGCGAGATCGGGGCAATGAACGCTTCCGATTGAACAAGGATTAAATCCGTATGACGATATATATATCGAACGAGACGATTAACCAGCCCCAAAACCGCTTTGTTTTGAACAAACCCCGTTGCAGACAAACTCTCTGGCCACAAATCTTGGACCAAAACAACCAAAGGCGCATGATGAACCCATGCAAGAAAGATGGCCGGCAATGTCTGCAAAAGGGGAGACAACGCATACACAAAGACAACATCAAACCGTTTGGGACGTAACGCGAGGGGCGCAATCAGAAATCCTGAAACGATAAAGGACAGATAATTGACAATCAGTGAAAAGGCCGATCCCCGACCACGCGGCACAAGCGGGATCCTTACAACATCGGCTCCAGCATATGGCTCACGCCGAATCCCTGCTTTTTTATAACCAAGAAAGAGCTTCCCACTTGGATAATTAGGCTTACCTGTCAGAACAGTCAGCGCGTGCCCTTTCTCGACAAGTTTACGCACAAGCTCATTGATGCGAAAACCTTCTGGCCAAAAATATTGCGAGACGACAAGAATTCTCATCTTTTTTCCTCCGCCCGATGCGGCACAGGACTGCCAGAACGACACGGCAAAGCCGCAGATAAAAGGACATTGGTCTGGCGTGTACTTGTGTCCTGTTCTATATAGTTCAACCCGAAAGCTCGTGCCTGATCACAATGCCGTTGAAAGGTCGTCTTGTCCATATCGATACACCTCTGCAATACGGCCCGAAATTGCTCGACTTCATCTAACGGAAGGGTCCATCCGGCGCCTTGTTCCTCTATATGTTGCCATGGCGTTTTATCACTCAGAAGAATCGGGCAGCCTGCAAGCAAGGCCTCAAGAATCACAAAGCCAAAATTCTCGCCAAGCGTGGGAAGGAAAAAGAGATGGTGCCGCCCCAGTATATTGATAACATCCTCGTGCGGAACCTCCCCAAGATACCTCACGACGATATTATCAGGAAGACGCTCAATGATCTCTTCGCATGTCCGCCAATAAGACAGATCTTCCTTCGGGCCATAAATGTCAAACCGAACTTGACCTGTCACTTGGGACAAAGACGAAAGCGCAAAGGCAAGATTCTTCATCTGACAAAGTCGGGACAAAAAAACAACGTCAAGTTGTCCTTCCACTTTTTCTGGGCGGGAAGGAACCGCTGGGGAGGCCGTCAAAGGCAAACAGTCACCGGCAACGATCACTCGTGCCATTGGCCCCATCTGTTGCCGCACATCGGCCGCTTCCGCTTCCGTCGAAGCATGCCACAGTGCGTCGTTGCAAAGACCAAACCTTTTGATAAACCAAATATATGCTTTTTTCTTAATTGCCTTCAATCGCAAGGCACCCGGTGAAAACTCGCCACGAGGCGCAACAATCAAAGGGCGGCGTGGAATAAGTGAAAAGCGGCGGGCAAGAAGAAGCGGAAAGGTAAAGGAAGGCGAGAAAAAACTGTTATGGTATTGAATGGCAAAATCCGCCTTACGAACGAACAAAAGGAGTCGGATCCATCGATTACGTGAGGAGAAATAGCACACATTCTCATGCCCACATATTTTTCCTTTGTCATTAAGTTGTGCATAAGCAGCTTCATCGCCAAGATCACGATCTCCCGTCAGAACCGTGATGTTCCACGCGCCCTTCATGCGGGCAACCATATTGCTAATCGCCTGTACACCGCCGCCACCCCGCTGGCCAGGCAGATAATAATCGCTTGTGGCGAGAATGGTTGGATTCATTGCGACCCCTCTAGCCTTTTGCTATCCGTCGCATGGCTGGCATTGGTTGCGGCAAGCGTTGCTGCAACAATGATCGAACCAAAAAACCACATGGGAAAAACTTGCAGCGTTCTGGCAACCACAGTCCATAAAGTAAAAGCAACAAATATCGCGCAGGCATAAACGACATGGGTTGGTGTTTTTCGACGAATGTTTCTGCCCAACACCACCGCCCACATGATCCAAAAGAACGCGAGCCCAATCACAGAAAAAGGGCCACCATTATCAAAAGTGGCCAAGAACCCATTGTCACGTATAGCGCCCAAAAACCGACCATGAAACGAGATAGCGAATTCCGGGCTGATGTCAGATACAGTCGACCCTGTCACAAAAGGCTGGGCAAGCGAAGCCATTTCCATGTGAAAGGAAGTCCAACGTGCGGCCAAAGGATAAAGCGAACGATCAACAGCCGTAATTTGATGTGACATAAGAGTGGGCAGAAAAACAAGCCCAAACCCTAAAGCACAAAAAAAGCCGCAAGTGAGGATTTGGCGACGGCCTGCCGCGTCTTTCAAAGCAACAAGAATCAACGAGGCGACCACAGCAATTGAGAGCGCCGCCCGCGATCCAGAAAGAAACAAACCTGCCCCAACAAAAACCATTCCCAATAACACCAAAGAACGAGGGGCGGCCTTCTCCTCATAGGAATAGGTCAAAAGAACGGCGGCCAAAATCAACCAAGCGCCATACCAATTAGGGTTAAAGAAAAGAGAACTCGCACGATAAACAATAAGGCCTTGATAGTTTTGATAGGTTGCCCAAGCCTGAAGGGAAACGATCTCATAAAGCCCTAAAAGATCCGCCATCCCAATAAAAAGGACAAGCCAAGGGATCGTTGCGGCTAACGTTGCCTGCAAGGAATCCTTTCGCACGGTTGAAAGCATGCTGATAAACGAAAAACAACAGGCAAGGGCAGCAAAGCTTGATAGAACATCTTGGACCCACAGCCCATTCGTAACCTTGGCATTCAAAACATACCCGACGGATAAAAACAGGCCACCAGCTCCAAACAGTTGCGCTGTCTTGATCCGTTTACGATCAAATTTCAAATACCGCACACTGGCAAGGAAAGAGGCAAGAAGGACCAAAGAGCCCGACAGTCGTGCCGCCTCTTCTCCCGCATTCCAAAGGACCCATTCACTTCCCGGCTTCCCAGACAACAAATAAACAACGGTATAGAGAAAATGACAGGAAGCGTAGGCCAAACAGCTTGCGGCAACACGCTCTGGATAATTCCGCCATTTAAAGATGGCAAAAATCGTCAACGCCGCCAGCATTAAACTCATAATATTTTGTAAATCACCCAAAGCGCTACCCCAGCATTGCCTCTGTCGTTTTAACGTTTAGGCCCTTCGCACTATTAGCAAGATCCTTCGCTATAAAAGCACCAAAAGAATGGTTCTTGCCCTTCAGATAGTCGAGCAAAGCTGTTTGCGCATCCGCAATCGTCTTAAGCTCAGGGATATAGTATCGACCGCCTGCCGCCGTGGGAATCATAAGTCTCCGACTCAAGCGCCAAAAGGTTTCTGCCATCACCTGAATCATCTTCCCCACCAAAGCAAGTCGAGGGAAGGCAACAGAATGGCCCGGCTCGGCAAGATAAAGGGCATAAGCCTCAAGCGTTTCCTTGCGATAGTCTTTATGCTTCAACCAACACGTCGCATAAAGCCGTATAAAATCGAAATCTTTTAGACGATTAGGCTGAATCTGCCGAATGGTTTCAATGCCTGCGTGTGCCCACACTGTTTCGACACTAAAAAAGCGAGGCACCTCTCGCGGCCAGCCAGCCTTCACAAAACCAGCCGTCTGAGGATCTTCGGCCAGCTTGCCTTTATGTGTGTTTACAGCGCTGCGGCCACTTGCACTGCTTCCCGCTGCTCCCGGCAAAGTAAGAGGATAATCCATCTCAACAAAAGTTGAGATCATAAGAGCAATTCCCAAAGCCCCCGAAGCGTCAGGACTTGATCCATGAAAATAGTTGCCTGACTTTCTTCGAATCTCCTCCATCACACTGCGTCTGATAATTCCGTGGTAAATCTTGGGAAGATCTTCTGTTCCCTGAGCAGACCTCTGCAAGGACTTGCGCAAAGCAACCTTGGCATCAACCAAACGAGCCTTGCGAAAATCCGGCTTAATGTACAACCGTCCTGCGTGGGCCATGCCAAAAAAGCGCGACCTAAAATCAGGCCAAGCATAATTGGCGACGACGGTTGGCGTGAGCGCGTCGATAGCATTATCCCGGGCCCACTGTGTCGCTTCAATCGCCTCTGGCATAATCGTATCATCATCGCCGATCAGGCAAACGTACTCGCCATCCGCAGCCTTCATGGCGGCATTGTGGTTTTCTGTCAGGCTCAATCGGTCTCGGTAACGAATGTATTTCAGCCGTTCATCAGACACATGCTCGGCAACAAACACCTCTAGCTCATCCGATACACTTGTGTCGTGAACAACAAGCTGCAACAGAGGGCTTTTGATTGAAAGAATGGATTCGATGGCATAACGCGCATATCGCGCCCGATTATGCGTCGGTATCACAACAGAAAGCAGCGGTGGATTAGCCATTCTCTTTATCTCCAATCAGAACTAATTCTTCGCCGCTCTTTGGTGAAACGCCATGAAAGAGATAGGCAACAAGATGGGCCAGCACGGCCCCTATCTTAAGACCGATCCGGGCATGAGGGAATACTTTGTTTTCTTGGCGAACCATCATACTGGGAAGATACATCGCGGCAGCAAGCCGCGTACTGGTCGTCAAAATCAAAGATGAAAACCCAGCAGTTTGAGCTGCGGCCCCCAATGATCCCGGCGTAAAAATATGCATGTGTCTTGGGTGTTCAAGTCCACGCCACGCCGATTTGAACACACGATGACCAATCGATTCACCGTTGGGAGTCACAACAATGCACCGTCCACCGGGGCGAAGGATGCGATGACACTCGGCAAGAACAGCGGCTGGATCTGGGACATGCTCGATCACATGATTCGAAAAAACCACATCAAAACTGTCTGCCGCATATCCACAAGAAAAAAGGTCACCCTGACGAACATTCAACCCTTTCGCGACGGCATTTGAAACAGCCGCCGGATCAAAATCGAGCCCTTCAGTCGTCCATCCCCAATCCGTCAATATCTTCATTGTTTCACCGCTTCCACACCCCAGCTCCAGAATCTTGCCTTTCGGCAGACCTTCAAACAGCGCAAACGGAAAGCCCATATGCATTGGCAAAACAGGGACAAGGGAAAGGATCCTGCCTAACACGCGGTCAACAAGCGAGGCTTGTTCCAATTGAAAATCAAATCGACGGGCACGATAGCCCCTTTGAGCTTTCTCGAAAAGATGAGCAATGAGCCCCTGCTTCTTTGTCGCATCATGGTGTGTGGGATAGGACGTATAAGCCTTATAAATTTCATCCGGTAAAGGCATCGGATCAAGCCACAAAAGCCCACACTTTTTATTTGAGCATTGCTTAATCGTCCACTCACCTTGTGCGCCCAAAAGAATGTCCCTAAGCCCCACATACAGTGGCCGTCCTGATGAACCGCAAATCGAACACATGGGACAAGGATGGGTACCAATGGCATCATTTTTCGACATGATTAGCCTTCCTCCAGATAAAGAGCATACGCAAAGCCCAGGCACGTTCATTTGCAAAAATCAAGAAACGCCATGTGAACAAAAAGAAAGTTATAAGCGTTATGGCTAAAAGGCCTAATCGCATCGGCGCATTCTCAACAAACAGGGGCACAAGCACAAGGGCCGTCGTCACGATGGTCAAAGCAACGGGTGTCTGAATTGATTTCTTGAACACAGCCCCCATTTTTCCTGTAAGCCAAATCAAAGCCAAAGCGTCAATTGCCGTGCGCGCAAACCAAGCCACAGCAGCGCCGACAACGCCAAAACGATCCAGCATCCAGAAAAGAAAAAGCCAATACGGGATGGCTTCGACAAGATGCAGCTTGCCTGTCCAATCCGAACGACCGCCCCCTTGGATCAACGCAAAGTTCATTTGCGCGATACTTCCCATCAAGGCTCCGGCAGCAAGCCAACATAAAATATGCGCGCTTTCTTGGGCAAACTTATCGCCAAGCCAAAAGCCCAAAAGCTCTGGAGCCAAATAAGAAAGCCCCGCAAAAACGGGAAACAAAAGGATCACAACATAAAGCATGCCGCGTTGCAGATAGTGCGCAGCCTTCGCCGAATCTGCACGAAAATGCGCAGAAAAAACGGGAAAAAGCACGCCCGATATAGCAGCAGGAACAATCCACAATCGCGTGACGACTTCATACGGAACGATATAATACGAAATAGCGGCCACCGACAAAATCGCCCCGATCAGGAATCGATCCAAATACACCATCAAGGGGCCGACGATGTTGGTTATAGTCATCCACCCACCGAACGTAAAAAGAGGTTTAAGCCAAGTACGATCAAAGGCCGCCAACCCTTTATCTAAAGGCATGATCTTGCCAACGGCTCTTTTGTGAATAAACCAGCCAACCAATCGAACAAAAATAAGTGACACCGAGACATGAACCAAAGAGCCACCAATCGGCAACGCCGCCAAAGGACCTAAATACGTCCCGATGCCCAACACAGTCCGAATTAAGCTGGCTTCACGAAAAGCATGATGCGCTTCCAAAACACCACGCAATCCAGCGGTGTGGATCACAAAAGGGATCGAAAGCGCAAGCAGACGAAACGACAAGCTGGCCTCTGCCTTCAAGGTGGCAGGCATTGATAAAACGCTGTCCACAAGCCAAGGAGATAAAGCCCAAACCACCACGGCAGCCACAAGACCAAAGCCCCACATCATAAGAAGAGCTGTTGAGGCCACGCCCCGGGCTGACTTTAAATCACCAAGGCCTAGGCGATCCGCAACAATATGCGTAATGGCGCGAGAAAGGCCTAAATCAAACAGACTGAAATAACCAACAAGGACCCACGCGATCCCGAGCAATCCAAACCGTTCAACGCCGAGCCCCTTCAAAAGCAGAGGAAAGGTCAACACCCCCACCACTAAAGGGAGAACGTTACCGGCGAAATTCCACATGATATTATTGGTAACACGTCCCGCAGCGATCATTGAACGAACACCCTAACGTTGGCGAAGTTTTCGATTATAAAGAGCCTTCTCAGCCCATAGCCTTCTGTCGCAACATCGCATCAGCCAAAACGCAAGCGAGCATCGCCTCGCCAACGGGAACGGCGCGAATACCGACACAGGGGTCGTGGCGGCCCTTCGTAAAAACCTCAGTATCCTGTCCTTGCACATCTATCGTTCGTCGTGGCGTAAGAATCGAGCTTGTGGGCTTCAACGCAAATCGCACCACAACATCTTGTCCCGTCGAAATGCCTCCAAGAATCCCGCCAGCATGGTTTGACAAGAACACGGGCTTACCGTCAGGACCGCTACGCATTTCGTCGCCGTTCATTTCACCCGTCAAGCCTGCGCTTGCAAAACCACTTCCGATTTCAACACCCTTGGCGGCATTGATCGACATCATAGCGCGAGCAATTTCACTATCCAGTTTTTCATACATCGGATCGCCCCATCCGGCGGGAATACCCGATGCGTGAACTTCCACGACAGCGCCAACAGATGATCCTGCTTTGCAGACCTCCTCAAGATAATTCGCCCAAAACACGGCAGCCTTTGCGTTCGGGCTGAACAAGGCATTATTGTTCACTTCATCCCAATTCCATTCGGCACGATCCACAATATGCGCCCCAACTTGCACCAATGCGCCACGGATACCGACACTGTCGCCCAGCACTTGACGGGCCACGGCACCAGCGGCAACGCGGCATGCGGTTTCACGCGCTGACGAACGGCCCCCGCCACGATAATCGCGAATGCCGTATTTAGCCTGATAGGTATAGTCCGCATGGCCGGGGCGAAACTTGTCCTTGATCTCACTGTAATCCTTGGATCGTTGATCTGTGTTTTCAATGATCAAACTGATCGGCGCGCCAGTCGTCAATCCGTCAAACGTGCCAGAAAGAATCCGAACCTGATCGGCTTCTTGGCGTTGTGTTGTCAAAGACGATTGCCCGGGGCGGCGCTTATCCAAAAACGGTTGGATATGCGTTTCTGTCAAAGGCAATCGAGCGGGGCATCCATCGATGACAACGCCAACGGCGGGACCATGACTTTCTCCCCACGTCGTAAACCGAAAGAATGAACCAAAGCTGTTGCTTGCCATACCAGAAATCCCCTTAGTGTCATCGCGAATTACTTTGACGTAAACCCACTCAACAACTCGGTCACAGCATCGGCCTGTTCAACCGCCATCATGCCAATATTATGATAGCCGCTATCGACATAAAGCACTTCGCCAGTCACACCTGATCCCAAATCGCTGAGAAGATAAAGGGCAGAGTGGCCGATCTCAACCGTCGTAACGTTCCGGCGCAACGGGGCGTTAATCTCGTTCCACTTCATGATATAGCGAAAATCACCAATACCGCTGGCGGCCAACGTCTTAATCGGTCCCGCAGAAATCGCGTTCACACGAATGTTTTGCGGGCCCAAATCAACGGACAAGTACCGCATGCTCGCTTCAAGCGCGGCCTTGGCAACGCCCATGACATTGTAATGCGGCATAACACGATCCGCACCGATGTAACTAAGCGTCAAAAGACTTCCCCCCTCCGCCATCAAAGGCATGGCGCGTTGAGCCACAGCCGTGAACGAATAGCAAGAAATGTCCATCGTCTTCAAAAAGTTCGCACGAGTCGTATTCACATACAGACCGTCCAACTCCGTCTTGTCGGAATAAGCGATGCCATGTACGACAAAATCCAGGCGGCCCCATTTTTCCTTAATGACTGCGAAAAGCCGATCAAGGCTAGCCTCATCTGTCACGTCACAAGGTTCGATGATCGACGCGTTCAGCGATTGGGCAAGCGGCATAACACGCTTTTGCAAAGCTTCGCCTTGGTACGTAAACGCAATCTCAGCCCCTTGCGCCGCACAGACCTGAGCAATACCCCAAGCGATTGAGCGATCATTCGCGACGCCCATTATCAACCCGCGCTTACCCTTCATCAACGGCCCCGTAAGCGGTTCGCTTATTCCTTTATTTTCCATATTCCTGCCCCTTAAACGTCCCTTAACTGCAATAGCCTCTGTCTGCTTGATCGCCCCTACGAAGAGCGCACGGCAAAGAAGCCCCGCATCTGTTGTTTCATTGCGCTGGGCTACAAAAATCAATCATGCACGATTGAAATGGACGACCCTTCATCCCCCAGCTTCGGCGCGGCACAAAATGCCGCAGCGCGCCCAATCTACACGATTGTATCGCCACGTCAAACTCTGTCCGCCTTCCGACGCAAATCACAAAAAAAGCGACCTTTCCCGCAAAGATCGCCCAAACACTCAAGCCCAATGTCGCCGCCCCACGCCCCGATTCCCCCAAATCAAGACGCACCACGCCGTAGGAGTGTCAATAGCACAAGCCGCCCTCCCTGTCAAGGGATATTTCGTCGCTTCCAAAAGATTTTTCTCTTTTGTGCTGCTTTCCTGTCAAGGGCTGGCTTGACGATCAAAAAAGACCGTCGCGAAGCCCCATGAGGAGCCGTGGCGACATGTCCCGCCGCAGCTCCGTAGGAGCGTAATAGGGGATCCCTCCTCGCAACCGCTCGGCAAGCGGCAGGTGAGGCGCAGCGCGAATGAGGTGGGACGGCGGGACGACTGGGATTTTAGCAGATAAAGAATATATAACCCTTGGGGGGCCATCAAAGGCTGGCGTCCCTTATGGTTATCACCTAAGATCCGGCCACTAGAAATCACCCCGACTTAAAGAAGAAACGCCAATGCTTGAAACGTGGATGAATGCCGTCATTATGGGTCTTGTTGAAGGCTTGACCGAATTCCTACCTATTTCCTCAACAGGCCACCTGTTGCTTATGAATGACCTGCTTGGATTTAAGGGGCCAGAAGGTAACGTTTTCGAAATCGTCATCCAATTTGGGGCCATTCTCGCGGTTGTCGCCGTATATTTCCTGCGCCTGTGGAAAGTTGTCATGGATGCCCCAAAAAGTCCAGAGGCGCGTCGTTTCATCTTTGCCGTGCTTTTGGCCTTTCTTCCCGCCATGGTCATCGGCTTTTTTGCCCATGATTTTATCAAAGCGGTTTTGTTCAATCCTTACGTGATTGCTGTTTCCTTTATCGTCGGCGGCTTCGCCATTCTTTGGATTGAAAAAAAGGCGCCTGCCCCAGCTGTTGTAGATATTGAGCATATGCCCTTAAAAACGGCGCTTTACATTGGGTTTGCCCAATGCCTAGCCATGATCCCCGGCGTATCGCGATCGGGCGCAACAATCATGGGTTCTCTTCTTTTGAAGGTGGAGCGCAAAGTCGCCGCCGAGTTTTCCTTTTTCCTTGCCATTCCGACCATGGCCGCTGCAACGGCCTATGACCTTTATAAAAACATCGACCACCTCACTGCAGATGATGGAACAACCATCGCCATCGGTTTTGTTATCGCGTTTTTATCCGCGCTTGTTGTTGTCAAAACCTTCGTTGGTTTTGTTGGCAAGCATGGCTTTGCTCCGTTCGCATGGTATCGTATCGCAGCAGGCATTGTCGCGCTTATTGCGCTGACTTTGACCTAAGGGCAAATAGCTGATGAAAGTATTTAATCGTCTTTTCTTTTTATGAAAGTTAGAACAGACTGAAGCCATGTTGTCTTAATGGCGGGAGATGCACATGGGCCAAAGATTCCCGATGCACATATTTAATCCCTTCACAACCCGGATCACAGCAGGCCGTTATCTTCCCTTGATTCAGGCAAGGCCAGTGGCAGCGCCCAAGAAAGTTTCCTCCGCGTTTTTAAACCGTCTCATTTCCGGTGAAGGCAATCCAGCAAGAGCTGGCTACACGGGGGTTGGTACCGAAATTCGCGTTGCCGAACCCACCCAACCGCATACCTACACGCACGAGAAAAAGCCGGAACCAACAACAGATCATACAGGGCCCGCAGCCGGACCTTCCCCCAAAGCCACGCCTGAGGCCATGGGGCAGGAATGGGGCCCTTCACCGAAAAAAGGTGGAAAAGGAAAACAGAAGGCAGTTGGGAAAAAGAAGCATTATTCGATAAAGCCCGCTTACAGACCCAAAAACATGAGCCGTGACGAGTACCTAAGAGTCTTTGGCGCGGGGAAACCTCTAGACCTCGACTGAGCCTTATGTCCCATCGTTAAGCAGATAATCCAACACGGCATTCAGCCTTTGTCGGCCTGCTGCTGTGGCGGCAAGATGCGTTTCACTTTTCGACAAAAGCCCCTGCGCCTGCAAGCACGCCACGCGCTCTTGGGAAAGGTTATCAGACAGAGGTTGTCCAAATTTCAAAAACCATGCGCTCAAATCTATACCCGCAGTTAGACGCAGTCCCATCATAAGAGCTTCGCGTTGAGCTGTGCCCACATCAAGAGCTTCGCGCTCGACTAAGCCGTGGCCTTTTTCCATGACCTGTTGCAACCAAGCCGCTGGTTGCCGCAAATTGTGCGCAGCATAACGCACCTTTTCTTGCACAAAACGACCATGAGCCCCCGGCCCAATTCCGATATACTCGCCATAGTTCCAATAGGTTAGGTTGTGGCGGCTTTCTTGTCCCGGGGCGGCGTGGTTTGATATTTCATATGCGGGCACGCCAGCCTGCGCCATCAGGTCTTGAGTCAACTCAAACATCGCTGCGGCATCATCGTCGCTTGCGGTAAATCTTTCTTGGCGTGCGCGCTTATGAAAGACGGTTCCTTCTTCGATAGTGAGTTGGTAGAGCGACATGTGCTGGGCACCAAAGGCCAGCGCCTCTGTAAGTTCGGTCTGCCATGCTGCGGGCGTTTGACCCCTGCGGGCATAGATCAAATCAAAAGAGAAACGATCAAATGTTTTTTTAGCCATTTCAATGGCTTCCCGCGCAGCATCGCCATCATGAACGCGTCCCAAAAAACGCAAATCGGCATCGTTCAAAGCCTGCACGCCAAGCGAAAGACGATTCACACCAGCGCTTTTAAAGGCAGAAAACTTCCCGATTTCCGATGAGGACGGGTTCGCCTCCAACGTGATTTCGCAAAAATGCTGCACATCCCATACTGCAGCAATTTTGTTAAGAATTGCAGCAATTGTCTTTTCTCGCATCAGCGAAGGTGTGCCGCCGCCAAAATAAATTGTGTGAACGGAATGGCCAGAAAGGTGATCAGCATAGAATGAAAGTTCACGAAGATACGCAGCTTCCCATGCATCGGCGTCCAAATCGCTTGTCAGGGGACGCGAATTGAAATCGCAGTACGGGCATTTTGCTGCGCAAAAAGGCCAATGAATATAGATGGATAAAGGGTTCATGCCGTCGTGAATAAAGCCGCCATCTTTTTCAACGCTTGGCCCCGGTGACTGATTTCTTGTTTCTGAGAAGGATTCATCTCCCCAAAAGTCATTGATTGTCCATCGGGCAAGAAGAAGGGATCATAGCCATGGCCATTGTTGCCACGTGGGGGCCAGACGATTTGGCCGTCGCAACGTCCTTCGACAACCTCCGTATGCCCATCCGGCCAAGCGAGCGCTAACACACAGATGAAATAAGCCGAACGATCAGGGCTTGCCCCTAATTCAAGCTGCACGCGCTCCATTCCAATCAAAGGATCTTTGCTGGATCCACACCAACGCGCTGAAAACAAACCGGGTTTTCCGCCCAGCGCATTCACGCACAGGCCGCTGTCATCCGCCAAGGCGGGAACGCCTGCCCCTGCAGCAGCCAAGGCTTTCAATGTTGCGTTTTCAGCAAAAGTTGAGCCTGTTTCTTTGGGTTCTGGCAGACCTAATTCGCCAGCAGAAATAATTTTGCGCACATAAGGGAGCAAAACTGTTTTGAATTCCAAGAGCTTGCCATGATTATGCGTTGCAATGACAAGGGTATCTCCGTCAAAATGGCGTGGCATGGCCTAGGCCCCCTCGATCACAGCTTTTTGCATCTCAGTAATTTCAGCAATCCCCTTACGGGCCAACCGGAGCATTTCAGCAAACTGTTCCTCGGCAAAAGGCGCATGCTCCGCCGTTCCCTGAATCTCAACAATTTTTCCCGTTCCCGTCAATACAAAATTAGCATCGGCTCCGGCATTTGAATCTTCGGGATAGTCCAAATCCAAAACAGCCGCCCCTTCATAAAGGCCACAAGATATAGCGGCAACGTTGTCAATCAGTGGCAAGTTTTTAATCTTACCAATACGTTGCAAATGCTTAAGCGCCAACGCCAGAGCAACATAGCCACCCGTAACGGATGCCGTGCGCGTACCGCCATCGGCCTGAAGGACATCGCAATCGATCTTGATCTGAATCTCGCCCAAGGCAGCGCGGTCCACAACGGCACGCAAAGCGCGGCCAATAAGCCTCTGGATTTCTTGCGTTCGGCCCGTTTGCTTCCCGCGAGCCGCCTCACGATCCATGCGATCTTGTGTGGCACGGGGCAACATACCGTACTCAGCCGTTACCCACCCCAAACCAGAACCACGCAGGAAAGGAGGGACCTTTTCAACCACAGTCGCTGCACACAGCACATGCGTATCACCAAATTTAACGAGACACGAGCCTTCGGCATATTTCGCAGCATGGGGTTCAAACGTAACGGTCCGCAACTGATCAGCGGCGCGATTGGAAGGGCGCATAAAGATTCCTTTGTTCTTCTTGTTAAGGACCCTTAACGAATGTGGCCAACGACACGTTAAGTCAAGAAAAATCATTGAATGGCGAGCATATTGGCACAATAATGCGGCATGATTACAGAACAGGACCTCTATGCCTATTTGGACAGCCTGAGCATTTTGCATCAGACCGTCGAACATCGCGCCGTTTTCACCGTGGAAGACGGGCGTGACCTCGATCACATGATCCCCGGCATGCCGTGCAAGAACCTTTTTCTCAAGGACAAAAAGGGCAAACTTTGGCTGATCGTCATGCCGGGGCTGAAACGCGCCCAACTGTCCCCGCTTGAAAAAGCCATAGGCAGCGCGCGCCTTTCATTTGGCCGGCCCGAGTTGTTGCAAGAAGTTCTGGCCATCACCCCCGGCTCGGTCACACCTTTTGCCCTGATGAATGATGAAAGCCGCCGCATAAACGTTGTTTTGGACAGCGATATGATGGAAGCGCCAATGGTTAATTTTCATCCCCTGCGAAATACGGCCTCAACATCCCTGATGGCCACGGATTTGCTCAAATTCGTCAAGAGCCTGACCTATACCCCCGTGATTGCCAATTGCGGCGTGTGGGAAGAGGGTGCCGAACTCAGATTAACAAAACAGGAAAAAGAGGACGAAAAACAAAGGGGATGCCCTTCGCTGGCATGACGGTGGTTTTTCAAACCGTGTTCCCTAATAATATGGAAGAAATCTATAGTCTTTCTAAGCAACATTGGGACGGTAGCTAAAACTCTCTCTCAGCTTGTCCGGACGCCCTTTATTAGGGGTGATCCAGACAAAACGTATACGTTTTGCGCGTAGGGCCAAAGGCCCGAAGTCCGAAGGATAAAAACACGCAAAAAGCGTGTTTTTACAATCCCATTTCCTTTTGTTTTCTTGATATAAACCAAATGGGATTCCGGCTGAAGACTTTCTTTCGTCGCATAAAAGCGCCGCAAGAAAGTTTCGCCGGAATGACAAACGGCGCGCCTGTCTCTATGAGTCTTTTCATCGGGCGGTTGGTATTATGGGTTTAACACACTGATAAAATTAAGAACGGTGTCATTGTGAGGAGGCCTATTGGCCGACGAGGCAATCCATCGCCCGCATTTTCAACGTAGGCCCATGTTGAAACAGTAGGAGATGGATCGCCACGGCCCCTGAAGAAGGGGCCTCGCGATGACGAGTCCTTTATATTTATCACCGGTATCAACCCATAAAGCGGGTTATATAAGGTCAAGAAACTATTAATCGTTTAGACTTTGTTGAGCGCTTTGTGGTAATATCCACCCATCATAGTTTGTCCCATTTTTAGCGAGATTATTATGCGCCCCAACAACAATACGTTGCTTTCTCTTTTCAAGCAGGCCACTGCGATCTTTACCGGAGCCTTTATCGCGCTTCATGCTGGCCCAGCTGCCGCTCGCGGACTAACAGCCGATCAAGGGGTCACCGACCCCCAAACGGGCGTGACAACATTTAAGCCCAGCAGTGCGACCATGGCCGCTTATCGCAAGATGGTCACTGGGCGCCCAAACCAAACGACAACAAAGTCCCATCGAGTCAAAACCACCCGTCAAGAGGCACAACAAACAGCAAACCTGAGCACAGGCACCGTATATCCAAACTTTGATGGCACAGGCACAAAATTTATTGATTTCGCTGCCGATATGAACGGACATAACATCCACGCAACCATGGAATACAATCCCTTGTCGTGCGAGGGTATCGTTGACTCGAACGATTTACGTATGGGCGCTCGATTCCATTTTCAACAAAAAGGAAAAGATCGTAATGGCAATCGCCTTATCGGCGAGCTTCTCATTGAGAAAAAGACATTTCAAAGCGATTCGGTCACAATGGCGATGGACCCAGCAAATATGGATGTCCTCAAAATTCTTATCAGCCGAGGGCTGGCGGTTGGAGCAGCGGCCAGTGAACAGCAAAATGCAGGGATTAATCGTCCCGATAGATTGACTGATTGGGTTCCCGTTCCCAGTGGTGGCTATGTAAGATCCATCACCAAATGGGGGCAAACCTTTAACATGTTTGCCGGTCCTAATGGCGACCTTGTGGTCGGCACTGAACGCCCCTCCCCTGTTTTGGATGGGCGCCGCGAACAGGCAAGCGCGACCTTTCATATGCTGAGCCGCAATCCTGACATGGATATTGTTTCGGTTGCGGCGCGTGGCCACAAACAGATCCGGCATGCCCGCAAAAACCCCGGCCTCAAATTTACATCTGAGGGAAACGACGTTCAGCTTCGTCTTTGGCAGACTTTTGCTTTGGCAACAGCGGCCTCGGAATCATCGCATGCGCAGTATGGATATGCGCCTGGAACCAGCCCCCAAGAATCAGGGGTGTTCTCCTTTGTCGCGCCACCAGAAGTCAGGGCTATGTGGGGGATGCCGCCCGACAGAGACGGGCGTTTGCCTGAAATCCAATTCCTTCGCGCCGACGTGCCCCTCTTTGGGCAACTTGTTCTTGATCCAGAACGAACAAGCAGGATGGACAGCGAAGGGCTTTGGACTTATGCCAGAACGGGCCTGAAAACCGTCGAAAAAATGATCTATGACACGACGCATCAAGGCCCCTATGGTGCAGCACCTACACGGCAAGATGGCACCTCTCATAAAAGAACTTATCAACATCTTGGCCGCAACGTTATTCGCTAAGTCCTCTTTCCCTTCTAATGGGCTTGCCAACAACCGCCTCAGACGGCAAGGCAAGCCCATTTTTTCGTTGTTTTTCCAGAGCGTTAGATCATTGCGCTGCCCCCCGGAACGTGCTAGAAATCAGACTCGTTTTTGGACCTTAAAAAGCAATGGAATTCATGTCGCAGATCGCCGAAGAAATCACGCCTTCCACCCCCACCGAAACAGCCGATGACTATGGCGCCCAATCGATCACCGTCCTGCGCGGCCTCGACGCTGTGCGCAAGCGCCCCGGCATGTATATTGGCGATACGGATGACGGTTCAGGCCTTCACCACATGGTGTATGAAGTTGTCGATAACGCGGTTGATGAATCCCTCGCGGGGTATTGCACACGCATCGACGTTGTTCTAAACGCCGACGGATCATGCTCGGTTCGCGATAATGGACGCGGCATTCCTGTCGATATTCATAATGAAGAAGGCGTGTCCGCTGCCGAGGTTGTCATGACCGAACTACATGCTGGCGGCAAGTTCAACCAGAATTCGTACAAAGTCTCTGGCGGCCTTCATGGCGTGGGCGTTTCCGTTGTCAACGCCTTGTCTGAATATTTGGACCTGACCGTTTGGCGACAAGGCTTTGAATGGACCATGCGCTTTCAACATGGTGTTCCCGTTGCGCCGCTTAAAAAAGGCGAACCTTCGGATCAAACGGGAACAGAGATTACCTTCCTTCCATCCAAAGAAACGTTCACACATACTGAGTTTGTTTTTTCGATCCTTGAGCATCGCTTGCGCGAGTTGGCCTTCCTCAATTCCGGCATCAATGTTTATCTGACCGATGCGCGTGGCGTTGAGCCCAAGCTTATTCAGTTAAATTATGAAGGCGGACTGAAAGAATTTGTTGCTTATCTAGATCGCTCCAAAACCGTTTTGCATGACACGAAAATTTGCGTCAGCAAGGAAATCGACGGGCTGACCGTTGAATGTTCCATGCAGTGGAACGATTCCTATCACGAAACGATGCTGTGCTTTACCAATAACATTCCGCAAAAAGACGGCGGCACACATTTGGCTGGATTCCGCAGCGCGTTAACGCGCACGACGAACCATTACGCCGAAAGTTCAGGCATTGCCAAAAAAGAGAAAGTTTCTCTATCCGGCGAAGATGCGCGTGAAGGCCTAACTTGTGTGCTTTCCGTTAAAGTTCCCGATCCTAAATTCTCATCACAGACCAAAGAAAAACTTGTCTCGTCTGAGGTTAAGCCCATCGTCGAAAGTGTTATCAGCGAAATGCTCAGCCAATGGTTCGAAGAGCATCCCGCCGAGGCCAAGAAAGTCGTCGGTAAAATTTTCGAAGCCGCTGCCGCACGCGAAGCCGCACGCAAGGCGCGTGAACTGACTCGCCGCAAGACAGCGCTCGACCCGACATCCCTGCCCGGCAAGCTGGCCGATTGTCAAGAACGCGACCCCGCTTTTTCCGAACTCTTCATCGTAGAAGGCGACTCGGCGGGGGGGTCTGCCAAACAAGGGCGTTCGCGCAAGACGCAAGCAATCCTTCCTCTGCGCGGTAAAATCCTGAATGTTGAACGCGCACGTTTTGACAAGATGTTGGGCTCTGCCGAAATCGGCACGCTGATTACCGCCATCGGCGCAGGCATTGGGCGCGAAGAGTTCAACCCCGACAAAGCGCGCTATCACAAAATCATCATCATGACCGACGCCGATGTGGACGGAAGCCACATTCGCACGTTGTTGCTTACCTTTTTCTATCGCCAGATGCCCGAGCTTATCAATCGCGGCTATTTATACATCGCTCAACCGCCATTGTACCGCATCAAAAAAGGCAACACGAAAGAACGCTATCTGAAAGATGACCGCGCTCTTGAAAATTACCTTCTGGCAACAGGAAGCGAATCCGCCACACTGACGCTTCATGGTGGCAAACAGCTATCGAAAGAGGAGCTTCAGGCTCTCATCGAAAAAGTCCGCGTCATGAAAAATGCCATTACGGTCATCAGCGGCAAAGTGGGGAATCGCACCATCGTCGAACAAGCCGCTATTGCAGGCTCGCTCAACCTTGATCTTTTAAGTGACCCCACGAAGGTGGTAACCGCCGCAACCTATGTCGCAGATCGCCTCAACACTATTTTACTTAAAGAAGATCGCGGCTGGCACGGCAGCGCGTCGGCGAATGGTGGCATGCTTTTCACCCGCACAAAACTTGGCGTGACAACACGCTTTACAATCGATCCTGACGTGTTGCGTTCAGCTGAAGCCCGTCGCTTGGACAGCCAAACAGCGGAGCTTCAGGAATGGTTCAACGCACCGGCTTACTTCTCGATCAAAGAACGACCCGCTGTTGCCTTGGCAGGCCCGTGTGAACTTATTGACGCCATCACGGCTGAAGGCCGTCACGCCTTGACCATTCAACGCTATAAAGGTCTAGGTGAAATGAACCCCGATCAGCTTTGGGAAACGACACTGGATCCCGAAGCCCGCACGCTTCTTCAGGTTCATGTCGATCAAGTTGATGAGGCCGAACAAGTTTTCTCCACGTTGATGGGAGATGTGGTCGAACCACGTCGCGACTTCATCGTCGAAAACGCGTTGAACGCATCCAACATTGACGCTTAATTATATCGGCACATAGGCAAAGACAGGGGCAGACTTGCGCCCCGAACCTTGCATTAGGAACACGCGGCGACCAGCGGCAACGTAACGCACCAAAACATCCGCAAGAAGCGGAGCTGTTTGTGTCGAAAGCTTGATGCCCTGCGGGTTCCTTTCGAACATAGACATCCGCTCTTTCCTTGGCATATAACGCATAAGAACTTTCTGCCGTTTGATGCCGTCAACATCCTGTGTCCATGTGGCCTCCATCGCATAACCGGCCTTCATGAACTTGGTCAAAGCACAAGCATTTTCACCGGCAACCTGAGCCAACAGCACACCCTCTTTGCAAAGGAAGGGAAGGGAAACAGGCTGCCTCTTATACTGGCACCAAGACAAGGCCTGCCCAAGAAGACCACGCGATAAATCGCTTCCCTGAAACGAAGGGTTGACACAAAACGATTGCACAACGTCAATCTGGGTTTGGCCACACGCATCAGCAAGGCGCTGATCTGAATCAGGACATGACACAAAACCCTTGGCTTGCGCGTCACGCCAATGATCAGCACCGACAACGGCGCAGAACCCCACAACCTCATCATTCGCTTTTGAAAACGCGCCGATAATCGCGCCGCCTTCACCTTTCAGCAAGGAAGCAAAATACTCAGGCGTTTTAGGCAAAAGAAAATGTTTTTGATCGGCGGGCAAAGCCTCACGCGTTTTCTGATGAACAGCCATCATGCCGTCAAGCCACTGAGGGTCATCAAGAACGCAAACGTTGAAACCGGAAAAAGAAGCCGTGGACAAAACCATCGGACCCAAGGCGGGAGAAAGAGCGGGAGAAGAAAGGATCATGGACTCATTTCCAAACAAATAGAAAAATAAACGAGCGCCGTGATCGAAACCACAGCGGATAAAAATCTGACAAAAATCAAATACGGATAAGAAAGGCGCGCAAAAGACCTGTCAGTTTAATTCTGACAACGTCGTCGTGAAAAAAAGGTCTGCGCAAAAAGCATCATCAAGCCTATCTCTACAAAATCGTGAAGACCACTATACCCGCCCCAAAAGTTTCAATCAATTAGTTTCATGAGGGCGTTGATGCCTTCTCTCTTTTCAACCGTTCATTGGCAAGTTTTTTACCAAGTTCAACGCCAAACTGGTCAAAGGAATTAATGCCCCAAATAACGCCTTGCACGAAAACCTTATGCTCATAAAGCGCCAAAAGAACGCCGAGTGTATATGGGTCTAATGTCTCCAGCCAATAAACAGACGTTGGTTTGTTTCCTGGATTTGTCCGCGCTGGGTCTGGGTCCTGACGACCAGACATCAAGGCCTCCACTTGCGCCTGCATGTGAGCCAAAAGAACAGCATGATGTTCTGGACGATGCATATCGTCTTGCCGCACACCAATAAAATCTGCGGGAACAAAACTGGATCCCTGATGAAGCCATTGATGGAAACTGTGTTGGCCAACGCTGCCACATTCGCCGAAAACGATGGGACCTGTTTGATAATCAATCGGCTCGCCGTCACGTGTCACGCTTTTGCCGTTACTTTCCATATCAAGCTGTTGCAAATAGCGGGGCATATCCCGCAACCGTTCGCTGTAAGGAAGAATAGCCAAGGCTGAGGTTCCCCAAAAATTACGGTACCAAACGCCAATCAATGCCGCTAAAACGGGAATATTTCTGTCAAGCGGGGCCGTGCAAAAATGCTCGTCCATCAGCGCCGCTCCGGCTAAAAGTTTTTGAAACCCCGCAAAGCCAACGGAAAGAGCGATCCCAACACCCACGGCCGACCACAGGCTATAACGCCCCCCAACCCAGTCCCACATCGCAAACATATTCTCGGCATGAATCCCGAAAGACTCAACGGCGTCGCGATTTGTAGAAACGGACACAAAATGTTGAGCGACAGCCTCCTCCCCCAAAGCCCCGACAAGCCATTCACGCGCCGAGCGCGCATTCAAAAGCGTTTCCTGTGTTGTGAACGTCTTTGACACAATCACAAACAAAGTTGTCGCAGGATCTAATTTCGGCAAAAGCCCCATCAAATCCGCAGCATCTACGTTTGCGACGAAATGAACCTGTGGCCCAGTTGCCTGTTCTCTTAAAGCAGAGACAACGAGACGAGGCCCCAAATCTGAACCGCCAATTCCAATATTGACGACGTTACGAATGGGTTGCCCCGTTGCGCCGAGCCAACGTTCCTCGCGCACATCAGCAACAAACTTCGCCAACTTTTGATGCAAAGACCGAATGGCTGGCATGACATCCTGTCCGTCCACATAAACAGGGTCATCCTTGGCCGTACGAAGGGCCGTATGCAAAACAGCACGATTTTCTGTATTGTTAATCTTGGTCCCGGAAACCATTTGATCGCGCAAACCCTCAACGTCACGTTCTTTGGCCAAACGAAGTAAAAGCGCCAAAGTTTCATCTGAGATATGATTGCGAGAGAAATCAGATTCCAATCCGTTTAGCTTTATCGTCCATCGCGTGGCACGATCCGGGTCTTGCTCAAAAAGAGAGTCCAAAGAAACATGCTTGACCCTATGCGCCTGTTCTTGTAACTCCGCCCAAATTGATAAATCACTGCATTTCACCATTGTGCTACTCCGTAATCAATTCTCGCTTATCGTCAAAGGAAAATCCTTTAGGGACCCCAACAAATGAGGCGCTCATTTTTGCGGGATCAAACCATTCTTGGATCACGCGGTCAACGTCCGCTTTCGTAACAGCCTGCAACAACGCCGCATGACGATCTAAATAATCCTGCCCGAGTTTCTCGGTTTGCATGGCAAGTAAGGTTTGCGAAATCGCGTCGGTCGAAGTCAAGGATATGGGCATGGATCCCATCAAATAGTCCCGCGCCGCATCAAGCTCTGTCTGCGTTACGCCGTTATCGTAAAAGTTTTGCCAAACCTTCTTCAAAAGAGCCATAGCCTCATGCGCTTTTGCATTGTCGGTTGAAAAAGCCCCCACGAGCATCGATGCATGATCCATCGAAGACAGTCCCGTACTGATCCCATAAGTTAAGCCTTCCTTGGCGCGAACGGCCTTCATCAGCCGCGCCGTAAACCCACCCCCGCCGAGAATATAATTTGCAATCTCTGCGGCATACCAATCTGGTTTTTCACGTCGCAGCATAGGCCGCGTAAAAAGAATATTGGTCTGTTTTCCCTGCCGCGACACAAGCAGTGTCTTTGTCATGTTGGGCCAAACAACCTCCGGCACCGCTGCCAATACGGCATGATCAGGCAAGGCGCCAAAAACCTGATCTAACACAGACGACAACGTGGACGCATCAATATCGCCGACAACAGAAACATAAAGATTATCTTTTGCAAGATGCTCCTGAGCAAAGGAAGCTGCGTCATCACGCGTTACAACAGCAAGCGTCTGTGGCATCCCCAGCGAACGGTATCCGTAAGGATGCGTGCCAAAAATCGTCTGATACAAGGCATAGCGGCCTTGCCACGATGGACTTGAAAGCTGAAATTTAATAGAGGTTAGCTGTTCATCACGCACCCGATCAAAAGCTTGTTGTTCAAAACGCGGTTTGGTCAACGCAAGGCCAAGAAGCTTGAAGGCTTCTTTTTGCGTGCGGGACAATGTTTTCAGCTGACCGACAATTTGGTCACGCGAAGCAGAGATGTCCATCTGGATCGCATGCGCAGCCAACTTTTCTTGAAAATCACGATCCGTATAAGGTCCCGCGCCTTGCGTTAAAAGAGATGTTGTCAAAACAGCAAGCCC